>CAMKFK010000021.1 GCA_946411835.1 uncultured Clostridia bacterium
ATGTGGTGGGTGTAGCTCAGTTGGTTAGAGCACCGGATTGTGGTTCCGGGTGTCGAGGGTTCGAGTCCCTTTACCCACCCCACAACAGGGGGAGGGATCGGGGTAACCCCGGTCCCTTTTTCCCGCATAGGGGTGTAGCCAAGCGGTAAGGCAAGGGACTTTGACTCCCTCATTCGCTGGTTCGAGTCCAGCCATCCCTGCCAGCTTTCTTTACGGCGCCGCCGTTTTTCATATCAAGGGAAACGCTTCGTTAGCTCAGTCGGCAGAGCACCTGCCTTTTAAGCAGGGTGTCCGGGGTTCGAATCCCCGACGAGGCACCAGAAGGACAGAATAAAAATCCTACACTGTCCACAAACGCCGCAACCATGCGGGTTTCAAGGCTGTTTCGGTTCGCACCGAAGCAGCCTTGAAATTTTCCTACATTTCCGCTGATACGCCAAACCGACAGGAGTCGAACTCTCGACGTCGAAATACAGCACCCATACGCCACGGGCCGCGCCAAAACAGGCGCGGCCTTATTTTTTATCAAGAAGGAGTACAACATGGAAGAAATCAACATGGAAGCACGTGACAGATACTATGCGGAGCTGGCGATCCGCCTCACAGGAGAAGGCTACGGCGTCGAGCAGGTGAAGGACGGCCTCCTCCCCGTTCGCTGGATGGGCGAACCGCTCTGCCGCGTAACGGCGGGCGGCGGCGCACAGTTCCGCGAACAAGACCTTGACCGCGACGGAGGGCGCGCCGCCTTCGACCGCGCGGTCGATATCGCCAGAGAGGTCAGGCAGTATATGCAGCTCATGGACGCCGCGCCCGTTCTCAAGGCGAGCGGGCTGGACGAGACCTACAAGCTCCTTGCCGACTTTGGCGGCGCGGTGCTGGCGGGGCATCCCACCTCACGCGGCGTTAAGTTTGTCACATGGGAATGGAATTTCGACCGCACCGCTGTATGGGCGGGTCACTACTTCGAGGACGAATATGCCAACGCCAAGCGGGACTTCTGCATGAGGGCGGGGCTAATCGACCGCGACCAAATCTTTTCCCGCGACCAGCTCACGGAGGTCTATCGGGCGATCAACGAAACGCTGGAAAGCGGCTATCCCATCACTACGGAGCGGGAAAAGCTGCTGCAAGCGGCAGCGGAGCAGATCAAGCGCACGGTCCCCGATTTGGAGCAGCGCGTGAACCAATCCAACCAGCGGGAGCTGGCACTGAGCAATGACAGCCCATCACAAACGCAGACCATGTACTGAGCCGGAGTTTTCCGAACCAAAAATCGGAAAGCTCCGGCTCTTTTTCGTTTTCGGAACAATTTTGTGAGGTGCAAAATGGAAAAACAACTTTATGAACTGAAGGTAGACCCTGACTTTGCGAACCTGATCCCGCCGCTTCAAGAGAACGAGCTGTCAATGCTCACCGAAAGCATTCTCGCCAACGGGTGCGAGATGCCGCTGGTGGTCTGTCACGGCGTCATCGTGGACGGGCATAACCGATACCGCATTTGCCATGAGAACGGCGTGCCGTTCGCCATAGAGGAAAAGGAGTTCGACAGCCGCGAGGCGGCGGAGGTCTGGATCGTCAGGAACCAGCTCGGACGGCGCAACCTCTCCGACTTCCAGCGCTGCGAATTGGTGCTGCCGCTGGAGGAACGCTTGAAAGCGGAGGCACAGGCGGCGAAAAAACGCGCAATCAGCATCTCCCGACGAGGAGAGAATGATTTTGAGATGGTGCAGAATTCTGCACCATCTCAAAATAAAACACGCGATGCTCTTTCCAAATTGGCAGGCGTCTCCCATGACACGCTTGGAAAGGCGAAGAAGATTATGGAATCCGCCGACGAGGAAACGAAGGACCGTCTCCGACGCGGCGAGCTGTCGATTCACCGCGCCTATACCGAGCTGGCACAGACGAAACCGCAAATGGAGGCAGACGCCGCAGAGCCTGTCGAGGGAAAGACGGAGTACAGATCGCTGCTGACAAAGCCTATCTTTGAGCATTACGAGCCTCCGGCGTATATGGAACCCATCCCGTTTGAGCCGGTTGTGCCGCCCGATTTTTCCTCTGCCGATGAAGCGGACGAGGCGGATGAAGCCGCGGCTGTTCCCCAAGCAAGCCCTGCCGCAGAGCGGGTACGGGAAATGGGGCAGCTCTTTCTCGACGGGCTGGGCGAAACACTGGAAGGGCTGGAGCGGGGGGATGTAGAACAAGTCCTCGCCATTGTCGAGGACATCGGAGAAAAAGCCGTGCAAACGGCCAAAAGATACTTGAAGGAACATTAGGAGGGACGAACATGAGCAGAAGATCAAGAAAGAACCGCCGGACGGCGGCGCAGGCAGCATCGAATCCGCCCCGCGACAGTCAAGCGAAAGCGGAAGAGCGCCGGACGGAGATCGGAAGCCTGAACAGCAGCCAATTGGAGCTGGACTACAGTTACCAGCGCCCGACGGAACCCGAAAGGGTACGGAGCATCGTATCGCAGTTCGACCCCGCGCTGGTCAATCTGCTGAAGGTATCGGCGCGGGACGGGCACTACTACGTCTTTGACGGCGGCCACACTCTCGCCGCACTCCGCACGATCAACGGCAACAAGGACTTTCCCGTGCTCTGCAAGATCTACTATGGTTTGACCTACGAGGAAGAAGCCATCCTGTTCGCCAAGCAGCAGGGCAACGCCAAAAAGGTGGGGATACCCTACAAGCTCCGCGCGCTGGAGGCCGCGGGGGATCTGGAGGCGGTCGACTTTCTGGAGCGGACACGTCGAAGCGGTTTCGAGATCACGCCGGGTGCAAGGACTGTCCGCGACGGGAACATCACCGCCGTCAAACGCGCCTACGATGCCTACCGGCAGCTCGGACCGGAGCGCTATGAGAAGATGATGCGGCTCGTGAAAGAGACGTGGAACGGCGAGGCGTGGTCGGTAGGACAGAGTATGCTGGGCGGCGTCAGCGAATTTTACCGAATCTACGGCGAGAGCATTCGGGAACATCGCTTTGTCAGCAAGCTGGCGGGCGTTTCGAGGCCTGCCATTGACAGGGCGGCGTCCGGCTGCTACGGGGTATCCGCGACCGTTGCCCACGCGCTGGCGATTGGGAAATTCTACAACCGGGGCGGCGGCTACGGTACAGCGGACCTGTCTCTGCTGACCTTAACGCCGCAGCAGCGAAGCGGGAAGCGGGAGTAAGGGCAATGGAATTAGAGCGTCAGGGCAAGCCGAATTCGTTCGACATCGAGGGGATCAACGTGCGGCTTTTTTCCATCCACTACGCGCCGAGGGACGCGCCGCTGCCCTATGAAAAACCCGCCTGCACCCGCTTCGAGCGATGCGAAGGCTGCCCGTATCCATCGTCCGGCTTCATCTGCTGGCGGGAGGATGGCGAGTGCATGAAAACAGACGTTGAAAAAATTGCGAAAAGAGAGAGGGAACGTAAAAATGCAGGCAATTGTCAGTAACAAAGCGCACCCCGATTGGGGCTGCGCCACGATCCCGCTTCCCATTCCGGACGAGGAGTATGCCCACTGCATGGAGCTGCTGGAGCAGTTGGAGATCGGCGGCGCCACAGCGAGCGACTGCCGCATTGACCGGCTCGACCATTCCCTTGCCGTGCTGGACGTGCTGGAGGGGCAGGAGGTCAACATCGACGAGCTGGACTTCCTTGCGCGGAGTATCGACCGCTATTGGGGCAACGAGCAGGACAAGTTCGAGGGTATGGCGTACAAGCTGGGGATCAAGGACATCCAAGGCTTCATCAATCTGTCGTTCGGCTGCGAACAGGCGACGGTCATTACCAATTTCGAGGATCTCAACAGGGCTGGGAGAGAACATTATATGGACACGCACGGCGGCGGCGCGCCGGTAGACGTTCTGAACCAACTGGACGGCGAAAAGCTCATCCGCGACCTCATTGCCACCGGCACAGGAACGGTTACGCCCAACGGCGTGATCTTCGACAACGGCTTCCGTATGGAGCCACAGTACACGGGACAAAACTTCCCCGTTTATTACGACAAGGTATATCTCATGGAGCTGGAGCTTGCGCCCGTGACCTCCGAGCCGGACAGTTCGCCAATGACGCTGCTTCTCCCAACGCCGGAAAAGCGGCTGGAGCGCCTGCTGGAGCGTGGCGGGTATCGAACGGCGGAGGACGTCCAAGTCCGCACTTGGCAGAGCGAGCTGCCGGATCAGATCAACAATTGCCTCAATTTCCGGCGCGAGGGCTTGATTGAGCTGAACCGGATGTATCAGGCGGTTGAAAAAATGAACGACGCCGCTATGGACGGCCTCGCCGCCGCCGTGCTGATGGCGAAGCCGGAGTGCGCCTCGCAGGTGCAGCACCTTGCGGAGAATCTGGATTTTTTCGAGTTCATTCCGAACATCAAGACGCCGGAGGAACTCGGCAGATTCATGATCCAACAGTCCGGCCACTTCGAGTACGATCCGAACCTCGACGGGTTTTACGACTACGCCAAGTATGGCGAACAGCGCGTCCGGGAGCAGGCGGGCGAATTCAACGAGCTGGGCTATGTCGGCTATACCGGCGCGATGAGCCTCGACGAGCTGATGATGGAAGATCCCGTCGAGCAGTATCAGAGGGAACAAGAGGAACAGGGACAGACGATGGGAGGGATGGCATGATCCGCCGTGTCAACGAACCCGCGCCCGAACAGACGATGAGCGATATCCAGATGCAAAGCCCTTTCCTGTAAAACATTCATAGACTTTTGGCGCAAGACACGGTATGTTCCGTGTTACGCATACGAGGAGGATGACGCCTATGGCAAAGTTAGACGCGAGAAAAGAAACATTCGAGTATGTCGAGGTATTCGACAAACCGGCCCTGTTCACCAACGGGCGCGTATCGCGCTTCACGGTGCCGCAGGGCTGGTTTTGCTATGATCTGCGCGGCAAGGACGACGACCCCGGCGATCCCGCGACCATTGAGAAGTATGTCGGAGTAAACCGCGCGGGAACGATCCTCACGCCCACCGAGATAGCGTTCAAGAAAGGCAAGGACTATGCCTTGATCAAAAACGGGCTGAACTTCCTCGGCGAAGAAATGACATTGGAGGAATTCTGCGCCGAGCAGGGCTTGGCGTATCCCGCGGACACAAGAAAATACGTGCCGCGTCCCGCTTCCCAACCGAAGGCGGGGCTTTTCTATGCGCTCGAGCCGGAGCAGGACGAGCTGCTCGGCGGCGTCGGACACCTCCGCATGGACTTCGGCCGCCGCGGCACGGAGTTCTGGACGACATGGCACGATCACTGCGGCGACAGGCTGAATACGCCGGAGTTCAAGGCGGAGATCGACGAGGTGGTCAACGAGCTGCGCGAAACCGTGCTGAAGGACCGCGCCACGATGCGAAGCTACTGCGCGGACTTCGGCGGCGAGCTGGGCGACAGCCTTGGCGTCCGGCAGTATGGCTACGTCGTGGAAACCGAGCGCTACCGCTACTGCCTGCGCTGCAAGCCGCAGGAGGGCGATTACGACGGATACCTCTTCTGCTTCGACAAGCGGGTGCAGGAGATGCACCAAAAGCAGAAGGGAGAGGAACTCCGGCGCATCAGCAAGGAGATCGCGCCGTTCACCGTTCGGATGCACTCCCTCGGAGACTACTGCCTCACCCTCTCCCTCTCGAAATCTGCCGGAGCAGGCGCCGACTTCGGGCAAAATGCCTTTGACGCCTACGCCGCGTCCAAAGGTGTGAGCCCCGTCGATGAGCATGGCTGCCACGCGCGCGGCTCCGGCCGCGATTGGGATGCGGTGTTCCGCTATACGTTCAGGGACACACCCGGCTTTGAAAAACTGAAGTTCAATTCGGAAGCAGGATGCTTCTTCTGCGACTGCGCCGACATTGATGTCCTGCGCTCCTGCGCTGTTCAGATGAAAGAACTCTGCGAGGATCGGGACCGGTTCACGGAACTCGTGCGGAACGCGCTGGATCACGCGGAGCAGAAGCTCGTCGGTCGGATGACGTTCGCCAACGGCGAGGTGCTGGAATTCACCGATCCCGCCGAGTATGTCGCAAAGCTGCGCGAGGAGATCGACTTCATCGGCACGACGGGCATGAGCTACGAAACGCTGACGGACGACCCGCAGACGCGAAAGGCCGTGGACGATATCGTCTGCGGACTCTTTGGCGAGGATAATCCCCGTCCGCTGGAGGATTATAAAGCATCGCCGCCGACGATGCAGATGGGAGGTATCAGCCAATGAGCGTAGACGAGCGGGAAAAGCACAGCGCCGACAAGCCCGACTGCGAGCTGATCGGACAGGACGGCAATATCTTCAACCTCATGGGCATCGCGTCGCGGACGCTCAAGCAAAGCGGCATGGACGAGCAGGCGCAGGAGATGTACCAGCGGATCACGGGCGGAGGCTGTCATGACTATTACCAGGCGCTCGGCATCATCGGCGAGTACGTCAACATCATCGGCCCCACCGATACAGAAGATACTATGGATATGACGATGGAGGGAATGTGAAATGAACAAAGGATTTCCAACGCGCGATCAGGTGCGGCAGATCAAGGAGCAGTATCCTGCGGGAACACGGATCAGGCTCAATTCCATGTCCGACCCGTGGTCGCCCGTGCCGGAAGGCACGGAGGGCGTCATCGACATGGTCGACGACATCGGGCAGATCCACATGAGGTGGGACAATGGGCGCACGCTTGCGCTCGTCCCCGGCGAGGACTCGTTTTCCGCGATACCGCAGGAGCAGAGCCGGAACATGACAATGGGAGGTCTTGGATCATGAGTATGTCATCGGAATGGCTGGAGTTCCTGCGCGAGCAGTTCCCCAAGGGCTCCCGCATTGAGCTGAAGGAGCAGGACGGCAGCACATCGTATCGCCTGCCTGATGGCAGCAAGGGTACGCTGGAGTGCATCGACGATAACGGTGTCTTCGGCGTCCAATGGGACAGCGGCGAATACCTCGGCATCGCCATCGGGCAGGACCGCTTTTCGGTCGCGCCGCTCGAAGCGCACACGCTGAAGCTCTATATGCCGCTCACCGCAGACCTCTATGAACGCAACGATTGGGGCGACATGGAGGATACGCCGACCGAGCTGGACGGCCGCTCCCTTACCGGCTACGCGGACAAGATCGCCGCCGCGCTGCTCCGCAACCGCATGGACGAGGAGGCGGAGCGCGGGATCATGCATTGGTATGGCGAGGACGACGGAGTGAACCGCAGGGTGCGCTCCGTCGTTTTCAATGCAGAGGAGCGAAACGGCGAGCTGTGGGGCGTCGCGGAGTGCCGCGTCGTCGGAGAGCTGGAGCCGCGGGAGCTGGAAACGCTCAAGGACTATATCAGCGGGCAAGCTTCGGACGGCTGGGGCGAGGGCTTCGAGCAATGCGAGATCAAGCTCGACCATGACAGTGAGCTGTACGTCCATCTTTGGAACAGCGATGTGTGGTCGCTCCAGACCGAGCAGGAACGCTTTTTCCCCAAGCTTGCCGAGGGCTTGCCGGAGATGTGTTTCTCCGTAATAAAGAGCACCGGCGAGCTCATTTGCATCAAGCGCGGCGTGGAGGGATACTTCCCATCGGACTGGAGTACGCCGGAGCGCGAACGGAACGAGGAGACCGCCGCGGACAACAACCGGCGCCTCGGCGTGACCGACGCGCAGAGGCAGGCGATGGAGTGCGGCTCCATGTGCGGCTGGGGCGTCCCCGGCGCTGACCCTAAATGGTACGAAGCCCACCAACAGCAGATGGGAGGGATGACACTTGGATAAGATCATGACCGTGGAGCTCTCCGGCAAGGGCGACAGCTATGCCGACGTAACGCTTCCGCTCGCGCCGTATGAGATGCTCGACACGCTGGATAAGCTCCGCATGACGCCGCGGGACGAGCCGACGTGGGAAATACTCGAATTCCTCGCCCACAGGGAACTCCACGACTGGATCGGCAGCGGCAGCGTCTACGAGCTCAACGCGCTCTGCAAAAAACTCGCGGAGCTGAACGCGCAGGAAAGCACTGTCTTTGAGGGGCTTGTGGAGATGGAGAAGGGCAAGGGGCTGAAGATCATCCCGATGCACAGGCTCCTCGACCTCGCCTACAGCACGGGTCAATGCCACCTGCTGGACGAGGTCCATAACACTGGGCAGCTTGGCAGGTTCGCGGCGGAAAACGGCTTTGTGCCGGAAGCGGACGGCCTGTCGGACGAGGCGTTCGAGCTGCTGGACTTCAAGCGGATCGGCGAGCAATTTATGCGCGGCGAGGACGGCGTCATTGTGCGGGGCGGGTACGTCGCGCTGGACGGCGATCTGGCGCGGGACGTCTGGAAAACGCTGGCGCTCACGCCGCGCAAGCCGGACTACGCCGCCATTGTGCAGGTGCTTGGCGAGGCGCCGGAACGGGAAGCTGTCCTTGCGCTTCCTGCGTCCCCCCGCGAGATGGACGCGGCGCTCGACCGCGTTGGCGCCCCTAAATGGAGCGATGTTTCCTGCGTTTGCCTCGACTGCCGCGTTCCCGCGCTGCGGGACAGGATCACCGAAGCGGACAACATTGCCATTGCCAACCGCGCGGCGGAGTACCTGTATCGCCTGCCGGAAGCGGAGCTTCCGAAGTATAAGGCGCTTCTTGCGGCGACGGAGGTCACCGAGCTCCACGAAGCTCTCGACCTCACGCTGCGGTTGGATGAGTATATCCTCTCACCGAAGCAGGCCAGCTATGAGGATATTGGTCTTGACCGGCTCTCTGTCATCATGGGGAAGCAGGAGGTTGAAACGCTCCGTCCGTATGTCAGCCTTTATCAATACGGCCGGGCGCTGCAGGAGCAATACCGGCTCGCCCTGACCGACTATGGCAGCGTGGAGCGCGCGGACAACCAACCGCTCATGGCGCAGGCACAGGAGCAGCCGACGATGGACAGAGTGGAGATGACGCAATGAACATCGACTACAACAAATTCTTCCGTATCCCGCATACGCGTGCCGAGGGCGACTGGATGGAGGAACGCCTCACGACGCTCTCGGCGAAGGAGTCCATACTCCTCGCCGCGGCGTGGCAGCGGAATCCGCCCGAAACGTCGATAGACGCCATCAACCTGCTGATATCCTTGCAGGACTACTCCATACGCTTCCCAGCTCGCGGATATGAGGACTTGGGCAGGCTCTATCTCGCCGAGGCGGGGCTGGAGCTGCCGGAGCTGGTGCTGGCGCATACGGACATGGAGGCGCTGGGCGTCGCGTATGAGGACTCCCACCCTGGCGTGTTCGTCGGAGGGGGTTACGTCATGTATCCCGATGAGCAAGAGCAGAAGCCCTACGATGGCACAAACCTCGCCGTGCTCAAGGACGAGGGCTGGAGCGTCAAAGTCAAGCTGGCATCCAACGTCAAGCCGGAGGGCGTCTGGCTGCGCCTGCCGGATTATTCGGACGCCAACGACGGCGCTCCCGACGAGGCCGCCCTTGCCCTTCGGGAACTCGGCGTCCAGAGCGTAAGCGAATGCATCCTGACAGACGCCAAATGCATCTTCCCCGAAGCAGGAAACCTTATGGAGCAGTACGACAACGCCGTGGAACTTGTGATTGACGGCAATAACCTTGGATTTCTGCTGGACGAGCGGGCGCAGGGGATGCGGGACTTCGAGCGGAAGCTCGCCGCCGCGGTGGAGTACGATGATTGCCAGACGCTCAAGGACGTGATCGGCTGTGCCGACGAGATCAGGCTGTTCAGCTTCGTCATGGCAGACAAGCTGGAGGACTACGCGAAGTCCGAGCTGAAGAAGGCGGGCGCGCCGGAGATGCTCATTGAAGCCGGGCTGTTCGATCTGCATGGCTTCGCCGAGGAATCTCTCGAACAAAACGGATACCGCCTTGACCGCACAGAGCGCGTCTATCTCAAGCCCCGGCAGCAGGAGCAGCGGATGACGCGAAGCGCGATGACAATGGAGCAGACAATGTAAAACAGAAAACCGAACGATCACAGGGGCCGTTTTCCCGATGGGGACAGCGGCCCCTCTTTTTTTGTGCCCTTTTCGGGGAAACGCGCCCCGGAAAGGAGCGAAATGGAAAAAGACACCATCGCGGAGCATCTCCAACGATACCACCTCGGCGAGCAAAACGCCGTCACCAGCCGCACGCTGGAAACCACCTTTCACATCGGCGGCAAGGAACTGCGCGATCTCATCAACACCCTGCGGCGCGGCGGCGTGCCCATCGCCAGCAGCGGCGCGGGCTATTTCTACGCCGCGAACGAGCGGGAGGTGCGCGCGACCATTGCCCACATGACCCACCGCATCAGCGGCATCGCCGCCGCCATCCGCGGGCTCACGCAGGCGCTGGAGCAGTTCGACACCGCGCAGATGACCATGCTGCCGGAAGAGCGCGTGCGCTCCCCGACCGCTTCCGGCGACGGCGCGGGAGGTGGGCTGACGTGAACAGCTTCCTCTCATGGGTGGGCGGCAAGAAAGCCCTGCGGGAACAGCTCGTCGCCATGTTCCCCGTGTACTACGAGCGGTATATCGAGGTGTTCGGAGGCGGCGGCTGGGTGCTGTTCCACAAGCCCCCCGGAAACGACTTCGAGGTCTACAACGACTTCAACGGATTGCTCGTCAACCTCTACCGCTGCGTGCGGAAGCGACCCCGCGAGCTCATGGCGGAGCTGAAGTACGTCCTCAACGCGCGCGTGGACTTTGACCGCGCCAGAGCGTTCCTCGCCAGCCACGGCAGGCGCACGGAGATCAAAAGGGCGGCGCTGTTCTATCAGGTCATCCGCTATTCCTACGCCGCGGCACTCAAGAGCTATGCCAGCCAGCCGCACGATATGTGGTCGAACTTCCCGCTTATTGAGCAGGCACACCGGCGCTTGGCGAACGTGGTGGTCGAGCATCAGGACTTTGAGCGCCTCATTCGGCACTATGACCGTCCCGTGAGCCTGTTTTACTGCGACCCGCCGTACCACGATACCGAGGGCTACTACCAAAACATCGGCGAGAAGGGCTTCACCGAAGCCGACCACATTCGCTTGCGGGACGCCCTGCTGGGGATCGAGGGGAAGTTCCTGCTCTCGTACAACGACGACGGCTTCGTCCGAAGCCTCTACGACCACAAAGGTATTTTTGTTGTGGAAACCACGCGTCTCAACACCATCAAGCAGCGGACCGACCCCGGCGCGCAGTTCCCCGAACTCATCATCTCCAACTATGACCCCTATGAACGCGGCAGACTTCTGCCCGACCAAATGACACTATTCGACTTTCAGGAGGACAATTTCCCATGAGCTTCAAGACTGAAAAAAACCTTACCGGCAGCTTTGCCATTCCTGCTTCCACCATGACAATCAGCGGCTTTACCCCCGGCGAAGATACGGACTGCCATGCGCTCAACGGCGCGGTGGCCGTGCTGAAAAAACGCATGACCGCCGCCGAGCTGATCCGCGCGGCGTGGTCGCTCCAACAGCCCTCCGCGGAGCTTTGCACCCATCTCGCAGAGCGGTGCGGTTCCGGCGATTGCGGCGAGTGCGCCGACGAGGTGAAGGGCTGCCCCTACGACGCCCTGGACTTCACCCATGACATCGACCTGCCCGATGAGCTGCTGGAGATGGCGGGCATTCCCGAAAACGCTCCGCTCCATTTAGAGCTGGAGGATGGCGAGATCATCGTCAGCGCCAACCACGACGGCCCCGGCTTGTGGGACATCCCCACGCCCTTGATGCAGGGCTTTCTTGCCGCCGGTATCTGCCCCGGCGAGCTGGAGGAAAAGCTGAAAACGGGAGAGATCGTCTATGGCGACGACTGAGTATCCGTACCTCTACCACGGTTCCCACGGCGACGCGGTACGGGCGCATGAGGAGGAGTTGTGGGAGCGTAGCTTCCGAGAGAACGTGTGCTGCGCCCGCGCCATCGAAAAGGCGCTGCGGCAGGACGAAAATCTTTCTTCCGACTGCGCCGGGCAGGTGTTGAAAGAATTCGGCCACAAGCGCGTCAGCTTCGTGCTGGCGCACACAGTCAGGGAGCTGGAGGGCGTCCCGGCTGTCCGACAGGAAATCAGCGACGAAACACGAAAATGGGCGCGCGGCTTCCACGTTGTCCCCGATGCCGAATACGGCCGCTATTACTGCGTCGATACCGCGACCGCCCTGCTGAACGAATTTGTGGAGCAGACCCAGCAGGCGTACCAGGCGCTCGGCCTGTTCAGCCATGAGCATTGTGCCGCGGGAATGTACGACGGAAACGTCAAAGGCAAGATCCTCGTCCTCTCTCCCAGCGTGCTCAAGGAAAGCGCGTGGTCGCAGGAAAGCCAGCTCTGGCTGGCAACGGGCGGCTTCGGCTGCGATCCCAAGGCGAGCGGCAGAGCGATCTATGCCGCCTGCCTTGGCGACGGAGAGGAAACCCGCTGGAACCGCGAGGACTTTATCGGCGCGCTGGACGGGCAGTATCTCCCTGAATGGGTGCGGGAGAAGCTGGAACAGCTTCAGGGACAGAAGCAGGAACAAACCGCCGCTCCCATGATGGGCGGCATGAAAATGGGCTAAAACCGCAAATTGCGGCTTGCCAACAAACAAGATGAGGAGGAATTTACCATGAGCAGTAACAAGCAAACGATGAAAACA
Source organism: uncultured Clostridia bacterium (assembly GCA_946411835.1). Lineage (GTDB taxonomy): Bacteria > Bacillota > Clostridia > Oscillospirales > Oscillospiraceae > Hominicoprocola. The sequence continues at coordinate 12,559 of CAMKFK010000021.1, forward strand.
GGGCAGCAGGACTCCGGCGCCTATGACGTCAAGATCCACGCCGTCCACGTCGACGGTCCCGTGATCGCGGACGCTTCCGTGACCTACAACGGCTGCTTCGCCATCCGCGGGATGAAACTGGTAAAGGGCGACGACGGCCCCTATGTCGCCATGCCCGGTTACCAGTCGGCGCGCGGCTTCGTCGAGGTCTGCACGCCCAATACCCCCGACGTATACGAGCAGCTTGAGAGGGCCGTGCTGGACGCCTACCGCCAGAAGCTGGCGCAGATGCGGGAGCAGAGCCTTGGCGCCGCGCGGCAGGAGCAGGAGACTCCCGTGCGGGAACAGCGCCCCACCTCCGTCGCCGCCAGGATCAACACCTTGCGCGATGGTCCCACGCTTGCCGATGTGACCGTTGACGTCGGAGGCGCGTTCACCGTCAGCGGCGTCCGTGTGGTAGGCAGCGAAAACGGGCTGTTCGTCAGTATGCCCAGCTATCGCACAGCAAACGGCTACAGTGACGCCTGCTTCCCCTGCACCTCCGAGTTTCACGAGCAGGTCAAAAACGGTGTGCTGGACGCATACCAGCAGACGCTTTCGCAGATCTGCGACCAAACCGCCGCTTCCGCGCCGGAGCAGGAGCAGCGCTCCGCTCCCGGCATGAGTATGGCGCAGACCATGTGAGAAAAGAGGAGGACCACCATGAAACGTATCGTTACCCTATGCGCCGCGCTCGTTATGAGCGCGGCGCTCTCCCTGCCCGCGTTCGCCGCGGCGGACGCCGCGGTGTGCTATCCCACCGCCGTGGAGCGCAGCGAGGACGGACGCCAGCTCAAGCGCGTCTATGACCTGACCCCCGAAACCGATCCCGCGGGCATCCCGCGCTCGGACTTTGAGCGAGGGGGCTTTCACTATACGCTGGCGGAGCTTCTTCGGCAGGAGCTTCCCGCGTATGAGGAGCGGCAGCACACCGAGACCGTTACGCTCCAAAGCGACAAGAAGGATATGGAGTCCGTGCTTTCGCTGCTCCCGCAGGAGCGCGAGTTCGTCACGGACGACGGGCTCACTGGCACGCTCACGCTAAAGCTGGACACCGTCCGCGTGGAGGTCTCCGGCTACGGCAGCAGCACCAGGCGCGTGACCGCGTCGCGCTCCTACCCCAACCTTGTGGGGCAGGATACGCAGTATATCCCCAAGAGCATCGAGGACGGCGGCAGGACGCTGACGCTGGAGAGCATTGACTGGCAGACGGACAACACCGCCAGCTTGGACGGTTATGCCCTTGGCGACCGCTACACCGCCGTTGCCACCTACGCCGGAACGGCGACCGGCAGCTACGTCAAGGGCTACACGGTCACGGCGGATTACGCCGGTACGGTCAGCCGCGTCGCGCTCGACCATGTGCGCTATGTCGCCATCTTCGAGGGCACGCGTATTGCGGAGGAGAAGGACGGCGCTTTGTCCGATGAAAGCGGCGCGCCCGCGGAGTTTCCGTGGAGCTATGTGCTTGTGCCCGTCGGTATCGTCGCCGTTGCGGGCACGGGTCTTGGCGCGGCGCTGGCGCTCAAGCGCCGCGGCGAGAGCGTAAATGCCTCGGAAATGGAGGGCGGCACGGAATGAAGAAGCTGGTCACGAGTTTTCTTTCCCTCTGCCTTGCGCTGGCCACGGCAGCTCCGGCGTTTGCCTATGACTATTCGATCCCCGCGCCGGACGGTCCCGCATACGCGAACGCAACCTCGGTCGAGACGGTATACACGCCTGACGGCGGCACGGCAAAGAATGAGGACGTGAGCAAGAACGCCGCCTATATCCCACCCGTGTTCGGCAGCCGGAGCGCGTATACGCCGAACGCCGCGCCGCGCCTCACGCCGGACCTTGCCCCGGAGACGAGAGCGGCGGCGGGCGCGGCCATCGGCGGAGAAGCTGTTGCCCCGCCCGCGTATGGCGCGGCAGATGAGGTATGGGCGGCTTCCGCAAGCGGCGGCACGGTCACGGTCAGTGGGACGCGCCCCTATAGCGAGGCGAAGCACACCGAGGCAACGCAAGACCTCTATTACAGCGGCGGGCATCTCGGCACGCTGAAGATCCCCGCCATCGGCGTGAACGTCAAGGTCTATCAGGGCACGGACAGCTCCGCGTTGGCAAAGGGCGCGGGGCACTTCGAGGAAACCTCGGTCTGGGACGGCAACGTCGCCATCGCGGGGCACAACCGCGGCGCGAACTGTTACTTCGGGGAACTCCACACGCTCGCCATCGGCGACCGTATCACCTATACCACAAAGCTCGGCACGCGCACCTACGCCGTCACGAGCGTCGCCAAGGTCAACGAGACGGATCGCAGCGGGCTTGCCGACACGCCGGATAACACGTTGACGCTCTATACCTGCGTCCGCGACCAGCGCGCGTACCGCTGGCGCGTCACGGCGGCGGAGGTTGGCTGACGTCGGCGTTTTGCTTCGCTTTGCCCCGTGTTCTTTGTCCATTTATGGTATCGACTTTCGCGCTTCGTTTTGGTATTGTCATCCTTGCCGAAAGGGTATATCATAGCAAATACAACGAAACGGAGGGATATGGCATGAAGAACAGAGGAAAGAGCATGGCCCTTATCGCGGCGGGGATCGTCATTGGGGCGGCGGTCGGCGGCCCCGTGACCCAGGCGGCAGAGAGCATCGCGGCACAGCGGTCGGCGCAGAAGATCTATGTGGACGGACAGCAGGTACAGATGGAGGCGTACAACATCAATGGCAGCAACTACGTCAAGCTGCGCGACGTCGGCAAAGCGGTTGGCTTCAACGTGAGCTGGGACGCCGGAACCAAGAGCGTGGTCGTGGAGAGCGACAAGCCGTATACCGACGACAGCGCGGCCCAGCCCGCGCCCGCCATACCAATGTCGGCGACGGTGACGCTCCCCACGGACGGCTCGAAGTACACGCCGAAAGTGGGCGACCGTATCCCCTGCGATGACGGGACGGTTTACGAGGTCAAGGACGTGACACGCTTCGAGAACAACGTGTTCGCGCCCAACTTCGACCCAGAGCTGCCGAAGCCGACCTGCGATTGGAGCCAATATCCAACCCTGGAGCTTCCGAGGGTGGACGTCCGCCATATCTCTGACGCGGCGGGGGACGACCTGTTCGTGAGGAATTTGTACGAAACACGGCGGATGCTCTATACGATCTATAACGCGCTCGGCAGTGAACCTGCGGCATGGAAAGACGGCAAGCTGCTGACGAAGATCGCCCTTACCATCCCAGCCGAGGACGAACCGTACACCAAATACTTCTGGCCTTGGAAAGAAACTGAACTCACGAAGCACGTCCATGCGTTCCCCAGCTTCCAGTTCAAAATCGAAGCATGGGATTACTATCACAACGGCATCTTTGAAGAAACAAGGTACTATGTTGACCTTATCTGAACCCAACACGAATACCCACTCAGGGGAAAGGCGTATCGAAAGCGATACGCCTTTTCTTTTTGCAAAAGACAATTTTTATAGGAGGAATCGCAAGCGATGAAAAGACGAATTCTTTCGCTCATGATGGCTTTTACGATCATCATGAGCGTGATTGTCGTTCCCGCCCGTGCCGCATCCACATTGGACGAGGCGATGGCGGAGGTCAATGTTTACGCCGATAAGACCGACCTCAACTGGCTGACGATGAACGGCAGCGTCAAAACACAATGGTACACCTACTACAACTATACGTCTCCGAGCGGAAAGACGACGGAAGTCCCTGAGTACTGTGTGGACCCGAATCTGTATGGCGTGCCGGTCAAGGCACCGCAGGGTACGCCGATCAAATACGGCGCAGATCATCTGGAAACTGACCCGAAGCTGGTTGGTATCCTCTCCAACGGCTATCCGCATTACACGTTGGAGTCGCTGGGCGTTACGAGTAAGGAGCAGGCGTATTACGCGACCAAGATGGCATTGTGGTGCTATCTGCTCGGCTCGTGGGACATCAGCAACCTCGGCGTCAATCCGAGCCTGACCGGCGCGGATCGGCAGACAGCGGAGAACGTCCTCAAGGCGGCAAAGGACATCTACCAGCACGGAATGTACTGGGATCAGATGTACCAGCCGAGGCTGACGGCAACGCCGGATCAGAACTCCGCCTATGCCGTTACCATCAACGGTACGGAGTGTTACCAGCAGGTCTTTACCATCGACAGTGATACCTGGGCGCTGCAGCCCGTCAGGGTTTCTCTGGAACAGGGTGCGCCCGAAGGTGCGAGAATTCTGGATATGGACGGCAATGAGATCAGCCAGTTTGCGCTTAGCCAGACGCGCACACCCGGAGCAGGCTATCAGGCACAGATCAGGGTCGTGTATCCCAAAAGCGCTGTCGAGGGGCAAAATGGCAGCGTGAAGCTGAAGTTTGATACCGTTGTCACCGAGTATAAGATATATTTTGCCAAAACGCTCCAGCGCGACGAGTACGGCGATATTCAGGACTATCTGCTTGACACCGATCCCGACACACCGCTTTCCGTGGAGGCGGTCAGCAGATATTCCGACGCCCCGGATACCCCCGACACGCCGGACACGCCGGACGAGCCGGAGGGCAGTACGCTGAAGATCGTCAAGCTGGAGGAAAGCACGGAAAAGCCGCTCGCGGGCGCGATCTTTGACGTGTGGTATCCCAGCGGCGAGAAGTATGGCTCGTTCTCGACCGACGAGAGCGGCACGGTCACGCTGCCCATCCATGTTTTTGGCAATTATACCGTCACCGAGCGCATCCCGCCGAAGTACCATCTCCTGCCGGAGATCGCCACGCAGCACGTTACCGTGACCGCGCAGACAGGCGGCGTCCTGACGTTCTGGAACGCGCCCTATGGCAATCTGCGCGTCCACAAGATCAGCGATACCGGCGACAACCTTGAAGGCGTCGGCATTACCATCAAGAACCTCGAAACCGGCGAGACGCAAAGCAGCAGGACCAACGCTGCGGGCGTCGCCGAGTTCACGGAGCTGAAGCCCGGAGGGTACGAGGTTCGTGAAACATCCGGGATCAAGGGCTATATCCTCGACACGGAAGCGGTCAAGACCGTGACCGTCGTGACGGGTGGAACGTCCGAGGTGACGTTCGTGAACAAAGAACTGCCCGGCCTACGGATCGTTAAGTATGACCGCGCGACGCTCCAGACCATGCCGGACGTCACCTTTGAGATCTGGCGCGACGGCGAAAGCATCGGCAGATACACGACCGACCAGATGGGCGAGATCCTGCTCACCGACCAGCAGCCCGGTACGTTCGTCGCGCGCGAGGTACAGGCGCCGGATTCCCACGTCATCGACGCCACGCCCCAGCAGATCGAATTGAAAGCGGGAGATGGTATCCGCCAGCTCGTCTTTTTCAACAGTGAAAAGCCGAAGCTGCGGCTGATCAAGGTGGACTCCGAAAATCTTTCCAAAGTGATCCCGAACGCAAAGTTTTCCATTCAAAAGGTGGAGGGCGACGTCGCCGCACAGGAGTATACCACGGACGTAAACGGCGAAATTGACCTCTCGAAGCTGGCTCCCGGTTCCTACGTCGTGACGGAGCTTGACTGCCCCGGCTATGTGATCGACGACGCCCAGCGGATCATCGAGCTGCGCGGCGACGAAACCGGCGAATACGTTTTCACGAACAGCAAGCGTCCCACGATCCACATCATCAAGCTGTCCTCGGACGGTACGCCGCTTCCCGGCGTCGCGTTCCGCATCGCCAAGATCGAGGACGGCGCGAGCTGCCTCGACCGTGTCACGGATCAGAACGGCGAGATCGCCATCGGCGACCTCGATCCCGGCGTCTACTCCGTGCGCGAGACCTCCACGGTCTCGGACCACGTCCTCGACACCCGCGAGTTCCATGTGGAGCTGTTCCCCGGACGCACGTCTACGCTCGTCATTGAGAACCAGCGCCGTCCGAACCTCACCGTATGGAAGCATGACGCGGACACCGGCGAGCCTATCGCCGGCGTCGTTTTCACGGTGCGCGCGGCGGACGGTCACAGCGTCGACGAGATCAAGACGGACGCCGACGGCAAGGCGGAGCTGTTCGATCTCCTGCCGGGCGTTTATGAGATCGCCGAGAAATCCGTCCCCGCAGACTGGCTCCTCGACGCGCCGAGCCAGCTCGTTACGCTGTACCCCGCGCGCGACCATACCGTCTACTTTGAGAACCATCGCAAGCCCACGCTCACGGTCAACAAGGTCTCGTCCGTGACCGGCAAGCCGTTGGAGGGCGCAAAGTTCAACGTCACCTACGCCTCGAATAACACCGATACCGGCGAGATCAACGACCTCGGCACGTTCTATACCGATGAGAACGGCCAGTTCAAGCTGACGGGTCTGCGCGACGGCTGGTATAAGGTAACGGAGCTTGCTTCGGTGGCGGGCTACCAGCCCGCAGACGCGAAAACGGACGTGCAGACGCTCTATGTCGGCGGCGGGGACAACGCCGTGATGACGTTCGAGAACGTGCCGCTCTCCGCCATCACGGTCTATAAGTACGACACCGTAACCGGCGAGGCTGTGCGCGACGCGGTGTTCGAGGTACGCTATCTGGCCGACACCTCCGGCACGGGCGGCACGGCCATCGGCCGCTACAAGACCGGCGCAAACGGCAGCTTCACGGTCACAGGGCTTGTCCGCGGCGCCTATATCGTCGAGGAGCTTGCGAGCGACAACGGCCATGTCATCGACGCCGCGCCGCAGACGGCGTTCCTCTCCGGCGAGGATCAGGACGTCGTCCAGCTCTATTTTGGCAATACGCCCAAGGGCAGCGTCCTCCTCGTCAAGAAGGACGCGCTGACCGGCGCGCCGCTCTCCGGCGTGGAATTCACGGTGACCGACAGCAGCGGCGCGCTGCTCGGCAGCGCCAACGGCAAGTTTACCACCGACGCCTCCGGCTCCATCCTCATTGAGAACCTCGCCCCCGGCACGTCCGTCGTGGCGAAGGAGTCCCGCGCGATTTCCGGCTATATCCTTGACGACACGCCGCAGACGGCGCAGGTCAAGGCTGGCGCGACTGTAACGCTGGAGTTCCGCAACCAGCCCAAGGGCGGCCTCATCGTCGAGAAATACGACTCCGTCACCAAGGAACCGCTCTCCGGCGCAACCTTCCGCATCACCGGCGCAAACGGTGAGCTGCTCCCTGACAACGAGGGGCTCACCTCGTCAAACGGCCTCTATACAACCAACGCGGAGGGGCAGATCGTACTTTCCAAGGTATCGCCCTCGACGCTGGTCGTGACCGAGGTGACCGCCCCGGATGGCTACCGCCTCGATCCCACGCCGCAGACGGTCGTGGTCGGCGCGGGCGACACGCAGACGCTCCGCTTCTATGACGATCCGCTCTGTACGCTCACGATCCTCAAGCGCGACGCAACGACCAAGAAGCCGCTTGCCAAGGCGGAGTTTACCGTCAAGTACACGGACGGCGCTTACGCCGGAAGCAGCAACGGCCGCTATGTGACCGGCGCGGACGGTACGGTCACCGTCACGGGACTCAAGCCGGAGTCGACCGTGCTGGTGTCCGAGGACAAGGCCCCTGTCGGCTACCTCAAGGATACCTCGCCCAAGACCATCGTCGTGCATACCGGCGCGGCGAATATGCTCGTCTTCGAGGACGAAGCGGCGACCACGCTCATCATCCACAAGTACGTCGAGGGTACCGAGAACGAGCCGATCTCCGGTGTTGCGTTCGAGGTCGTTGACGGGAGCGGCGCGGCAATTGGCCCCGACGATGGCGTCTACTACACCGACAAGGCGGGCGAGATCGTCCTCACCGATCTCGAACCCGGCACGACCGTCAAGGTGCGCGAGATCAAGACCGTGGACGGCTTCGTCCTCGACGGCACGCCGCAGGATATTCTCATTAAAGCAGGCGAGGCGCAGCAGTTGATGTTTTGGAACAAACGGGCAGGCGCTTTGGTAATCCGCAAGCGCTCCAGCGCGGACAAGTCGCCGATCCCCGGCGCGGAGTTCGAGCTTCGCTACGCGGATGGGCGCTTCGTCGACCAGGCGGGCGGCAAACTCTCCTCCAACGGGCGCTACACGACCGACGATAAGGGCGAGATACGCATCTCGGACGTAACCGGCACCATCGTGGCGACGGAGATCAAGCCCGCGGCGGGCTTTACCATGAACGCCGCGACCGCCACGCAGACCGTGGTGGTGCGCTCTGGCGACACGCAGACCCTGACCTTTTTCAACGACCCGTATCAAACGGTCGTCATCCAGAAGTATATCGAGGGAACCACCAAGCCGCTTGCGGGCGTGACGTTCCTGCTCACGGACGGCAACGGCAATAAGATCGGCAACGGCGAATATGTCACCGACGCCAACGGCAGGATCACACTGACGGCGGCGGCCGGCACGACCATCATCGCACGCGAAACCAAGACTGTCGCGGGCTATGTCCTCAACACCACGCCGCAGACCATCACGGTGGGCGCTGGGAGAGCCGCGCAGGTCGTGGCCTTCGGCTCTGCGGCTTCGTCCGGCAGCGCGCAGGTCGTGAGCAGCGGCGACGGCGGCGCGGAGAACCAGCTTACGTTTTATGATACGACCGTCGGCAAGCTGGAGCTGATCAAGGTCGACGCCGCGAACAAGTCGAAGCGCCTTGCCAACGCCACCTTCGAGATACGCCGCATGGATCAGGGCGTGGCCACCACGATCACGACCGATAAAAACGGGCGCGCGGAGGCCGAACTGGATCAGGGCGGCTACTATGCGGTCGAGATCGAATCGCCGCATGGCTACCGTCTCGACAGCACCCCGACGTATTTCACGGTCACCGATGGCAAGACGACAACCGTCACCGTAACCAACAAGGCGTACTCCGGCATCGAGATCCACAAGACTGACGCCGTGACCGGCGAGGGCATCTACGGCGTGAGCTTCCTGTTGTACGACAGCAGGAACAATGTGGCCGGGCAGTACACCTCGGACGACCGCGGCTACGTCCGCATCGAGGAGATCGACGCGGGACGCTACCGCATCCGCGAGCTGGAGAATCCCGGCTATATCGTCGATACCCAGCTCAAGACCGTCGAGGTCAAAAGCGGCGAGGTGACGCTGGTGGAGTGGAAGAACACGCCCATCACCGGACAGATCCAGATCACCAAGAGCAGCGCGGACTACAACTCCATGAACGGCTGGGCAGCTGGCACACCGATCCCGAACACGATCTTTGAGGTCTATAACCGCGCGGGCAGGCTTGTCGATACGATCAAGACCGACAAGAACGGCATTGCCGCGACGAAGCCCCTGCCGCTGGGCAGGTACAAGCTGGTGGAGTCCAAGGCGGCGGACTTCTACGGCCTCGACAAGACGCCCATCGAGGTGGAGATCGAGTTCGCCGGTCAGATCGTCCGCGCGGCGATGACGAATAAGAGCCTTTACACCAACGTCAGCATCACGAAGCGCGGCTACGCCGAGGTCATGCCCGGTCAAAGCATCCGCTACGACTTCTCCGGCATCGCCAATAACTCCACCACGGCGCTCCAGTCGTTCTACTGGAGGGATACGCTCCCGACGAACGCCGTGCGCCTTGACAAGATCGTCACCGGCACATGGAACGTCGGCGGGAACTATAAGATCGTCTACAAGACGAACTACAGCGGCGGCGAGTACCGCGTCCTCGCGGACAGCCTGGCCACAAACAAAAACTATGTCCTCAACGCCAGCCCCGCCGCGCTCGGCCTCGGCGGCGGCGAGTATGTGACGGAGTTTATGGCGGTCTTCGGCGTCGTTCCCGCGAATTTCCGTCAGGTGGAGGCTCCGCGGGTCTACTGCAAGGTTCTCAATACGCTTGTTGGCGGCACGGAGTTTTGCAACACGGCGGACGCGGGCGGCGTTTACAACGGACAGTGGATCATGGCGGCAGACCGTTGGGTAACGCGGGTGTACGCACCCGCGAAGCCCCTGCCGCGCACGGGATATTGAGAGGCGGCACCATGATGACACAGGAAAGAAAAGACCAACTCTATGAGGGAATGTTCGGGTGGATATGTGAGCATATCCATGATCCTCAAGATCTGTATATCACGCTTCATAAGCATTTCGGCATGAGCAAGGAGGAGCTTCACGACCATTGCATTGAGAGCCTGGATGAATTCTTCCCGGAGGAAGATGCCAAAACAAGGCTCTCGCAAAAGCTCAAAGACTGCTTTGAGCAGTACAAGACGGAATGGCTCCGAAAGCGCCCGGACGCGCTGATCGAGGATGCGGAGGAGATAGCATCCGTGCAGAGGATGTTCAAGGAGCTTCCCAATGCCGTCACAGATGAGGACGCTGCCTATCTCCTGCGGTTCAAGAACCCGCTGGAGGTGGCCAGCGACTACTGGACAAGAATGAACGGCTCCGGCAGCGTTGTGGACGATGAGGTGACGCACATCCTGTGGGAGATCCGCGATCGGCAGGCTGCCGAGGCGGATTACGAGATGGAGCCGGAATATTACAGCCCTATTGAGCAGAAATGCCAGTCGCCTGAATTGTCTATGTAATATCGATCCTATCACAACGGGGGCGCCATCGCAGGGTGGCGTTCCCGTAACTATTTCGGAGGTATGTATGAAACGAAAAAGAATCCTTTCTCGGCTTCTGACGCTTGCGGCGGTCTTGGCGCTGTTGTGCGTCCCCGCGTTCGCCGCGGGCGGCTCCGGCGACGTGTCCGGCGCGGTGGAGCAGACGTGGACGGCGGCGGCAGGCCAGCTCAAGACCATCGTCAACAACGTCGTGTTCCCGGCGCTCGACATAATCCTCGCCATTGCGTTCTTTGTGAAGGTGGGCATGGCTTATTTCGACTACCGCAAGCACGGGCAGTTCGAGTGGGCGGCCCCCGCGATCCTGCTGGCGTGCCTCATCTTCACCCTGACCGCGCCCAGCTATATTTGGGGCATCATCGGGCAGTGATCCATGTTTATTTGGAATTTTGCCGCGGAAGCGGTCATGGACAGCATTCTGGACTGGCTTTACACGCAGATTGTCGGTTTTCTTGCCAACTTCTTTGCGCAGATGGGGGATATGGGCGTCGAGGTTTTCGACCTGCCGTGGGTACAGGGTGTGGTCGGCTTCTTTTATCGGCTCGGCTGGGCGCTCTATGCGATCAGCCTCATCGTCTGCGCCTTTGAATGCGGCATCGAATACTCGTCCGGCAGGGGAAACGTCCAGCGGACGGCGGTGAACGCGCTCAAGGGCTTTCTGGCCGTGTCGCTGTTCACCACCGTACCCGTGCGCCTTTACGCGCTTTCCGTATCGCTGCAGGGGACGCTCGCCTACGGCGTCACGGGCGCGGGGAAAAGCATCGGCACGGTCGGGCAGGAGATCGTGGAAAAGTTCACCACCGTGGACGGGCTTGCGGGCGCGATAGAGGAATCCAGCTTCGGGCTTGGCGCGCTGACCAGCCCGTTCATGCTGCTGTTTTGCATCCTATTCATGGCCTACGCGGTGATCAAGGTGTTTTTCGCCAACCTCAAGCGCGGCGGCATCCTGCTCATCCAGATCGCGGTCGGCTCGCTCTATATGTTCAGCATCCCGCGCGGCTACCTCGACGGCTTCACGACATGGATGAAGCAGGTCATTGGGTTGTGCCTCACGGCGTTTTTGCAGTCCACCATCCTCGTCGCCGGACTCATGGCGTTCAAGGATCACGCGCTGCTGGGGCTCGGTCTCATGCTTTCCGCGACGGAGGTGCCGAGGATCGCGGGCGCGTTTGGGCTCGACACCAGCACCAAGGCAAATATCATGTCCGCCGTCTATACGGCACAGACCGCCGTCAACACGACGCGCACGATCCTCAAGGCGGCGAAATGAGATCCATGGAAAACAAGAAAAAGGAGTCCCCGCGCAAGCCCAGCGAAGCGGGTTGCGTGGGGAGAGGAGCCGCAGCGGAGCGAGTTTCTTCTCGTGCTTGCATGGGAAGAAACGATACGAAGCTTGTGGCGACGATGGGCAGCCTCTTCGATGGGATCGGAGGCTTCCCGCTGGCAGCGGCGCGGCATGGCGTCGTGCCGCTGTGGGCGAGTGAGATCGAAGCCTTTCCCATCGAAGTAACAAAGCTTCGTTTCCCCGATATGATCCACGTCGGGGACATTACAAAACTGGATGGCGCGGCGCTGCCGCCCGCGGACATCGTCTGCGGAGGCAGCCCGAGCCAGGATTATACCGAGGAAATAGTTATATCCGAGGATTCAAGAAGCTATTGAAA
>CAMKFK010000022.1 GCA_946411835.1 uncultured Clostridia bacterium
GACAATGCAGCGGTGCGGCGTGACGATGGCGGCGCTCCTTCCGCGGTCACGGTTGCCGTCGATAAGTGCGAAATCCGCGTGCAGCGGCAGCGCGTCGATGGCGAGCTGCATCGCCTTTATGCGCGCGGAGAGGATGTCGGTGGCGTCGATCTCGCGCTCGTCCACCGAGGCGACAGCGTAGGCAAGCGCCGTTTCGCAGATGATGGGAAACAACGCCTCACGTTTCTTCCCCGTCAGCTTTTTGGAGTCGTCCAGCCCCGGCAGGACGCAGCCCTCCGGCAGGACGACGGCGGCGGCGTAAACCGGACCGCAAAGCGGGCCCGCGCCCGCCTCGTCCACGCCGCAGACGACGGAACAGCCCGCCGCGCGCGCTTCGTTTTCACAAGTAAAGTCAGGCATGGTCATCCTCCGGTGGGGTTTCCAGTGTAAAGCGTCCCAGCTTGCCGGAGCGGAACTCATCCAGCAAAACGCGGCTCATGCGCTCGGTATCCACCTCGCCCCCGGAAATCAGGAGGCCGCGTCGGCGCCCCGCCTTGTTCAGCAGCGTCCAGCCGTCGTCCCCATCCTCGACAAGTATTTTGTACCGCGCCGAGAGCGCGTCGGGATAGTGTGCGCCGAGGTATTCCATCAGGCGCATCGCCAGATCCTCCACGTCGAGCACCTCGTCGCGGATCGCGCCGGTGAAGGCGAGCCGGACGCCGACGGCCGGATCGTCAAACCTCGGCCAGAGGATGCCGGGGGTGTCCAGCAGCTCCAGCGTCTTGTCCACGGGCACCCACTGCTTGGCGCGCGTGACGCCGGGACGATCCTCCGCGCGCGCGGTCTTTCTGCCGGCGACCTGGTTGATGAAGCTGGACTTGCCCACGTTCGGGATGCCCAACACCATCAGGCGCATGACGCGGCCCACCTGTCCCTTCGCCTCGTAGGCGGCGAGCTTATCCTTGAGCAGCGCGCGCACGGCGGGCGCAAACTGGCGCACGCCGACGCCGGTGCGGGCATCCACCTCGAGCGTCGCCAATCCCTGCGCGCGAAACCACGCCGCCCAGCGCTTCGTCAGCTCCGGATCCGCCTGATCGACATGAGCCAGCACAACCATGCGGGGCTTGCCCGCCGTCAGCTCATCGAGGTCCGGGTTGCGCGAGGACAGCGGAATGCGCGCGTCCACAATCTCGCACACCGCGTCCATGCCGCCGATCTCCGCCTCAATCATGCGCCGGGTCTTGGTCATGTGGCCGGGGAACCAGCTCAAGTGCTCCAGCTGCATGGTCTCAGCTCCGCTTCAAAAAGCCGACGCGCCCGAAGTCACGCTTCTGCGTGTCGGCGTTTTTCCCGGGAAAGGCAAGGAATACCGCCCTGCCGATCAGGTAGCGCGTGTCCACCGTGCCGATGCGCGGCTCGCGGCTGTCCGTGCTCATGTTGCGGTTGTCGCCCATGAGGAAGACCGAGCCCTCCGGCACCGTCAGCGGGAACGCCATACCCTCGTCGGTGTAGGTGAGGTCGTTGATATAGTCTTCGTCCAGCGCCGCGCCGTCCACATAGACGACGCCCGCGCCAAAGTCAATGTCCACGGTCTGCCCGCCGACGGCGATGATGCGCTTGACAATAGGATCGTCCGAGAAAGTGTCCTTGCGCGCGATGACAATGTCCCCCTGCCGCAGCTCCCCCGTCAGCGGCGCGTTGAGAACGAGCAGGCGGTCCCCCTCCTGCAAGGTCTGTCGCATGGACGGGCCCTTGACGCCCATCATGCGCACGCCGAAGGTGAACACCAGCACGACGATCAGCACCGCCGAAACTACGGACAGCAGCCACTCATACAGCTCGCTGCCGGGTATGCGCTCGCCGAGCGCTTCTGTTTTCTGATTTTGTTCCATGGTTCAAAACCCTTGAAAAATAATAATGGATTGAATGATACAGTATTAAATGATATAGTATTGTAGCACGTTTTTTCAAAAACACAACCGTCAAATCACGAAAAAAGCACGGACAAGCCGTGCTTTTCATTCGTATTCCGGTCACTCCGCCTGTGTCTTCGCCTCGATGACCTTGACGGTGCGGCCGTTGTAGGTGCCGCACTCGGGACACATTGTGTGCGGCCTGCGCAGCGCGCCGCACTTCGGGCACTTGACCAGCTCCGGAGCCGTCAGCTTCCAATGAGAGCTGCGCCTCTTATCACGCCTCGCACGGGATACTTTCCCCTTGGGGACTGCCATGTTGACACCTCCTTGATCGAAAACGGTTTGTCACCGTGTATTTTACAAAAGATTCTGCAACGCCGCCCAGCGCGGGTCAACGGTCTTTTGGCAACGGCAGGCCTCAAAATTGAGGTTCGCGCCGCAGCCGGAGCACAGACCCCTGCAATCCTCGCGGCAGAGCATTTTTGTGTCCATGTTCAAGATAAACGCCTCGCGCGCCAGCTCGTCCAGATCGAACGTGCCGTCGTCAAGCAGCAGGATATCGTCGTTCGCCTCATCCTCCAGCTCCTCCGCGAGCATCCGCTCGACGGAGAGGCGGAACGGCTTGTCGAACCTCGTCCCACAGCGGTCGCATACGCAGGAGAGCTCCGTGTCCACGTCCGCCGTCAGCCTGAGCATTCCCGCGATGTTCCGCACCGCTCCTACCACTGAAACGGGTCGAACCGCAGGATACACGCCGCCGAAGTCCACATCGGAGAAGTCCAATTCCTCTTTGAACTCGATTCCGCCTCCCGGCGTGTGAATGACTGATCTGACGTCCAAACGCATGACACACCTCACAATGACACGAGTAGTATTATAGGCAAGTCAAATGCCATTGTCAAACATTTTTTTACTTTTTCTTGAAAAAAGTTTCGCCATGCCGTACAATGTGGGAAAACCGTCCGGGAGTTGAGAATATGCGCGCTTTTTCCATCGGCGAAAACGACGCGGGGCAGCGGCTTGACCGTTTCCTCGTCAAGGCGGTTCCCCTGCTTCCGCCGTCGCTGGCGCAGAAATACGTCCGCATCAAGCGGATCAAGGTCAACGGCGCGCGCGCCGCGCGCGACCTGCGCCTGCGCGCGGGGGACGTGGTGGAGTGCTGGATCAACGATGAGTTCTTCGACGCGCCGGACGAAAGCAACGTCTACCTGACCATCGCCGCGCCGAGGGTAACCGTCGTTTTCGAGGACGAGAACATCGTCCTGCTGGACAAGCCCGCCGGGCAGCTCTGCCACGCCGGGGACGGCGCCGCCGGCGGCGCGACGCTGATCGACCATCTGCTCGCCTACCTCTACCAGAAGCACGAATGGCGTCCGCGCGAGGAGAACGCCTTCACCCCCGCCCTGTGCAACCGCATCGACCGCAACACGAGCGGGCTGGTCATCGCGGCAAAGAACGCGGAGGCGCTGCGCGTGCTCAACGAGAAGATCAAGGCGCGTGAGCTGACCAAGCGCTACCTCTGCGTCTGCCTCGGACGCCCCGACCCGCCGAAGGGTCGCATTGAGTGCGTGCTGCGCAAGGATGAGCGGGAGAACAAAATGCGCGTCTACCACCACGCCGTGCCCGACGGGCGCAGCGCCGTCACGCTCTACGAGACGCTGGAGACGCGCGGCGGGCTGTCGCTCGTTGAGGTCGAGCTGCTGACGGGACGGACGCACCAGATCCGCGCCAGCTTCGCAGACGTCGGCTGTCCCCTGCTCGGCGACGGGAAGTACGGCGTCGGCGCGGCGAACCGCAAATACGGCGAGACGGCGCAGCTGCTCTGCTCCCACCGTCTGCGCTTTGACTTCCCCACCGACGCGGGCGTGCTCAACTACCTGCGCGGGCGCGAGTTTGCCGCAGACGCCCCGCCGTTCCGCGCCAAGTATTTCGGATAGACTGTCGAATCTGTCAAAAACGGAGGCTGAAATCAGCCCCCGTTTTTCATTTCCGCAGGCACTAAAAATAATATCCAATGAGTAGCGCAGCATATGCCTGTGTGCTGTAACCCGCCACCGTTTTTTCTCCCGCACTGTTGGTAAGGATGATCGGGATGTTCTGCGTACAGATGCCGATGGCGATTTCTGTTGCGCCGGAACTCGTCAGCATCGCGGCATTGTGCCCAGGGGAGTTCTGCCACGCGCGAAACGCGCTTTTGGCAGAATATGCGCCGGCATACAAGTTCTCATGGCTTGCGGTCAAGTTTTCCGCTCCGAACTCCGCTCCAAGAACGCTCATATGCTCCCCGTTCGGTCGAACGTGGGAAAAGCTGATTGAGGCCTCCTTTGCCCTGACATCCGCCGCCTCTGTCAGCTTTTCGTTTTTCGTCAGCCTTGGCAGTCCGTTCTCGGCTCGGTAGTCGTTGATAAGCCGGATCAGTTCATCCTTGAACTCTTCCTCGGTCGGCAGGTAGCTTTCCCATTGTTTTAGCAGCTCCGATTCGTCCGGCGTTGACTTCTGTGTCTCCTGCGGCGGCAATTCCTGCTTCACCGGCTCAGCCTCCACCGAAACGGTCGGCGTCTGCTCCTTCGCGTTCTCGGCGTTCGCCGTTTCTGTTCCGAACTGCCTGTCATACCGCTCCAGCATCGCCGCAAGCTGTGAGCGCGTAACCAGCGCATCCGGCTCCATTGTGTGCTCGCTTGTTCCGTTGAGGATGCTGTAGGTGTACAGCCAAGAAAACGCCCAGACAATCTCATAACTATTTTTCGGCAAGTCCGGAAACTTTATTGCTATACCTGCCATACCGTCATTATACTTATCACCGCTGGTCTGCTCATAGAAAATGCGTAGCATCAGAGCAAACTCACCGCGAGTTACGGTGCTTTCCGGTTCAAACTTAGGAGCAATCTGCACCCATGGAACGAGAATACTGTTCTGTTTCGCCCACCTCACAGCATCCGAGTACCACTCGCCACTCCTCACATCATCATAGCCGATACTCCCGTATGTCGCAGGAGAACCCGCAAAGCGATACAGAACGGTGCAAAGCATCGCACGAGTTGTAGGGAGTTCCGGGGAAAAGCTGCCGTCACCGGTTCCGTTAAATAATCCCTTATCCACTACATAAGAAATGCCATCCTTGCCCCAATAATGCTCAGATACATCGGAAAACCGCTTGTAAGTCTCGGAGTAGCAAGGCGCATTATTCCTGAGCGGGACGCGCTCCAATTTTGGATTCTCCGAAAACCACAACCTGTATTCCGCTGATGCACTCGGTGGAATTACTAACACCAGAATCAGCGCAAGCAACACAGTCAAAAATTTCTGTTTCATGTAATCATCCCTTTCGCTTATATGGTTGAATATTAGCACATTTTCATTATTTTGTCAAGAAAATTTAATTAGTTTCATCTTTTGAACAGATAGAACTGATAAAAGCTGTCGAATCTGTCAAAAACGGAGGCTGAAATCAGCCCCCGTTTTTCATTTTTTGCAGAAAGTTCGATTTACTAAACAAAAAGTTCTATTAACTATTGCTATTTCACCGCGTTTCATATATGATATGCGGCAGTTCGGAAAAACAATTTGTTTAATATTTTGAACCGAAGGAGGCTGCCATGGACATTGGCGGAAAAATCAGACAGCTGCGGACGCAGAAGGGGCTGACGCTGGAGGAGCTTGCCAGCCGGAGCGAGCTGACGAAGGGCTTCCTGTCCCAGCTGGAGCGAAACCTCACCTCGCCCTCCATCGACTCGCTGGACGATATTCTGGAGGCGCTGGGCACCAACCTCGCGGACTTTTTCGAGGAGGACAAGGTCGAGCAGTACACCTTCCGCGAATCCGACTTCTATGTGGACGAGCGGGACGACTACACGGTCAGCTGGATCGTGCCGAACGCCCAAAAAAACCAGATGGAGCCGATCCTGCTGACGCTGCCGGAGGGCGGCGCATCCTTCGAGGTCGCGCCCCACAGCGGCGAGGAGTTCGGCTACGTCGTGGACGGCACGGTGGTGCTGGACTGCGACGGCAAGGAAAGCGTCCTCAGCAAGGGCGAGACATTCTGCCTCCACGGACGGACGTTCCACCACCTCAAAAACGAGAAAAGCGCCACGGCGCACATCCTCTGGATATCCACCCCTCCCCTGTTCTAATTTATAAAGGAGAAGATCACTATGGCAGAAGAAGCGAAGAAGCTCATTCAGTTCAAAAACATCATCAAGACCTTTGAGGACGGCACCGTGGTGCTCAAGGGCATTTCTCTGGACATCTACGAAAACGAGTTCGTCACACTGCTCGGCCCCTCCGGCTGCGGCAAGACGACGCTGCTGCGCATCCTCGGCGGCTTTTTGCAGCCCACCGAGGGCAAGGTGCTCTTCGACGGCGAGGACATCGTCAACGTCCCGCCCTACAAGCGCGAGATCAACACCGTGTTCCAGAAGTACGCGCTGTTCCCGCACATGAACGTCTATGACAACATTGCTTTCGGGCTCACGATCAAAAAGGAGCCGAAGGACGTCATCGAGCAGAAGGTCATGCGGATGCTCCGTCTCGTCAATCTGGAGGATTACGCCCGCCGCAATGTCACCGAGCTGTCCGGCGGCCAGCAGCAGCGCATCGCCATCGCCCGCGCGCTGGTCAACGAGCCAAGCGTCCTGCTGCTCGACGAGCCGCTCGGCGCGCTTGACCTCAAGCTGCGCAAGGAGATGCAGCACGAGCTCAAGTCCATCCAGCAGGAGGTCGGCATCACCTTCATTTTCGTGACGCACGATCAGGAGGAGGCGCTGACCATGAGCGACAAGATCGTGGTCATGAACGCGGGCGAAATTCAGCAGATCGGCACGCCGACGGAAATCTACCGCCGCCCGGTCAACGAATTCGTCGCCAACTTCATCGGGGAGACGAACATCATCGACGGCGTGATCCCCGAGGACAACTGCGTCGTGTTCGAGGACAAGCGCTTCCCCTGCACCGCGCGCGGCTTCGAGCCGAATGAGAAGGTGGACGTGGTCATCCGTCCGGAGCATCTGGACATTGTGCCGCGCGAGCAGGGAATGCTCAAGGGCGTGGTCAAGAGCCAGCTGTTCAAGGGGATGCACTACGACACCGTGGTCGAGACCCGGGCGGGCACATCCATCACGGTCAAGATGCAGGTCTCGCAGGACAAGCCCGTCACGAGCGACGACGCCAGGGAGAAGATCAGCGCCAGCGGCTTCCTGCTCGACGTGGAGGACGCCACCGAGCTCAACGACGCCAAGGTCATCGCCCTCGCCTCGGCGGAGGCATGGAACGCCGCGACCGAGGAGCCGATCTCCATCAAGACCGTGGAATACGACATCAAGCCGGAGACCGGCGAGTACTCCGTCACCTTCTCCACCGCCGCCGGCACCTCCATCACCGTGCGCGCCATGGTCGTCAAGGCGAACCGCGCGGAGAGCACGGTCTATCAGGAGGAGATTTATGCCATGAACTTCTTCAAGAAGGTCGAAGACATTCAGGAGAGCATGGCGCTGGACACCGACCTTAAAATGTGGGCGAACGCCTCGGCATGGAGTCTGGAGGACGAGAACGAGCAGGTGGAGATCACCGACGTGAAGTATGACTTCGACCCGGAGACCATCGCCCCGGGCGTGTACGACGTGACCTTTGCCACCGAGGGCTACGAGTATAAGGTCTCCGCCACCCGCGCGGCGGCGGAGGGCTCCGAGGTGGGGCTGATCTTCCGACCCGAGGATATCCACGTGATGAAGAAAGGAGCGCGCCGGTGAAACAGTTCCGTTCCATGACCTACCCCTACGTTGCGTGGATCGCGGTGATGATCGTCGTGCCGATGCTGCTCATCGTGCTCTACGCCTTTACCGAATCCGGCAACGAGGTGCTGACCTTCCGCTTTACGCTGGAAAACTTCGCCCGCTTCGTTACGGACAGCGTGTTCCTCGCGGTGCTTTGGCGCTCGCTGGTCATCGCCGTCATCACGACGGTGATCTGCGTGCTGCTGGGCTACCCCATTGCCTATGTAATCGCGCAGCTCGGCGAGCGCGCGAACACGATCTTGATCCTGCTCATCACCATGCCGACATGGGTGAACATGCTGGTGCGGACGTATGCGTGGATGGGCATTTTGCAGGACGAGGGCGTGCTGAACACCTTTCTGGGCTTTTTCGGCGTCGGTCCCGTAAAGATGATACACACCAGCTTTGCGGTCATCCTCGGCATGGTGTACAACTTCATCCCCTTTATGATCCTGCAAATCCACACCTCCCTCGACAAGCTGGACAAGAATCTGCTCAACGCCGCCGCCGATCTCGGTGCGGACAGGCTGCACACCTTCCTGCGCGTCACGCTGCCTCTGTCCCTGCCGGGCGTCATCTCCGGCATCACGCTGGTGTTCCTGCCCGCCGTGTCCAGCTTCTTCATCCCCAAGCTGCTCGGCGGCGGACAGTACGTCCTCGTCGGCAACGTGATCGAGTCGCAGTTCCTCACCTCCGGCGACTGGAACTTCGGCAGCGCGATCTCGATGATTATGGCGATCATCATTATGGTCTCCATGTACTTCACCCGCAGGATTGACGCGGCGGCAAACGCGGGAAAGGAGTAAGCGGCGATGCGTGAAAGAAAAAAAAGCGGCGTCGGCGGCAAGCTCATCCTCGCGCTGACCCTGCTGTTCTTCTACTTCCCCATCTTCTATATCATTCTTTTCTCGTTCAACGACTCCCGCTCCCTGACCAGGTTCAGCGGCTTCTCCCTGCGCTGGTACGAGAAGATGTTCGCGGATTCGACGATGATGGAGGCGGTGCTCTACACCGTGCTCATCGCCGTGCTGGCGACTGCGGTGTCCACCGTAGTCGGCACGATCACCGCCATCGGGCTTTCCAAGTCCAACCGTGTGCTCTCCGCCATCGTCGAGCGGATCAACGACCTGCCGGTCATGAACCCCGACATCGTCACCGCCATCAGCCTGCTGATGTTCTTCAGCGTGCTCACCGTGCGCAAGGGCTTCGGCACGATGCTGCTGGCTCACATCATGTTCTGCATCCCCTATGTCATGCTGTCCGTGACGCCGAAGCTGCGCTCTCTTGACCCGAACCTCATCGAGGCGGCGATGGACCTCGGCGCGACGACGTTCCAGGCGCTGACGCGCGTGGTCGTGCCGCAGATCCGCTCCGGCATCGTGTCCGGCGCGCTGATCGCGTTCACGATGAGCTTCGACGATTTTGTGATCTCCTACTTCGCCACGGGCAACGGCGTGAACAACATTTCCATCCTCGTCTACACCATGTCCAAGCGCGTCAACCCGTCCATCAACGCGCTGTCCACCATCGTCATCCTGCTCATCACAGCGGCGCTGGGCGTCGTGAACCTTGTGCCCGTCCTGCGCGAAAAGCACGGCGATGGTGTGAAGCCGGTGAACCGCAAGGCGACGGCCGCCGTCGCGGGCGTTCTCGCCGCTGCGCTGATTGTCACGGCGGTCATGGGCGGCACGGCAAAGCGCCGCCGCGAGCGCGACGCTGCGGAGAAGTACGGCTCGTCCGTGCTCAAGCTCTACCTCCCCGGCGAGTATCTGGGCGAAAACGTGATCTCCGACTTTGAAAGCCAGTACGGCGTCAGCGTCATCGTGGAAAACTTCGACTCCAACGAAATGATGTACACCAAGCTGCAGGCGGGCGACAGCTACGATGTGCTGATTCCCTCGGACTACATGATCGAGCGCCTCATCAAGGGCGACTACCTCCAGCCGTTGGACAAGAGCCTCATCCCCAACCTCGACAACCTTGCCGACGCGGTGGTCGGGCTGGATTACGACCCGGACGGGACGTGGTCCGCGCCCTACTTCTGGGGCAGCGTGGGTCTGGTGTACAACCACGAAAACGTCGATCCCGCCGTCATTGAGGCGGAGGGCTGGGATATCCTGCGCAACACCGACTATGCCGGGCGCATCTACATCTACGACTCCGAACGCGACAGCTTCATGATGGCGTTCAAGGCGCTGGGCTACTCCATGAACACGGACGACCCCGCCGAAATCGAAGCGGCCTACGAGTGGCTGCGCGCCATGAACAACACCATGTCCCCCATTTACGTCACTGACGAGGTCATCGACAACATGATGAACGGATACCAAGACATTGCCGTCGTCTACAGCGGCGACGCCACGGTCATCCTCGATGAAAACGAGGACATGAGCTTCTTCATGCCGTATGAGGGCACGAACATCTGGTGCGACGCGATGGTCATCCCCGCCAATGCGGAGAACCCGAAGCTCGCGCATGAGTTCATCAAATACATGCTCTCCTACGAGGCGGCGTACGACGGCTCCGAGACCGTGGGCTACGCCTCCCCGAACGCCGAGGTGCTGGAGGAAATGAGTACCTCCGAGGACCTCTACGCAGAGAACGAGGCGTACTATCCCCGCAGCGACGGCGAAAACGACGAAATGTTCCACGACAACGTCACCCTCCAGCGCGAGCTGAGCAAATACTGGATCCGCGTTAAGGCGGAGGGGTGATGCAATAAAAAAGAGCGGCAAAACTGCCGCCCTTTTTTTGTTTTACAGCGCCGCCTTGATGGCGCTCAACAGATCGTCGTACTCCTCAAACGCCGGGAGCTGGGGGTAATCCCTTTTGATCTGCTCTGTCGTTCGGAAGAGGAAGCCGGCCTTGCTGGCAAGGATCATATCGAGGTCGTTGAAGCTGTCGCCCGCCGCAATGGTCTCGAACCCGATGGACTGCAGGCCGCGCACCGTGGTCAGCTTCGACTTCTCACAGCGCATATTCACGCCGGTGAGCATCCCTTTCTCGTCGGTGACGAGGGAGTTGCAGAAAATCGTCGGCCAGCCCAGCTTTTTGAGCAGCGGCCGGGCAAACTCCTCAAACGTGTCGGAGAGGATGATGGCCTGCGTGGTCGCGCGCAGCTCGTCCAGAAACTCCTTCGCGCCGGGCATCGGGTCGATCTGTGCGATTACATCCTGTATTTCTTTCAGCCCCAAGCCATGCTCGCGTAAAATGCCCATGCGGAACTTCATCAGCTTGTCGTAGTCCGGCTCGTCGCGCGTCGTGCGGCGCAGCTCGGGAATGCCGCTGACCTCGGAAAACCTGATCCAGATCTCCGGCGTGATGACGCCCTCCATATCAAGGCATACGATGTTCATTCGGAAAACCACTCCTTCGTCGTTGCTTTTTTCAGCACATAATCCAGCATTTCGTCCCGGTCGATCACGTCCTTATGCCGTACCGTCCGCTCGCGCAGGCCCGTGAGGTTCTTCGGGACGGGCACGCCGGTCTCGTCGCGTACCTGCTCCATCACGTCGAACTCATCGCCTTCGGCGCTCAGCCCGATCCCCTCGAGCACCGCCGCCGGGAACTTGTAGGGCGAGGCGGTGGAGAGAATGACGACGGGATTGTGGTCCGGGTGCGCCGCCTTGTACTGCTGCGCCACGTCCCACGCGACCGCCGTATGCGTGTCCATCAGATAACCGTGCTCGCGCCACACCTTGCCGATGGCGCGCTTTGTGCCCGCATCGTCACAGCAGCCCTGCCAGAACGCCGCGTGGAGCTTGTCCAGCAGACCGGCGGGCACCTGATACGCGCCCTCGGTCTTGAGCTGCTCCATCAGCGACCTGACGAGCGCCGCGTCGCCGGATAGCAGGTACAGCAGCCGCTCCAGATTGCTGGATACGAGAATATCCATCGACGGCGAAACCGTCTTGTAAAACGGGCGGTTCTTGTCATAGCGTCCGGTCTCGAAGAAGTCGGTGAGCACGTTGTTCGCGTTGGAGGCGCACACCAGCCTGCCCACGGGCAGCCCCAGTTCCTTTGCGAACCAGCCCGCGAGGATGTCGCCGAAGTTACCCGTCGGCACGCAGTAGTCCACCGGATCGCCCGCGCGAATCCTCCCCTCCCGGACGAGGTTCGCATAGGCGCGGAAGTAGTACACCACCTGCGGGGCGAGGCGCCCGATGTTGATGCTGTTCGCGCTGGAAAGGCGGACGCCCTTTCCGTCGAGCAAACCGCCCTCGCTGACGGCGGCGAAGATGTTCTTCACGCCGGTCTGCGCATCGTCAAAATTGCCGCGCACCGCGCAGACGCAGGTGTTTTTGCCCGTCTGCGTCGCCATCTGCGCCTTCTGCACGGGGCTGACGCCGCCGTCGGGATAAAATACGATGATTTTCGTGCCCGGCACGTCGCAAAAACCCTCCATCGCCGCCTTGCCGGTGTCGCCGCTGGTGGCGGTGAGGATCAGTATCTCGTCGTCCACGCCGCACTTTTGGCGTGCGGCGGTCATCAGCTGCGGCAGCATCGACAGCGCCACGTCCTTGAACGCGCTCGTCGGTCCCCGGAAAAGCTCCAGCACGGTATCGTCGCCGACGGAGACGGTGGGCGTCAGGTCCTCCGTCTCAAAGCGGTTCGTGTAGGCGTTTTTGACCAACGTCCGCATCTCGTCCTTTGAAAAGGACGGCAGCAGTACGGTCAGAATCTCGGTCGCCATCTCCTGCGTGTCCATGTCCAGCACGCTCCTCCAGTCGAAGGCGAGCTCCTTCATCGAGGGCATACTGTACAGGCCGCCATCCGGCGCCAGACCGTCCAGCACCGCCTGCGCGGATGAGACGCGCAGGCTCGCGTCTCGGGTGCTTTGATAATCCATTGTGCGTTTCCTCCAGCTTCCGTGTCGTTTTGCGTCGTATTTTTGTGTGAATTGAACATTTCGTCTGGGCTTGTCATTTTACGATTGTTATGTTATATTGTTTTTGCAGAAAAGTCAAGTGTTTTTCTGACGCGGACAGATGTCATTCTATTGAAACAAAGAAGGAAAGCAACCATGCTCAAGGTAGACAAATTCGGCGGCTCCTCCTGCGCGGACGCGGCGCAGTTTGCCAAGGTGAAGTCCATTGTGGCGGCTGACCCGGAGCGGCGCGTCGTCGTGGTCTCCGCCCCCGGCAAGCGCTTTCAGACCGACCACAAAATTACCGACCTGCTCTATCTCTGCGCGGCGCACATCAAATACGGCGTCGGCTGCGAGGATATCTTCGATATGATCCGGGGACGCTACAACGACATCGCGCGCAACTGCGGTCTCAGCCTCGACCTGAACCCGGAGTTTGACGCCCTGTGGGAGAAGATCCAGGGCGGCGTCAGCAAGGACGAGATCGCCTCGCGCGGCGAGTATTTTTCCGCGAAGCTGATGGCGGCCTACCTCGGATTTGACTTTCTCGACGCGGCGCTGTGGGTGAAGTTCCGCTTTGACGGCAGCGTCGATCAGGACGCAAGCTATGAGGCGCTGCGGCAGGCGGCGAGCGGGCGCGCCGTCGTCATCCCCGGGTTCTACGGCGTCATGCCGGACGGGCACATCAAAACCTTTACGCGCGGCGGCAGCGACATCACCGGCGCGCTGGCGGCGGCGGCGCTGGACGCCGACGTGTATGAAAACTGGACGGACGTGTCCGGCATCCTGATGGCGGACCCGCGTATTGTCAAGGACCCCGCGCCCATCAGCCACGTCACCTACAACGAGCTGCGCGAGCTGAGCTACGTCGGCGCGCAGGTGCTCCACGAGGGCGCGGTCTACCCCGTGCGCGAAAAGCACATTCCGCTCAACATCCGCAACACGAACGACCCCGCCCACCCCGGCACGCTCATCATGGAGAGCATCGACGACGCGGCGGACAAGAGCGACACCTTCATCACCGGCATCGCGGGCAAGAAGGGCTTCTCCATCATCACGATCGCCAAGACCAGTCTCTCGTCCGAGCACGGTATCCTGCTCCAGATCATGGAGGTCCTGGAGAAACACCGCGTCAACGTGGAGTTCATTCTCTCCGGCATCGATACCGTGTCGCTGATGGTCAGCGCGGCGGAGGTCAGCAGTCGGCTGTATGAGGTGCTGGGCGAGTTGCAGCGCAAGCTCAAGCCGAATAGCATAACCGTGGCGGAGCACATCGCCATCGTCGCCGCTGTGGGACGCAAGATGGCGTACCGCCTCGGCACATCGGGCAAGCTGTTCGCCACGCTGGGCGAGCACGGCGTCAACGTGCGCATGATTACACAGGGCCCCGACGAGCTGAACATCATCGTGGGCGTGGAGGAAACGGACTTTGAAAATGCCATTCGAGTCTTGTACAACAGTTTTGTAAAGGAAAACTAATTTACAGTTTTTTGTGAAGGAGAAACGAACATGAGCAAGGAAGTCAAGATCGGTATCCTCGGTGCGACAGGCGTCGTGGGGCAGGAAATGATGAAGATTTTGGAGGAGCGCAGCTTCCCTGTCGCCGCCCTCCGCCCCATCGCCTCCGGGCGCAGCGCGGGCAAAACCATAAAGTTTCAGGGCAAGGACGCGACCATCGTCGAGGCGAGCGACAGCGCGTTCGACGGGCTGGACATCGTGCTCGGCGCGGCGGAGAACGACATCGCGGAGCGCTTCGCGCCGTCCATCGTCAAGGCGGGCGCAACCTTCGTGGACAACTCCAGCGCCTTCCGTCTCGACCCGAAGGTGCCCCTGATCGTCCCGGAGATCAACCCCGAGGACGCCAAGTGGCACAGCGGCATCATCTCCAACCCCAACTGCACCACCATCATCACCATGGTCGCCATCGCCGCGCTGGCGAAGGAAAGCCCCATCGAGACCATCGTCGCATCCAGCTATCAGGCGGCAAGCGGCGCGGGCAAGGCGGGACTCGACGAGCTCAAGGCGGAGGCGCTCGCCTACGCCAAGGGCGAAACCGTTCAGCCGCGCGCGTTCGCCTATCAGCTCGCGTTCAATGTCATCCCGCAAATCGGCAGCGAGCAGTATCTGGGCTACACCAGCGAGGAAATGAAAATGCAGAACGAGGGGCGCAAGATCCTGCACCTGCCGGAGCTGAACGTCTCCTGCACCTGCGTGCGCGTGCCCGTGTTCCGCAGCCACAGCGTCTCCGTCGTCCTGCGCACGAAGGAAAAGATCAGCGTCGAGCGCGCCCGCGAGCTGATTGCGGCGGCGCCGGGCTGCAAGCTCGTGGACGACCTCAAGAACAAGGTCTACCCCATGCCGCTGGACACCTCGGATCAGGACATCGTCTTTGTCGGACGCATCCGCGAGGACCTGACCAGCCCGAACGGTCTGAACCTCTGGTGCTGCGGCGACCAGATCCGCAAGGGCGCGGCGACCAACACCGTCCAGATCGCCGAGCTGCTGCTCAACTGAACAACGCACCAAAAAACTCCCTGTCAGTTATTTGACAGGGAGTTTTGCTTTACAGTAAAGAGAATGCCCGCGCTATCGCCCGTTTAATAGTCCACAATACCGTCGATGACCCTGAGGTCATACGGCTCAAAGACGACCTTGCGGTATTTCTCCACGTCCAGCTTCACGCCGGTCCAGTCCGAGTGCAGGTCGCCGTTCTGCTTGATAATCAGGTCGTACAGAATGTCGTAGGTCACGCCGTCCTCCCCGGTCTCCACGATGGTGGAGTACGGCAGGGTCTTGTGGTAGGTCATGTGCAGGTCCTTGTAGCGGAAGTGGAAGCCGTTGCGCATCCGGCAGCCGTCCAGTCCCATGTAGGTGAACTGGCGCTTCAAATCCTGCAGGATGGGATTGTTGTCCTCTTCATAAAGGTTCTCGGGCGTGGTCTCGGTGTAGTCGTAGCGGAACTGGATGGGGATGCCCCACTTGCGCCAGCGCTCGGCGAAGTCTTGCAGCTTGTCGGAGGGATAGTCCCGATACAGCACGCAGTTAATGCGCTTCGGCGTGGCGATGGCGGCGACCACCTCGTCCGGCGACTCCTCCACGTAGGGGTCGATGTGGCGGGAGACGTTGATGCAGGTGATCTTGTCCTTGTTCCGCTCGGTAAAGGACAGCATTTCCTCCGGACCGCAGCCGGGCTGCACGGGAAAAGTCGTGTTGATGTAGACCTTATGCGTCGGCGACACGGCGTCCAGCATCCGCTGGAGAGAGCCGAGGTTCGCAAAGGGCTCGCCTCCGGTGAACACAAAATCGCATTTCGGGGTGATGCCGTCAATCACGCAGATGCTTTCGATGATCTTGTCCAGAGAAAAGCCGGTGCAGTCGGCGTACTCCTGCTTGTTGATGCAGAACGGACAGTTGTTCCGGCAGTCGTAAGGCACGAAGACCGTCACGGTTGCGCCGCCCGCGCGGGTCTTATAGGGGTGATCCATCTGTATGCTCCATCCTATCATATCGGATTCCAGAAACGTCATGCAGTATACCATACCGCGCCCCTGATTTCAAGTCAATATGCAGAAAAAACGCCAAATATTTTGTGTAGAGTTCACAAGATTATTTTGTATCTTCAATAGCCCTCTTTCAGGCGGCGGCGGACGTAGGCGATGGCGGCGTCCTCGCCCTGCTCCTTGAGCACGAGCAGCATCTTTTCGATCTCCGCCCCGGTTTCCGGGTGGATCATGATGTGCTTCTGTGAGCGCTTGTAGTAGTCGTATGCCGCGCCGTCGGTGTATTTGTCGCCCAGATAGACGCGGCAGGCGGCGACCCGGTCGCAAAACTGCTCGGCGACGTAACGCATCGGCATCTTGCAGCCGCCCATGTAAACCGTGCCGTCGGAGGCGATACAGTAGTCGATCCAGTATTCAAAATGGTGGCGGTTGCGGCCCTTATGGTGCAGCCACGCCAGCGACACGCCGTTCTCTTTGCGCTCGGCGTCGTTCGGGCTGCGATAGCCCTGATAGTACTTCGCGCCGCGCCAAAACTCGACGGGCGAGTACTTGCTCAGATCATGCGTCAGCCCCTGCCGGTACAGCCCAACGCGAAAGCAGTACCGCCGCACCAGCGCGCGGTGCTCCGTAATGGTTTTGAAATGCGCCAACGGCCGCATACGTCCATCCCTTCTTTTCAATAACATTACTTTGCAGTATAACATATTTTATTCGATATAGCAAACAATAGGAGCAAATTTGCGACGAATGGGGGGATTGTCCTGCGTCTGGCGGTCGTCGGGCGGAACGCGCGCAGGCTGTGCCGTCTCGCGGGCGTGGAGGCGGCGGTCTTCCCCGCTCTTTCCGCCGTTCCGGCGCGGCACTGGGCGCTGCTGGCGCTGACGCGAGGCGCCGCAGGACCATCGGCGGACATTCCCCGCGCGCAGACTCTCGCGCTGCCGGGCGGCTATGACCCCGCCCTCGCGCGCGGCGCGGAGCAGGTGATCGGCTACGGTTTTTCCGCCCGCGACACGCTGACGCTCTCCAGCGCCGGACGGATGCTCTGCCTCCAGCGCAGCGTGGTCACGCTGGACGGCGCGGTGCTGGAGCCGCAGGAGCTCGCCCTGCCGCCGGAGCTGGCAGAGCTCCCGGACGAGGACGCGATGCTCACGTGTCTGCTGCGGCTGCTCTCTCCGGAAAGCGCCGGGCAAATCAACGCTTCCCTGTTTTTTCCGCGCAAAATCTCGCATATTGCGCGATTTCCGGGGAAATCTATGCTCGCGATACCCAAACGCACAACTTTGTGCAACAAATCGAAAAGGAGTAACGATCATGTCCAGCAAGAACAATAACCAGCTCAACATCCCCGAGGCGCGCAGCGCCATGGATCAGTTTAAAATGGAGGCGGCGAACGAGGTCGGCGTCAACCTCAAGGACGGCTATAACGGCGACCTGACCTCCCGCGAGGCGGGCTCTGTCGGCGGTCAGATGGTCAAGAAGATGATCGAGAGCTACGAGAAGAACCTGTAAGCATCACAAAAGAGGGCTTCGGCAAATGCCGAAGCCCTCTTTTGTGACGGGTTACGGACGCATGGCGTCTAGTTGTCCTGCGCTCTTGAGCGCGGGACGGAGGGCGGTGTAGAGGATCGGCGCAATCACCATCGCCGCGACGGCGTTGATGGCGGACGCCGGGAGCTTGCTGAGCATGGTCGCCCACACGGCGTCCAGCGGGAAGCCATAGACAAAGCGCTGGAAGATAAAGGTCTTGAGCATATACAGCGCCACATATGTCCACGCGCCCGCCGTGACGGCAAGGAGATTCCGCCCGTGATCCTCCGCGCGGCGCTTCCCGGCATACGCCAGCGCGCCGCAGACCCACGCCATGGCAAACTTGGACACGAAAGTGATAATGCTCTCAAACCCGTAGCCGGTCTGGATATCATAAATCAGGCTGCCCAGCCCGGACGCAAGCCCCCCAAGCAGCGGTCCCATCAGCAGACTGCCCAGCAGGGAGACCGAGTTGGCAAGGCGCACCTTGCTCCCCAGCAGCGGGAACGCGATCATCGTTGCGGCATAGACCAGCGCTGCCATCAGCGCGGTGTAGATCACTCTTCTTGTGGTAAGCTCCTCTTTCATGTTGACTGCCTCCTTCTTTCCGATACCCTACCTTACCCCCGTTTTGAGTATATGAAAATAGCCAGAACGGATTATTTTTATCAGACCAGATGCGGAGGCAGCCACGCGCTGAACGAGGAAAAGCAGCCCCCCCTCGTCGATAAAGGCGAACACTTTCGTCGACGAATGAAGCCCGCGCCAAAGGCGCGGGCTGGGAGGCTATTTCGCTTTACAGAATCGCTTCTACCGCCTTCTTGACATCCTCCATGGAGACGGTCGGCTCAAAGCGGGCGACAATCTCACCCTCGCGGTTGATGAGGAATTTCGTGAAGTTCCACTTGATGTTGCCATTGTTCTTGAAGTCCTTGTCCATCTTCTTCACCACGCCGTTCATCACCAGCGCCATGGGCCCGTGAAAGCCCTCAAATGTCGTATTCTCAGTGAGCCAGCGGTAGAGCGGGATGGCGTTCTCGCCGTTCACGTCGATTTTGCCGTACTGGGGGAAGGTGATGCCAAAGCGCCCGGTGCAGAAGGTGTGGATCTCCTCGTTATCCCCCGGCGCCTGGTTGCCGAACTGGTTGCAGGGGAAATCCAGAATCTCCAGCCCCTTGTCGTGGTCAGCGTCATAGATTTCCTGGAGCTCCTTGTACTGCGGGGTGAAGCCGCAGCCTGTCGCGGTGTTGACGATCAGCAGCACCTTGCCGCGAAAATCGGACAGCGCCACATCCTCGCCCTTGCGGGTCTTGACCGTGAAATCGTAAACGTTCATCTTGATTCTCCTTTTTTCGATTTTAATCAATTCGATTGTTCTAAATTGAATATAGCACCCTTTCAAAACTTGTCAAGAGGAAATTTTCGCCGCTGTGAACGCAGGGCGTCGAGCGGGAGCTGGCAGGGCGCGTCATTGAGGCGGAAACGGAGCACCCACTTCCCCTCCGTGTCCACGCGCACGTCTGTCGCCTCGCGCAGACGGCGCAGCAGGGCGTACTGCTGCCGCGCGTCCTCGCCGTACCGCGACATATCATCGGAGTGCAACAGCACCCCGCCAAGCGCGGCGTCGAGCACGGCGAGCTGTTTTTTTTGCGCGGCGCTGAGCTTGACGTTATCGTCCCGCAGGAAGAACACGTCGGGATCGTTGAGAAAGGCGCGGCCGTTGAGCGCGCGGCGGAAGACGACGTTGCCGACCGCCCGCCGCGTGGACGGGCGCTCGCGATGGATCAGACGCATATAGAGCTTATCGTCCCAGTCGAGGGTCACGTCACAGCCGATGCGGCAGTAGTCCACGAGCCCAAAGGCGGGCATGAGCGGCACCCCGCAGCCAAGGATCGGGTGCTCGCCGCACCATTGGCGCAGCAGCTCCATGGCGCGGATCATGCGCGCGGCGCGGCTCTCGTCCCGCGTGCCGAAGGGAGCGGCGGCATAGAGAAAGTCCAGCTTGACGAGGTCAAAGCCCCATTCGTCAAAGACGCGGCGGAACACGCGCGCGAGATAGTCCCGCACCTCGCTCCTGTCGATGTCCAGCGAGTAAAAGCCGCCCCAGTTGCTGCCGTCCGCCCACGGCTGCTTGTTGCGCGTGAGAAACCAGTCGGGATGCTCGCGCAGGAGCGCGGAGCCCTTCTGCGCCACGAAGGGCGCGAGCCACAGACCCGCGCGCAGCCCCTTTTCGTGAATGGCGTCCGCCATGTCCTTCATGCCGTAGAGGAACTTGACCCCGTCCGGCTCCATCCAGTCGCCGACGAAGGGCTCCCACCCGTCGTCGATCTGGAAGAGGTCGCCCGGCGCGAGCTGCGGCGCGCAGCCATTCAGATCGTCGAGGATGCACTTGGCGTTGATGTTCTGATAGCGGTTGTACCAGCTCGAATAGCCCGCAAGCTGCACTGCGGTGCGCGGCTGGACGCCCATGGCGGCGAACCAGGCGTCGAAAACCTCGCTCTCCGTGCCCTCGGCGCAGAAAAGGTCAAAGGCATGGTACTCGCCGTCACAGTGGACGCCCCCGCAGTCGCGCTCGATGCTCAGCTCGCCCCGGGCAGCGTCGTAGCGAAAGATCGTATAGCCGGGGCGCTCGTCCAGCGAGGCGAGGAGACGATAGCGCGTGCCGACGCGGAAGTAGCAGTAGGAAAAGCCGTGAAACGCGCCGCGCCGGTTCGGGTAGTCCACAAAATGATAGTCGGCGCAGCGATCCAGCAGGAACCGATCTACCAGCACACGCGGCAAGGGCGCGTGGTCGCGCTGAACGTCCCGTGCCGTATACTCCGGGCAGTATGTCCACGCCTGGTAACCGTTCATGAAAATCCGCACATTCTCTGCCAGACGCAAGGGGACGCGCGCCGTGACCGAGCGAATGATCCCCTCCGGCAGCTTGAGCACAAGGCGGTTCTCCCCCGTCTCCACCCGGAAGCCGCCCTTGATAAGCGTGGGGTCCAGGGTCTCCTGCACGACGATGCGATAGTCAAATTGCAGCATGATCGTCACCTCGGTGAGATTTTGTTATTTTATACCAATTGCAGTGTATCATGCTGCGCGGCGGGCGGCAAGTCCTTTTCTTGAAGAACCCCCGCAGCGGACGACAAAAAATCACCGCCGCCCGAAGCCGGACGGCGGTGGAAAAGAATGCGATTTACTTGCTCAGCTGCTCGTCGATGCCCTTGGCGCCGAGCTTGCCCGCGCCCATGGCGAGAATGACGGTCGCCGCGCCGGTGACAGCGTCGCCGCCGGCGTAGACGCCGAGCTTGCTGGTCATGCCGGCCTCGTCGATGACGATGCCGCCCTTCTTATTGACCTCAAGCCCCGGAGTCGTGGACTTGATGAGCGGGTTGGGACTGGTGCCCAGCGCCATGATGACGCAATCCACCGGCAGCTCAAACTCGCTGCCCTTCTTCTCGATGGGGCGGCGGCGACCGGAAGCGTCCGGCTCGCCCAGCTCCATCTCAATGACGGTCATGCCCTTGACATAACCGACGTCGTTGCCGTGGATCTCCACTGGGTTGTGCAGGGTCTTGAAAACGATGCCCTCTTCGATGGCGTGCTCCACCTCCTCGTGGCGGGCGGGAAGCTCTTCCATACCGCGGCGGTAGACGATGTACACGTTCGCCCCCAGACGCTTGGAGCAGCGCGCGGCGTCCATCGCCACGTTGCCGCCGCCGACGACCGCAACCGTCTTGCCAGCGAGCGGCATGAGCGGCGTGTCCGCGCCTTCCTTGTACGCCTTCATCAGGTTGATGCGGGTGAGGAACTCGTTGGCGGAGTACACGCCGCACAGGTTCTCGCCCGGGATGTGCATGAACATCGGCAGACCCGCGCCGGAACCGACAAAGACAGCCTCGAAGCCGTACTCCTGCATCAGCTCGTCAATGGAGACGACGCGACCGATGACCATGTTCATCTCGAACTTAACGCCCATCGCCTTGAGACCGTCCACTTCCTTCTGGACGATGCTCTTGGGCAGACGGAACTCGGGGATACCGTACACCAGCACGCCGCCGGCGAGGTGCAGCGCCTCGAACACGGTGACGTCGTAGCCCTTCTTGGCGAGGTCGCCCGCGCAGGTCAGGCCGGCGGGGCCGGAGCCGATGACGGCGACCTTGTGGCCGTTGGGCTCGGGCTTGGCGGGGGCTTCATTGACATGCTCGTTGTGCCAGTCGGCGACAAAGCGTTCCAGGCGGCCGATGCCGACGGGGTCGCCCTTCTTGCCGCGAATGCAGTGCATCTCGCACTGGGTCTCCTGCGGGCAGACGCGACCGCAGACAGCGGGCAGACTGCTCGTCTCATGAATGACCTGATACGCGCCCTCGTAGTCCTTGGCGACAATTTTCTCGATGAACTGCGGAATGTGCACGTTCACCGGGCAGCCGTTGACGCAGAGGGGGTTTTTGCAGTTGAGGCAGCGCTGCGCCTCGTCGAGCGCCTGCTCCTCGGTGTAGCCGAGGGCGACCTCGAGGAAATTCTTATTGCGAACGTCCGGCTCCTGAGAGGGCATCGGATTCTTGACAAGACTCATGTTCGGCATCTTATTTGACCTCCTTCTTGACGAGATTGCAGGTCTCCTCGTGCTTGCGGCGCTCCCACTCGCCGTACATCTTGCCGCGCTTGACGCTCTCGTCCCAATCGACCTTAAAACCGTCGAAGTCAGGGCCGTCCACGCAGGCAAACTTGGTGACGGACGTGCCGTCCGCCTCCTTGAGGGTCAGACGGCAGCAGCCGCACATACCCGTGCCGTCCACCATGATCGGGGACATGGACACGACCGTGGGGATGTTGTACTTCTCCGTGACCTTGCAGACGAACTTCATCATCATCATCGGGCCCACGCAGAACACAGCGTCGTAGTTCGCGCCGGCGTTGATCTGCTCCTCCAGCAGCTCGGTCACGAGCGCCTTGCGGACATAAGAACCGTCGTCCGTGCCGACGTAATAGTTGGTGCATGCCTTCTTGAACTCGTCCTCAAGGACGACCACGTCCTTGTTGCGGAAGCCGACGATCAGATCGACGTGAACGCCGCTCTCATGCAGCTTCTTGGCGACCGGGAACGCAATGGCGGTGCCCACGCCGCCGCCGACGACCGCGACCTTCTTGCAGCCGGGCATTTCCGTCGCGTTGCCGAGGGGTCCGACAAAGTCCTGTATGTAGTCGCCCTCCTCCTTGTGGAAGAGCTTCTCGGTGGTCGCGCCGACGACCTGGTAGATGATCGACACGGTGCCCTTCTCGCGGTCAAAGTCGTGGATCGTGATGGGGATACGCTCGCCGTTCTCATCCACGCGCAGGATGATGAACTGACCCGGTTCGGCCTTCTTCGCAATCATCGGCGCCTCGATCTCAATGAGAACGAGCGTCGGCGTCAAGACCTTTTTGGTTACGATTCGATACATGGCAACCCTCTCCTTTATTTAGTGAATTCAGTGTATCATGAACAATTTCCTGCGTCAATATCACTTTTTTACAATGGATATTCCCCTGCACACCGCTCAGTCGCCGGGACGCAAAATCACCACGCCGCCGGTCAGGTCGGCGCGGCAGATGCTGCCGCGCACCGTAATCCTGCGCCCGAAGAGGTCGGTCAGCGTAACGGAGTCGCCCTCCGTCTCGATGAGGGCGACGTCTCGCGCGAGCAGGTTCTCCTGCGTCGGCTCGTCCCGATAGACGCTCGACAGGCACATCGCTCACGCCTCCCCCATCAGCTCCAGCGTCTCGCGGAGCTGGACGTTTGCAACCTCAAAGCTGCCGATCGCCTCCAGCAGGCGCTTGCGCGCCGCGCCGTCGAGGCAGTCCACCAGCTCGGCGAGCTCCGAGGCGTGGTGCTCGTTGTGGTCGATCATGTAGGCGAGCAGCGCCCGCGCGCGCTCCGGCGCGGAAGCGTCGCCGCAGTCGTGGTGCTCGTGTCCGTGGTCATGGGTGTGCACGGTACTTCCCTCCTCACAAAATGTCCAGTGCGCGCAGCGCCTCCGCCGTGCCGCGCAGGATTGGCGCGTCCTCCGGCAGGTCGAACACGCTCTTGCCGAGGATGTCAAGCTCGATCTGTCCGGCATCCTCTCCGATGACGGAGAGGAGCGGCGCGTCCCCGGTCTCGGCAAACGCCATAGCGTCCGCCTCCGTCACGCGGTTGACGATAACGCCGCAGCGCTCGTACAGCACGAGCTCGTCCGCCACGCGCTTGACGGTCTGCGCGACCCGCGCTCCCCGGCGGCTCCCGTCGGTGACGAGGACGAGGTGCGTGACCTTCTCCAGCACGCGGCGGTTCACCTGCTCGACGCCCGCCTCGCTGTCCACCACCACAAGGTCGTAGTCATGGATCATGAGGCTGATGACCTGCCGCAGGTAGGCGTTCACCGCGCAGTAGCAGCCCGCCGCCTCCGGCCGTCCGATGGCAAGGAAGTCGCAGCCGCCGACGCGCAGCACGGCGTCCGCGAGCCGCTGCCGCACGCCCGCGAGGATATCGCCCACGCCGCCGCCCGCGCGCTCCGTCACCTCGGCGGCGACGGCCTTGCGCACATCGTCCAGCGTGGTGCGCGGCTCGACGCCCAGCGCGGTGGACAGCCCCACGGCGGGGTCTGCGTCGACGGCAAGGATGCGCGCGGTTGGGTACGCCTCCGAGAGCAGGCGCACCATGGCGGCGGAGATGGAGGTCTTGCCTACGCCGCCCTTCCCGGCGACAGCAAGGATCATCGCGTCGGACATCGGCAGGCCCCCCTTCCCAAACAGGTATTGTCGCATATTGTATCATAGTTTTCCAAGATAATCAAGAAGCGGACGCAGCAGAACCACGGCGACAGCATTTACTTTTGCGCAAAGACGCGGTCAAGAGAG
>CAMKFK010000023.1 GCA_946411835.1 uncultured Clostridia bacterium
ACAATTTCTCTCTTGACCGCGTCTTTGCGCAAAAGTAAATGCTGTCGCCGTGGGTTCCTAAAGTGTACTTTATGACATCGTCCTCTCCGCGACGGACGGCAAGATCATCAACCGCTTCACCTCCGCCGATCTGACCTTCAGCCTCACCGGCACGACGGGACATATCGTCTACGACGTCGCCCCGAACGCCTCCGCGTACATCAAGCTCAACGACGCCCTGAGCGGCGACGGGCGCTATGAGTTCTACGTTGACGGGGTGGATTACTCCGGCGTGAGCGGCAGCAGCATCACGCTCGGCTCGGCACGGTCACCTTCGGCGGCTACGGAAACAACTGGAAGTTCCAGATCGACAGCGCGGTCGTCAACACCACCAAGTTCAACGACAACGTTGTCGTCACGACCGAGGGAACCGCCAGCGCCACAGTGGGAAGCATGGTCTATACCGACAAGGATACGAACACGAACCCCTACACCGCGAAGATCGACCCGCTGACGCTCAACCCCGACACGAAGAACCTGACCGTCAACGTCACCTTCCCGAACGGGATTCAGGACAACGCGAGCGCGTATCAGGATATGACGCTGACCGTCTCCGGCGGCGATTTGTCGCAGGATATCGTGGTCAAGCTGGGTCAGACCGCGAGCATCGCCGATATCACGCCGAACGCCTACCCCTATGGCAAGGACGCGAAGACCACCGCGACCGTGCTGCAAACCGGCGACTACAACTACGGCGCGGCGACCCTGACCGCCGACCGCTACACCGTCACGCTGACGCAGATCCTCACGCTGAACACCATGTACACGGTCACGGTCAGCGGCGCGGGCTACCGCACGGCGCGCTATAACGTTCTGATGGACGACAACAAGACGCTGACCTTCTGGAACAACGTCATGGACGCCGCGACGGTCGTCGAAACGGAGAAGGACAGCTCCGCCGTTCAGGTGACCTACCTCGCGGGCGACATCGTGGAGGACGCGCAGATCAACGTCTACGACCTCTCCGCCGTGGTGTCCTACTTCGGCGACGAGCACAGCGTCACCGCTGAATCGCCGTATGCCAAGTACGACCTCAACCGCGACGGCAAGATCGACTCCATCGACGTGGCATACGTCCTCGTCAGCTGGGGCAGGTAAGTATTAGCAAGCGGGGAGACTGGAGCGCTCCGGTCTCCCCGCCGTTGGCAGAGGAACGATTTCATCGGGAACCGGTCCCGTTGAAATAGAGGGTATCCACATTCGACGCGGGCAGCGTCGGTTCGCAGCGTGACTTGACAGTTGGCGTGTAACTGCCAAATGACGGCGAACAGACGTCCGCGCACGGAAACAGACGGAGGTGGTCGGAAGAAGAAGCGGACGAGAGCTCCGCGAAAGGCGGAGAATCACGCGCTCGACGGAGCGCAAAAGGAGGAAAAGATGGCAAAGAAATCAAGGACCCTTGGCAAATTTCTCGCCGTGCTGCTGGCGCTGACGCTGTGCGTGAGCTTCGCGGCTCCGGCATTCGCGGCGGGAGAAGAAGCGGCGACGCTGACGGACGTCACGGGGTCGGAGGCGACGACCCAAGCGGGCGAGGCGAAGATCCTCGTGAGCCTGTCCGGCGTGAGCGGCAGCGTGAGCATTGCGCAGGTGGCGCTGAGCTTCACCGGCAAGATGAGCTGCAAGTCCGTGGAGTTCGTCAACGGCAAGAACGATCCCGAAAACGGCTACATGCTCGCCGTGACCCCGCGCTCCACGATCAACAGCACCCACCGCCTCACCGCCGGATTGCAGGCGGTCACGACGCCGATGAGCTTTGACGGCGAGGACGCGCTCTTCATCGTCACCTTCACCGGCGACCCGGGCGACACGGTCACCGTCACGGTGGACGCGAAGAACAGCTACTGCATGACCGGCGGCGCCATCAGCGGCACGAAGACGCCCCTGCGCTCGGCGAGCCTGACGGCGACGGCGTCCAGCACGTCCAACGAGGGGAAGCCCGCCGCGGTCAAGCTCACGATGGACAAGGTGACGGACTTCGCCGGCGATGGCGCAACCTTCCTCACGCTGACGCTGACGGACGAGAGCACCCGCGCGGTCATCACGGCGGCGCTGGACAAAAGCTACCGTGACGGCAGCAAGACCGAGCCCACCTACAAAGTGCCTCTGGCGGTGCTGGCGGAGCACAGCTACACCGTGGAGCTCAGCGGCGCGGGCTACGTCGCCTACAGCAAGACCGGCGAGCGGTTCAACGCCGATTTGGAGATCACCAACGCCGATTTCGTTCCCGGCGACGTGAACGGGGACGGAAAGGCGGACGCGGCGGACCGCACGGCGTTCGACGCGCTGAAAAACGGAAGCACATACTCTTACAGCATTGCGGCGGACTTCAACCGCGACGGCGTCGTGGACAAGCATGACGCCGACTGCCTGAGCGCGAGCAGCGGAAGCGGAAGCGGCGGCAGCAGCAGCGGCGGCAGCAGCGGCGGAAGCAGCGGCGGAAGCGGCGGTGGCGGCGGTGGAGCCGCGGGCGGCGGCGGAGCCGCTCCGGCGGTCGAAACCGGCAAGTACGCCGTGACGGCGGCGGGCACAAGCGGCGGCACGGTCAGCATGAGCGCGACCACCGCGAAGGCGGGCGACGAAGTGACCGTCACGCTGACGCCCATGAGCGGCAAGCGCTTCTCCACGCTGAAGGTCACCACCTTGAGCGGCAAGACGGTTGCCCTGAGCAAGGTCAGCGACACGAAGTTCTCGTTCACCATGCCCTCCGAGGGGGTCACGGTCAACGCCGTGTTCGCGGACGAGGAGGTCAAGCCCACGCCCGCGCAGCCGTCGCAGTTCAGCGACGTGCCGGAGGGCTCGTACTACAGCGACGCGGTGGAATGGGCGGTCGGCAAGGGCGTCACGAGCGGCGTGGGCGGCGGCAAATTCGCCCCCTACAACTCCTGCACCCGCGCGCAGGCGGTGACGTTCCTGTGGCGCGCGGCGGGCTCTCCCGAACCGAAGGGCGACGCGACCTTTAGCGACGTGAACCCGAACGGCTTCTACTACAAGGCTGTGCTTTGGGCGGTGGAGCAGGGCATCACGGCGGGCGTCGGCGGCGGGAAGTTCAACCCCGACGGCGAATGCTCGCGCGGACAGATCGTGACGTTCCTGTGGCGCTTCGCGGGCAAGCCGACGCCGCAAAGCGCCGCGCGCTTCAACGACGTGAGCGCGACGGCGTTCTACCGCGACGCGGTGACGTGGGCGCAGGAGAGCGGCGTGACGAGCGGCACGGGCAACGGCAATTTCAGCCCGAACAACGTCTGCAACCGCGCCCAGATCGTGACCTTCCTGTACCGCGCCATCGCGGAGAAGAACTAAACCCAACGGCCCCCCCGCCGAGGGGTAAAACCGGCAAATGCTTTCAACAAAAAAATGCCGAATAAGGAGGTAGTTAAATGAAAGCAAAGAAACTCTTGGCAATGATCCTGTCCCTGACCATGATCCTTGGCCTGTGCACCGTGGGGGCAAAGGCGGCGGACGCGGAAGCAACCTTTAGAACCAATGTTGCTAACGGCGGAGAAGTAACACTTACTGAGGACGTTACATTGACGTCGAAGATACTGATTTCCTCCAACGTTACAATTGATTTAGGGGGCCATACGCTCACCTTTGGGGCAAGCGACAACCATATTCAGGGTGGTACGGCTGTTACAATCAAGAATGGTGCTATTGTGTTTTCTGGGGATATTGCCTCCACAGAGGATACAATCATAGGATGCGGCAACTATGACGGAAGCGCGAACAGCCTTTCTTTTGAGAATGTTTCGATTAGCGGAGACGGGTTTGCTTCCGGTTTTGCCGCGTTTTACGCGTATGATAGCAGCACGGAGGAGAAGAACACCGTTTCCTTTACGAATTCAACGATTTCCCTTGAAAACGCCAAAGGAAGCAGCGGCGGAGCCTTTAAGGGAAACAGCAAGCCCGGCGTTTTTACTTTTGTCGATTGCACCGTAACGGTCAAGGGTGACGCGGGTTCTACAACCGTCGGAAACGCTGATCTGACCATCAAGGACTCTATCTTCACGTTGGAGGAATGCGCTGGAAACGGTATCAACAATTGCCTTCTGACGGTTGACAACTCCACGCTTACCATTGCCGAAAACTCGGGTCGCGGGCTTACTCCGAGGGCAGATGCTCGCTGTGAATTTATTAATAACTCTGCCGTCAGCATTTCCGGCAACGTAGAGAAGGATTTAGTGCTGACCAAAAATGGCAAATCTGTCAGCATCGCTGACGGCGTGACTTTCTTTGCGAAAGAAGTTGCCGCGGACAGCAGCTCAACTGTTTCCTACGGCGGGGAGATTGTTGACGTTACGAATGGCGCGGCTCTGCGGTTACCGCCCGTTGCAAAAATCGGAGAGACCAGCTACAGCAGCCTCGAGACTGCCATTGCCGCCGCGCAGAGCGGCGACACCGTCAAGCTGCTCAAAGACGTCAACCTGACGGCGACGCAGGAGATCGTGAAGAATCTCACGCTTGACCTCAACGGCAAGAATATCACCGCGGCGGACGCCCGCGCGCTCTGGGTCAAGAGCGGCGAGGTCTCGATCGTCGATAACTCGACCGGCAGCACCAAGGGCACGATCACGACTACAAAAACGGAAGGCAGCAGCCTTGTGAGCGATTCCTCCGTTATCCGCGTCGGCAGCACCGGCACCGACAAAGCGGCTGTGACCATCGGCGCGGGCGTCACGATCGAAGCCCCGTTCACCTACGGCGTCACCGCGTTCGGCACGAATGATGGCGGCGTTGAGCTTGTCGTGAACGGCACGATCCATGCGCATGGCACCGAGGCGGCCATCGCCGGCAACGGCAACGCAGGCAATAAGGGCGCTGTGACCATCAATGAGGGCGCGGTGATTACCTCGGATAATACGGAAGCGATCTACCACCCGCAGGGCGACACGCTGACCGTCAAAGGCGGCACGATTACCGGCGCCACGGGCATCTATCAGAAGTCCGGTACGCTGAGCATTACCGGCGGTACGATCATCGGAAACGGCGCGAAGGCGGCTTATACATCCACGGGTGACGACTGCGTCCCCACCGGCGACGCGCTCGTCATCGACAGCTGCGCCTATCCCGGCGGCGCGCCGAGAGCCGCGGTTTCCGGCGGCACGTTCAAGAGCGTGAACGCGGAGGCGGTCGCCAGCTATGCCAAGGAAGAAAGCAATGCCGTATCCAGCTTCATCAGCGGCGGCACGTTCTCGACCACTCCCGATAAGAGCCTCCTTGCCGATGACATGGCGATCTATCCCGTTGAGGGCAAGGGCGTCGAGGTGAAGGCAGCGCCCGCCGAGGGTGCCGACGAATTCTCCCTCGACCCGACCAAGACCACCGTTACCACGCAGGCTGTGTATGACGGCAAGGTCATCGAGGCCGAGTTCGACGAAGACGCTGTTGCGGCGATCCGCACCGCCGCTGACGATGCGAGCGCCACCTCCATCACGTTTGTTGTGAAAAGCGCTGGTTCTGTTACCCTGCCTAAAGGCGAGACAGAGGCGCTGGTCTTCGATATGCACTTCGAGGATCAGGACGGCGCTGAAGTTCCCTACTCCGGCGGCGAGACCGAGATTCGCATCCCCTTCACCGGCGAGGCGGACAAGATTTACACCGTCTATTATAAGGAATCCGACGTCAGCCTCACCAACATGAACGCGCGCTATGTGAACGGCTATCTGGTCTTCCGCACCTCGCACTTCTCCACCTATCTTGTTACGTCCATCCCCGCTGTTGCGGATGAAGCGTTCAGAATCGGATTCGCTCCGACCGGCAACCCCGCTGTCTACGGCATTGTGCTTTATCCCAATGATCCCGCCAGGTACATCAACCGCTTCACCGCCGCGCACATGACCTTCCAGCTGACGCAGGGTTCCGGAAATATCGCCTATGAGATCACCAGCAACACCAGTGCGCATATCCAGCTCAACGACGCGCTGAGCGCTGAAGACACCTATGAGTTCTATGTCCACGAGGGCGACTGGTCCGACGTGTCCGGCAGAACCATTCAGATCGGCACCGTCAAGTTCTACGGCTATGGCAAGGATGCGGAGTTTATCATCAAGGAAGCAACGGTCAACACGACCAAGCCGACGGACAACATCGTGGTGACCTCGATTGGCGGCGACACTCTGACGATGGACAACACCACGCCCACAGCCGCAGGAGCGGAGACCGCGAAGATTTTGGAAATCACGCTGAACCCCGTCACGAAGAACCTGACGATCAACGTTACCTTCCCGAACATGATCACCGATCAGGCGTTGGCGTATCAGGATATGACCGTCACCGTTACTGGTGGCGACCTGACGAACGATATCGTGGTCAAGCTCGGCACTGATATGAGCACGGACGGCATTACCTCCGTTACGGCGGGCTCGTATCCCTATGCCGACACCGCGGCGACCACCGCGTCGTTCACCCCCGGCACATATGCCACGCCCTACCCGATGACTGCGGCGCGCTATCAGGTGGTTCTGACGGATATCCTCAGCGAAAACGTGCAGTACAAGGTCATCGTCTCCGGTGCGGGCTACCGTTCCACCTATTACAACGTGCTGATGACCAGCAACAAGACCCTGACCTTCTGGAACAACGTCATGGACGC
The DNA here is from genome assembly GCA_946411835.1 of uncultured Clostridia bacterium. Classification (GTDB taxonomy): domain Bacteria; phylum Bacillota; class Clostridia; order Oscillospirales; family Oscillospiraceae; genus Hominicoprocola. Next base: position 6,629 of record CAMKFK010000023.1, read on the forward strand.
CGACATGGTTGTTGAGACGGGCAAGGCCGACCCCGCTGTCAAGGTCACATACCTCGCGGGCGACATCGTGCAGGACGCGCAGATCAACATCTACGACCTGTCCGCCGTGGTCTCCTACTTCGGCACCGAGAACGAGACCTCCGCCGTGTCTCAGTATGTCAAGTACGACCTCAACCGTGACGGCAAGATCGACTCCATCGACGTCGCTTACGTCCTCGTCTCTTGGGGCAAGTAATCCCACACAGCACCTGACCCACAGCATCATCCCATGAACAAAGAGCGGCGGGGCGTCCGCCCCGCCCTCTTTCCAAACGCGGTTCCTATACGGAGTCGCGCTTGGAAAGAGCATGAGCGTTTTTTGGAGGTCTCACCATGAAACATATTCGGATCACGGCTTGGCTCCTGTGCCTCGCCCTGCTTTTCTCGCTGACGCCGCCCGCGGCGCGCGCCTCGGCGGGGCAGGACGACCGGCAGGTCTGGCTCCACGCGCAGGGGACTAACCCAACCGTCACCACCAATATCACCACCGCCTACCTCAGCGACCCCGTGGACGTCTATTTCGCCATCGACGACCCCAACCGCGGCGCGTATGACGGCACGGCGCACACCGAGGCGTGGAACGACCTCAACGGCTACACCGTTAAGGTCTGGTACGACCCCTACTACCTCCAGCCCGTCTCCGGCGGCGCGCTGGACTACACCGTCCCCACCGACGCGTATCAAAGCGGCGACTACGACAACGATTTTAAAGACGTGGGCTACTACGTCTACCGCAGCGGCAGCGGCACGGCGGTGCTCAACGGCAGAAGCTACCGCTGCGCCTACGTCACCGTGTTTTTCAGCGGCTTCTGGCTGCCCCAAAAGGCGGAGGGCGCGCTGTGGTACAACCTCGCCAAGCTCCCGCTCAAGGCGGTGCACACCGGCGGCACCGACGTCTGGATCGAGACCGACGAGGCAATCGACCCCGTCAGCGTCACCGACGCGCTGGAGCTCTTCGCCAAGAACGAAAGCGGCGACTACGAGCCCACCTTCCGCTGGACGGCGGTCAACGGCGGCTACCACCACATCAACATCGTCGAAAAGGTCAAGCCCGCCCCGCCCGTGCCCGACCCCGCCGCGGGCAGCTACACCAGCGCCCAGACCGTCACCCTCACCGCCGCCGACGACTGCGTCATCTGGTACTCGCTCGACGGCACGACCTACACGAAGTACACCGCACCGATCCACATCGCCTACACCCAGACCATCCGCGCCTTTGCCGAGCGCGAGGACGACGGCAAGCGCAGCAACACCGTCGCCTACCCCTACAACATCATCCCCGAGGCGCCCCGCCTGTTCGAGGACGACGGCGGCACGATGGCGGCAATCGAAAACGTCCACTACGAGAGCAACCCCTTCACCGTGCAGGCCGCCGTCGGCGACGTCTTCGCCGTGATCCCCGACGGCAGCGCCGTGTACTACACTTTCTCCGAGACCCTTTCCGCCGACAATATCGCCGCTCACATCGGCGACGATCCCGAAACGTCGTGGGTGGAGGTCTCCCGCGCCACGCCCAAGGTGGGTGACAACCCCGTCGACACCATCACGGGACGCCATACCGTGCGCCTCGTCACGGTCATGGGCGCGGAGCACTCCGACGTCAACTGGTACTATCTCGGCGTCCAGCCGGAGGCGGTCAGCTTCGAGCCGCCCTTCGGCGTCAAGACCACCCCCTCCGTCGCCGCGGAGATGGACACCGCCACCGTGGGCGCGGAAATCTGGTACACCACGGACGGCTCCGACCCGCGCTCCTCGCCCACCGCCCAGCCCTATGACAACGCCGCGCCCCCCGTCTTCGCCAACGACGTGTCCATTCGCGCCGCCGCGCTGTACGACGGCGTGTGGAGCGAGGTCACGGGCACATGGTACGTCTTCGAGGTGAAGGACGACTTCGGCGTGACGCCGTTCTATCCCCCCGGCGTCTACGAGGGTCCCGTCACCGTCACGCTGACCGCGCAGAACCCCGACTATGAGATTTTCTACTCCCCCGACGGCGTGACGTGGACGCCCTACGTTGACCCGCTGGAGATCGACAGGGACGCCGACATCTACGCCAAGACCCGCGACCCTAAAACTGGCGAGGAGGGTGCGGTCTACGGTCCCTTCCGCTACACGATCCGCCCCGAGCCGCCGGTCTTCGCGCCGACGAGCACCCAGTTCTCCAACGCGGACGAGATCACCGTCTTCTGCGGCGGCGACCGCACGGACACGAACGGCGACCGCTTCCTGCTCTACTACACGACGGACGGCTCCGACCCCACCACCAGCCCCACCCGCGTTCAGGCGGATGCGGTCTCGGACTCCGTCATAATCCCCATCACGAGGTACACCGTGGTCAAGGCGGCGGTACAGCGCGACGGAGACATTTGGTCGTCCGTGGTGACGAACGCCTACGACGTCGTCATTGGCAAGGCGACCGCTCCGCTTACGACCCTGACCCCCGGCTACTACACCTTGGAGCCGGATCAGCCGCCCTATACCACGCAGTTCGTCCCCGTGCCCACCGGCACCACGATCTACTACACCACCGACGGCTCCACGCCGGACGTGAACGACCCCTCACAGGCGTATGAGCCCGGCACGGACATCCCCGTCCACGGGCACGAGCTCATCAAGGCGGTCGCGGTAAACGCGCTGGGCTACAAGAGCGACGTAGCTATCTTCGATTACACCGTCACTCCCGCCGCGCCCAAGGCGGCGCCCTCGACGGTCATCGGCGGCGATAAGCTGCCCCTTGTGCCCGTGGTCGCCGTGGAGGGCGCGACCGTGACCTATACGGTCAACGACGTGCCGTGGAGCTTCGTCAACGACGGCGACACGGTCTTCTACCTCGACACCGAAACGGGCATAGCCTACCGCGACAGCGACCGCACGGAGCCGCTCGTGGACCCCGGCACGGCGCGCGACTTTGGCGACACCGCCACCGTGACGCTCAAGGCGGAGCTGGACGGCATCGAGAGCGGCGTGAACACCTATGTCTACCGCGCCAACGGCGACGCCGTCACGCTCTCGCCGCCGTGGGCGGACCGCGCCACCGGCACCTATGAGGAGCGCGCGCTGGACGCGCAGAACACCCTGCTGAACGTGCGTCTGGATTCGCTCAACAAGAGCGGAACAATCCAGTACCGCCTGAACAACGGCGCGTGGCGGGACTACGACGGCGGCGCGATCCGGCTGTACTACAAGCTCGCCGATGGGACGCTCGCGGCGGACAGCCCCATCGGCGCGTCGGGTACGGCGGTGCTTCAGGCAAGGGTGGTCAATGGCGAAACCGTCAGCTCCACCGTCAGCTATGTCTACAGCTTCGTCCCGCCGCCGCCGGAGATCGACCTGCCCTCGGGACGCTACAGCTACACCGTGGACGCGGATGGGACTGCCGTCTACCCCTCCACCACGCTTTCGCTCGCGGACGACGCGCCCACGACGGACGGGCTCTACGACATCTACTACCGTTCCAACGGCGACGCGCGGGACTACCGCTACACCGGCGCGAAGCGCACCATCGACCACACCTTGTCGTTCCGCGCCTACACGGTGAACAGGATCACCGAACAGCACAGCGAGAACACGGTGCATTACTACATCATCGAATCGCCCACCGTGGCGAGCGGCACGGTCTATACCGTCAGCCCCTACGAGGTGCTCAACGGCGACAGTCTGGACGTCGCCAGCCACCTGCTCGACGATGAGCTCTACAACGAGGGCATCAAGCTCCGCACACAGGCGCGCGACGTCTCCATCCGCTACTACTACACATGGACCGGCACGGCGGACGGCGTGGACTACACCACCTCCACGCTGACCTACGACCCCGCCATGCCCATCTTCGTCAACAACAGCATGAGCGACCTCGTCATCTACGCGTGGCTGGAGGATGCGGACGGCGCGAAGGTGGACGGCAGCAACGCCGTGTTCACCTATCACTTCATCCCGCTGGACATCCCCAAAACCTCGCTGGGCGACAGCCGTGAGGTCCCCAAAAACACGACCTACACGATCCTGAACGACTACCCGGGCGACGACGATTACACCATCTGGTACACGCTAGACGGCAGCGACCCGACCGTGAACGGCACGCTGTACAATGGCGAGACCCTGACCGTGACCGCCACGACGACGGTGCGCGCGGCGTACCGCCATGTCTGCGGGCGCTGCGCCAACTGCAAGGACGGCAGACCCGACGACTGCCTCAACGCGGTCTACGGCGAGATCGGGACCTATCGCTACACCGTGCCGACCGAGATCCACACCGGCGGAGGCGGCGGTGGAGGAGGCGGCGGCGGAGGCGGAGCCGGAACCGCCACGCCCCCGAAGATCTACAACGTGGATGCCGAGGAGCAGGAGGGCGGCACGGTCAACTCCAACGTGAACAAGGCGTCCAAGGGCGAAACGGTGGCGGTCACGGCGGAGCCCAAGACGGGCTACCGCGTCGCTCAGGTGAGCGTGACCACGAACAGCGGCAAGCGTGTCAGCGTCAGCCTCGGCGCGGACGGGCAATACCGCTTTATCATGCCGGACGAGGACGTCGTCATCGACTGCGTGTTTGAGGAAGCGATCGTCTCGCCGGACAAGACCGGCGTGGACCGTCTGCTGAACACGGACGATCACATCCTGTACATCATCGGCTATGACGACGGGGACATCCATCCCCTCAACAACATCACCCGCGCGGAGACCGCCATGATGCTCTACCGTCTGCTGCGCAAGCCGGAGGTGGAGAATACGGTCAGCTTTTCCGACGTGCCGCAGGGCAGATGGTTCAGCGAGGCGGTGCTGACGCTCTCCAGCCTCGGCATCATCAACGGCTGCCCCGACGGGAGCTTCCTGCCCCAGCAGGCAATCACCCGCGCCGAGTTCACCGCCATGGTGGTGCGCTTCGCCAACGCGGCGGAGGGAGTCTACCGCTACACCGACGTCAGCGAAAATTATTGGGCGGGCAAGGCGATTGCCACCGCGTCGGCATACGGCTGGATTCAAGGCTATGGAGACGGCAGCTTCCGCCCCAAGCAGCCGATCAACCGCGCCGAGGCGGCGACGGTGCTCAACGCCGTGCTCAACCGCTCGGCGGACAGGGCGTATATCTCGAAGCACTTCGACGAGCTGATGTATTTCAGCGACCTGCGGGAGAGCTGGCGCTGGTATTTCTACGCCATGGTCGAGGCGTCCAACCCCCACGACTACCACCGTGAGGACGGCGTCGAGGTCTGGGACAGAACCGCGGGGAGCCAATGACGCGGATTCGTTCGATGACAAAATGCCAGAGGAGCGCGCTCAGCGCGCCCCTCTGGTGCTCTCACGACGGGCAGATAGCAAAATGCTCTGAACTCCGAAGGGGCGGAGCAACGCTATGGCTGCCGCGCCATGCTTATGTGGTATTTCCATCTGGACTGAAATAAACACCTTTTATTCGATTGCTCCGATTGTGGGAGGCAACGGAGGAAACACCAAAAGAAAAAGGCGAGATGATTGATTGCGCACAGATTTGACCCTCTGTTACAGGATGGTCGAAAAGAAACGCCAATACCACCGCCACCTGATTTGGGGGTGCGGACAGCCTGCGGGCCGTCTGCACCTTCTTTTTTTTCGACTTTGTTCCCCAATATCCCCTATCAAAAAACGGGAGATATTAGGAAATGGGGTCGAAATTTTTTGTCCGATTCCCACGGGAAATCAGAAAACAACTACAAAAATGTAATAATCAGAGTCTTTTCGGAGTTATTCATTACTACGCGCTACGGCGCAAGAGCGCCTCCGCTTCTGAAATTTAATCTACCAATAATTTCAGAAACGGAGGTTATGGCATTATGCCAATACATAGGTCAAAGCAAACTGATACACAGTACAACATCAATTACAGAAAAGACATCATCGAGTTTGGACGCAAGGTAAGAGCACGCAGAGAGGCGCGGAATATTTCGTTGGACGACCTTGCCAATCAAATCAACAGCGACAAAGCATCGCTTTCCAGAATTGAAAACGGCGAACGAATCCCGCGTCTCGACAAGGTGCTGCGTATTGCGGACGCGCTTCACACGACGCCTGCAAAGCTCTTGCCCAGCCGCTATTTGGATGAGGGTACCGCAAATATCCTGCCTCAGATTTATGAGCGGCTAATGCGCCAGTCCGTTGAGCAGAGGCGAACATCCATCCGTTACATCTGCGCGATGCTGGACGGGCTGGCGTTTTCAAACAATCAGAACTCGTAGCACGGAAATGTTGTCACAAGTGACAACGAAACCGTGCAACCTTGTCGTTAACGCTAACGTATTCTATGTCTGAATGCGCTACAATAGCCGCAATTTCATATCCGGCAGCTAAATAACGTCAGCGAATGAGCGAGCGATGCGGAGGGCGCGCCGAGACCACCTGCGGAACACCAACGGATTCCGTAAAACGACGGCCAGACAAGGTGCAAAGCGTATCCCGTCCATCCAAAAGCAGCCTCGGCAGGCTGTTTCGCCACGACCTCATTCGCCTACAATGGTACCCCTGTCCAGTCACAGCTCCCGCGAGGCTTGCGTCGCGGGGTCCAAGCAATGAGGGCAGCTCGGAGAGATCCTCGGAGGGGTGAGAGTCCCGGAGCGCGGCGCCCGCCGCGGTTTAGCTGTACGCCTTACCGCTTGGGGGAGTAGCGACGAATACAAGCGAGCAGATTTCAGAAACGACGCACGGGAGTCGTCCCGTAACAGGGGCGGCTCCCGTGGAGCACAAAGGAGAAGAAACAAATGTTGAAATTTATCGCGGGACTCATAATCGGCGGCGCTGTGGGCGTGGTCATGATGTGCCTCATGTTTGTTGCGAAGGAAGCGGACAGGCATATCGAGAACTGCTCGCCCTGCGTTACGCATCGAGATGAGGCGTGTGCGGCAGGGCTGTCAGACCATACGGGGACAGAGCCGGAATGACGCAATCCGAGCTCACGGACAACCTCGCCTTTCTCTCTGCTGTTCGGATGCTGAAGCGGCTGGAGGACAAGGGGCTTCTGACTGCTTCCGAGGCGCAAACTGCGGAAGAAAACCTCGTGCGGAAGTTCCGCCCGACCGTCTGAATATGGGCACTTTTTGCCCAATCCGCCGCACGTTCTTTCGTTGGTGTTGGTGATAGCTTTCGGAAAAATGATTTGGTATTGTGTGTCGCTGAAAGGAGGTTAAAACTACTATGGCACAGGTGAAAAACGTAGCGCAGGGCGCTTGGGTATCCGTCATCGACGCAAGACCGCTCTCGACGGCAAAGCTCCGTGTTGCCGCTTACGCTCGTGTCAGCAGCGACTCCGACGACCAGATCAATTCCTACATTGCACAGGTGGACCACTACACGAAGTACATCGCCTCGAACGAGGAATGGGAGATGGTGGACGTCTACGCCGACGAGGGGCTGACGGGCATGGAAACGCGGCGGCGCGAGGAGTTCAACCGCATGATCGCGGATTGCAGGGACGGCAAGATCGACCGCATCCTCGTCAAGTCGGTCTCCCGCTTCGCGCGCAACCAGGAGGACTATATCTGCTATATGCGCGAGCTGATGCGCCTCGGCGTGACGATCTTCTTTGAAAAAGAGAACATCGACACCAGCAAGATGACCTCGGAGCAGGCCGCCGACATCTACGGCGCGTTCGCGCAGATGGAAACCACAGGGCACTCGCAGAATATGCGTGTGAGCTATCGTATGAGGATGGAAAAGGGATTGCTTGTCCCGTCTGCGACCCCATACGGTTATCGTCTCATCAATAACAAGATGGTCGTCGTACCCGAAGAAGCAGAAACTGTCAAACGAATATTCCAAATGTATCTTGCCGGTAGAGGGCGTGAGGATATCGCAAAAGAACTGGATTGCCTTGGGATTTTCCGAAACTGCCCCTCTGAACGCTGGAATCGGCGCGCAGTAGACTATATCCTGAAGAACATAAGCTATACGGGCGATCAAATTTGGCAGAAAACCTATGCAACGGATACGCTGCCGTTTAGACAGGTACCCAACATTGGACAGAAGCCGAAATACTACGCAGAGGAATGCTGCCCAGCAATTATCAGTAAAGAGTCTTTTGAGAGCGTCCAGAAACTGATTCAACAAAGAAACAAGCAGAACGTAATTGGACAGAGACATTCCAGCCCGTTCAGAAAACATATCTGCTGCGCAAATTGTGGCACATATTGCCGCCGGAAACGCTGTGGAGAAACATGGTGCTGGGTTTGTCGTCAGCGTGATTACTCAAAAGACCGTTGCCCGGTACAGCAGGTATCTGAATCAGATATAATAGCTATCATTCAAAAAGTATACGGAAAACTAAGAAACAGCCGCGACGCTATCCTCCGTCCGATGCTCACGCAGCTCGAAGATCTCCGCGAACGAGAGCTTCGCGGCAACAACAGAATAGGCGACATCGACAGAGAGATGGCGCGTCTCGCAGAGCAGAATCTCGTACTCAACCGTCTGAAGGACAAAGGGTACGTCGATCCTGCTCTTTACTTATCCCAACAGGACGAGATCAACGGCAAGGCGCTGGAGCTTCGCCGCCTGCGCCGGAGCATCATGGAGCGAACCCACGAAGACGAAACCATCCGCAAGACCGAGGCAATGCTGGATTATCTGGAGGACGGCCCTGAATGGCTGGACGAAATCGAACCGGAGCTGTTTGAAAACCTCATCGACCGCATCCTCCTCACCGCGGACAGGCAGGTCAAAATCAGGCTCATCAACGGACTGGAGGTCATCGAGCCGCTTGAAAAGGAGGCGGCGTGAATGGCGTGGCAGAGGACGATACCGTTCGGATATCGGATGCGTCAGGGCGAGATCGTCCGCGATCCCACGGAAGCGGACGCGGTCAAGGAAATCTTCGCGCGGTATTTGCAGGGAGACTCCATGCAGCGCATCGCCGAGGCGATGGAGGCGCAGGGCATTCGCTACCACGAACGGACGAAATGCTGGAACAAGAGCATGGTCAAGTGTGTGCTGGAAAATCCGCACTACCTCGGCGACGACCAATATCCCAGCATCATCAGCGAGGAGAACTTCCAAGCGGCGCAGAAGCGGAAAAGGGCAAACAACATATATGCCCCGTGCAGAGTCAGCGGAGATATCCGAGAAAAGACCGTCTGCGGGCATTGCGGCGCTAAAATGATCCGCGCCATCAAGAACCGAAAAACCTCACGGTGGGAGTGTGAGAACCCCGACTGTGGAAACTCGATCCACATCGCTGACGAGCAGTTCAACGTAGCAATCTACACTCTGCTGGATACGCTGGCGCATACGCCGGAGGCGCTGGCGGCTCGAATCCCAATCCAGCAAAAACAAGGCAACAGCGCGCAGCGTATCGCCAACGAGCTGACCAACGCGCTCAACCGAGGTGCTGAGAGCGTGGAATACCTGCGGACGCTCGTGTTTGCCTGCGCCGCCGAACGGTACAACGAGCTGCCGGACAGCTCGATTCAATATAAAACGGATAAGCTCCGCCAACGCTTGGAATCCGGCGAAAGCGGCGAAGCGATCCGACAGGATTTACTCAACACGGCGGTGCGGTCGATCCGCATCACCGATCCTGACAATATCGCCTTGGAGCTGGCCAACGACCAGCTCATCGGAAAGGAGGCAGATGCATGACCGCGCAGAAAAAAGTGACCTTTATCCCCGCAGACCCCAAATTCGAGAAAAAGGACATCCGCAGCCAGCGGCTGCGCGTCGCACCCTACTGCCGCGTATCCACGGATTCGGACGAACAGCTCACCAGCTACACGGCGCAGATCGAATACTATACGGCGAAGATTGCCGCGAACCCCGAATGGACGATGGTTCGGCTGTACGCCGACGAGGGCATCACCGGCACCTCGACCAAGAGGCGCAAGCAGTTCAACAAGCTCATCGCCGACTGCGAGGCGGGAAAAATCGACCTTGTCATTACGAAGTCTGTCTCCCGCTTCGGGCGCAACACGCTGGACGGGCTGCAATACACGCGGAAGCTCAAGCGGCTCGGCGTCGGCGTTTATTTCGAGAAGGAGAATGTGAACACGCTCCACATGGACAACGAGATGATCCTGACATTCTTCTTCTCACAGGCACAGGCGGAGAGCGAATCGCTCAGCGGCAACGTCAAATGGGGACATCGAAAGAACTTCCGCGACGGCAAGGTCTACTTCCAGTACAAGAACTTCCTCGTCTACAGGCGCGGCGCGAACGGCGAGCCGGAGATCGACGAGGAGGAAGCAAAGATCGTGCGCCGCATCTTCGCCCGCTACCTCGTCGGCGACAGCATCCGGCAAATCGCCAGAGGCTTGGAGGCGGACGGAATCAAGACCGTGCGCGGCAACGAAACGTGGTCGGACAGCGTGATACAGGGGATGCTCCAGAACGAAAAGTACATCGGCGACGCGCTGCTCCAAAAGACCTATATCGCCGATATCTTCACGCATCAGAGCAAAAAGAACATGGGCGAGCTGCCGAAATACTACGTCCACGACAGTCACCCCGCCATCATCGACCGCGAGACCTTCCGCAAGGTGCAGGAGGAGATCGCGCGGCGCGCGGGCAAGAAGCGCACGTCCAGCAAGGCAAAGACCGAGCTGGGCAAGTACAGCGGAAAATTCGCGTTCAGCGAGCTGCTGGTCTGCGGCGAGTGCGGCAGCCCCTACCGCCGCCAAACCTATATGCCGCGCGGCGAGAAATACTACGTCTGGCGCTGCCTCAACCGTTTGGAGAACGGCAGGCGCGTCTGCAAGCAGTCTCCGACGTTCAAGGAATGTGACCTGCAAGCGGCAGTCCTCGCCGCCATCAACGGGAGAGCCGACCGGCAGAAGGCAAAGAACGCGCTGCGCGAGAGCATCGCCGCGTCGCTGGCGGCGGAGATGCCGAGGCTCTCGCTTCCCGCAATCGAAGCCCAGCTTCGCGCCGTGGAAGATCGGCAGATGGAGCTGATCGGCTTCGCCTACAACGCGGGAGCGTCCAACACGGCGTTCGATCAGGAAATCGAGAGGATCTACGAAACAAAAGCGCAGCTCCTCCTGCTGAAAGCAGAGGCGGAGCGGACGGCGCAGGACACCACAGCATTTGACGAGCGCATGGGGAAGCTCGACGAAGCGGTGGAGCAGGACAGCGGCTCCATCGAGGAGTATGACGAGGTCATGGCGCGCCAGCTCATCAGCGTCATCAAGGTGCTGGATAAGAAAACCATCCTCGTCCGCTTCAAGGACGGCACGGAGGTCACACAGCAGGTCGAGAAATTGAAACCGACATCAGGACAGGAAGAATAAAAAGCGAATGGGCAAGCGAGGAGCCGCTCCCAAGGGGCGGCTCCTCGCTTGCTCATTCTGATATGGATGATACCACAAAAGCGGCGAAAAACCTTGTGGGAACCCAATTGAAAAAAGTAGGAGTTTTATTCGGTTGGTGCAAAATCTCCCGATTTCGCCAAGAAATCGGGAGATTTTGGCATATCTTGTGAGTTTTGATTTGTGGGTCAGGTAGTGGGTCGGTCTTGACCAACTACCTGACCCACAATACGACAGGCGGGAATAGCACAGGATAGTTCGACGCTTAACGTATCATGCAGGGCGTCATATGCGCCTTCGTCCTCATGCCCCCAGTTCAACTGTTCGCTCCGACTTGACATGGAAGCGCCGATGCAACGCAATCATGTAATCTCTCATGGACTTGCCTACCTCTGCGTTTTGCAAGCCACACAATACCCATTCGTCTCGCAGAAGTCGAGAGAAACCTTGTTGACCAAGCAGAGAACAACATCCCGCCTGATTTGTGTTCTCCTTGATTCATGCGATGTGAACCTGTCAAGAAAAGTGCAGAGTGAAAACCCACAAAGTGTTCTACACGGTCATTCTGCATAGCCGAAAGCAGAGATAGCAGATTTCGACTTGCAGTGTCAGAGTCAATTGTTTCATTTCCTTTGTGCTTTAGAGAGTAGCGGAAAGGAATGGTAATAATAATGAAATCGAGAAAACATATGGCAATCATTACGTTATACTAACGCAACTGGCTTTTAATGCCGCCCAATCCTTTTGGCAGGCGCGGCAGGCGAGGCAGGGTCGCAGCTCCATGTCGTAAAGGAAAAATTGCTCCGTCTCGCAGCCCAATGTCTCGGTTTCATTTACAAATGCGCGGACGAGCTGATTCGTGTTGCCCTCTCTGCGCGGGCTGCCGCATAAAACGCATACTCTTTTCATGATGATCGGCTTTTCGCGGCTCATCACTCCGCCTTGCTCTTGTAATCCGTTCCCCACGCTTCCATCGCCTTGATGATCGGGCGCATGGATTCGCCCAGCTCACTGAGCGCGTACTCCACGCGCGGTGGGACCTCGGGATAGACCGTGCGCGTGATGATGCCGTCCTCCTCCATCGAGCGCAGGGAGTCCGTCAGCACCTTCTGGCTGATGCCCGCCAGGCTCTTGTGCAGCTCGTTGAAGCGCCACGGGCGCGCGAGCAGATTGCGCAGGATGAGCAGCTTCCACTTGCTGCCGATGAGCTGAACGGTGGTCTGCACCGGACAATCCGGCAATTCGTCTCTGGTCAACATGGCGTCGTCCTCCAAAGGTTCAAATTTGAATGTTGCATAACGATTATATGGTAACTGCTCTGTCTTGGCAAGCAGTTACTTTTTTGTAACTGCCTGATAAAAAAGTGCGTACTTGTCGGGCGTTGGCGGCTTTGGTATGGTATTGCCAGAGCAAGAGCTCAAAAAACAGCAAGGAGGACGTCATCATGGGACTCAACAAACTGGCTGGATGGGCGAAGCTGCACGCGGCTCCCGCCTCCGCCTGCGGCGCTGCCGACAAGCCCGCCGCCTGCGGCGCTGCGGATAAGCCTGTCGCTTGCGGCGCTGCCGACAAGTAAGCAGACGTCCCCGATGGGCATTGACTGTCGGGGACAACCCTAAAACAGCGCGGCATGAGCCGCTTGACATACAGGTGATTTCAATGAAAGAATACTTCGCCTTCCAATGGCACATCACGGACGAATGCGACCAGCGGTGCAAGCACTGCTATACCTTCTCCGGCGAGGGCTGCAAGGAGCTCAAAAGCATGACGTGGGAGCAGATGCGGGAGGTCGTCGCCAACTGCGAGGACTTCTGCAAGGTCTATGACCGAGCGCCGTACTTCTACCTCACGGGCGGCGACCCGATCCTGCACCCCGACTTCTGGCGGCTGCTGGACTTGTTCAAGTCGAAGGGTATCCCGTTCACGATCATGGGAAATCCGTTCCATCTGAACGATCAGGTCTGCCGCGAGCTCAAATGGTACGGCTGTCAGAAGTACCAGATGTCCCTCGACGGTCTGCGGGAAACCCACGACTGGTTCCGCAAGCCCGGCTCCTTCGATTGCACGCTGGAGAAAATCGGCTGCATCAACCGTGCGTGCATCCGCAGCGTCGTTATGACGACGGTCTCCGCCACCAACCGCATGGAGGTGCCGGGCATCATCGACGCGGCGGTCAAAGCGGGCGCGAACGTGTTCGCCTTTGCGCGCTATGTGCCTACGGGCGGCGAGGTGGACGCGAGCATGACGGCGCGGGAGTACCGCGACCTGCTCGCCATATGTGACAAGAAGTTCAAGGAGTATGAGGCGGAGGGCTGCGAGACCTATTTCAGCAAGAAAGACCACCTCTGGACGCTCTACGAGTACGAAACCGGCGTGTTCCAAATCGCTTCTGACGCCGAGGAGGGCATGATCTACGGCGGCTGCAACTGCGGCAACTGCCACATGACCATTACGCCGGACGGCACGGTGTACGCCTGCCGCCGCGTGGCGGGCAGTCAGGTCGGCAACGTGTTCGAGGATCGGCTCGCGGACGTGTGGGTGTGCGAGATGGAGCGGTATCGCCAATATGACAAGTTTGAGAAATGCTCCAAATGCAAGCTGAAGCCGTGGTGCCGCGGCTGTCCCGCCGTGGCAAACGGCACGAACGGCAGCTTTTACGCCGCCGATCCCCAATGCTGGAAGGAAGTGAAACCATGACCTTGACAGAGATCATCCAAGGGCGGCGCTCGATCCGCAAGTACACCGACCGCCAGATTCCGCGCGAGGATCTGGAAGCCATCATCGAAGCGGGAACCTACGCGCCCAACGCGGGCGGCGGACAGCGCGCCGTGATTGTCGGCGTCCGCAACGCGGAGCTTGCCGCCGGAATCGGCAGAATGAATCTTGCACACTTCGACCGCAGCCGTCTGGAGGGCGGTTACGTCTCCGCAGAGCAGCCCAGCGTCATCGATGAACCCACGCTCAAAAGCGGATTCTACGGCGCGCCGACGGTGTGCGCGATTTTCGGTCCGGTCAACTTCCTCTACAGCATCCCCGACGCCTTTTGCTGCGCGGAAAACATGGTGCTTGCCGCCTACGAGCGCGGTATTGCGTCCTGCATCGTCGCGCGGGGCGAGGAGACCTTCGACAGTCCCGAGGGGCAGGAGCTGCTGCGCAAGTGGGGCGTCCCCGCGCACTACGTCTGCCGCTGCTTCGTGCTGCTGGGCTACGTGGACGGCGAATACCCCTTGCCAAAGCCGCGAGAGCGTGGTAGAATCCTGATCGTGGAGGGATGAACCATGAATCAGGCACAAAAGCGTCTCTTTTTGATCCAATCGCTGCTTGACGAATCGCCGCGCTATCGGGGGATCGAGATACCCGTGGAGGAATCAGAGCAAAAGCGCCTGCTGCGCTCGCTGATGAATGTGCGTGCGCCCGGTGAGATCGGCGCAAACTTCCTAACCGTGCAGGACGAGTACCTGCAAACGGCGACTGCGGAAAAGGGCGTCACCGATCTCGCGGACTTGACGCCCATCCAACCGGACATCTATCTCTGGCGCGGCGACATCACGGCGCTGCGCTGCGGAGCCATTGTCAACGCCGCAAACAGCGGCATGACGGGCTGCTATCAGCCCTGCCACAACTGCATCGACAACTGCATCCACACCTACGCGGGCGTGCAGCTCCGTCTGAGGTGCGACGAGCTGATGCGCGCGCAGGGAGACCCCGAACCCGCGGGACAGGCGATGATCACGCCCGCCTACAACCTGCCCTGCGACTATGTGCTGCACACGGTCGGTCCCATCGTGGAGGGGCGGCTGACGCGGCGGCACGAGGAACAGCTTGCCTCCTGCTACCGCTCCTGCCTTGCGCTTGCGGACGAGCACAACATCCAAAGCGTTGCGTTCTGCTGCATCTCAACGGGCGTATTCATGTTCCCGAACCAGCGAGCGGCGGAGATCGCGGTGCAGACGGTGAAGGACTACAAGCAACAAACCCACAGTGAAATCAAGGTAATCTTCAATGTTTTCAAGGAACTCGACGAACAAATCTACCATAATCTCCTTTGAGACATTTCTCTCCGGCACACCGGCGCAAGACTATGTCATGCAGGATACGTCCTATGAAGAACAAATCGCGCGGGCGGTGAACATGATTCGGAGCGCGGACTATGTGCTGCTCGGCGCGGGCGCGGGCATGAGCGCGGCGGCTGGCGCACAGTACGGCGGAAAGTACTTCGAGGAGCACTTCGGGGAGTTTCAGAATATCTACGGCAAGAACCCCTATATGCGGGATATGTACTCGGCGGGATTTTACCCGTTCCCGGATCAGGAATCCAAATGGGGGCTTTGGTCAAAGCTCGCGCTGACGGCGGGAGCCGACCTCGACGTGACGCCGCTGCACCGATCGCTGCTGGGCGTTTTTGAGGGCAAGAGGCTGTTTCTGCTCTCCACCAACGCCGACCATCAGTTTGAGAAAGCGGGGCTTCCCACGGAACAAATCTTCGCCACGCAGGGGAGCTACAACCTCATCCAATGCAAGCGTGGCTGCCACCCCAAGACCTACTACGCGGTGGAGCGGTTCCGTGAGATGGACGCGGCACGGCGGAACGGCAGGATACCGTCCGACATGGTGCCGAAGTGCCCCGTCTGCGGCAGTGACATGGCGATGAACCTGCGCGTGGACGACCACTTCGTGGAGGATGCCGCGTGGCATGAGGCGGAACGGCGCTTCGGCGTGTTTTTATCAGAGGCGCAGGACAAGAAGCTGGTACTCGTGGAGCTGGGCGTCGGCTTCAACACGCCGACCATCATCCGCTTTCCGTTTGAGAAGCTGGCGCGCGAGCATGAGAACATCAGCCTTGTGCGGTTGAATATCGGTGACGGCGCTGCCGTACCTGCAAGCCTCGGCGAGCGCGCGGTGGGCATCGATGCGGACATGGCAAAATGCATTGCGGATATTCTGAGCGGCGTGCGGGGAGATTGAGATGGAGGAAAAAACGTATTTCAAGGTCGATCCCTCGAAGTGCATCGGTTGCGGCAAGTGCGTCAACGTCTGCTCCGGTATGGTGCTGGAGCTGAAAGACGGCGCTCCTGTCATGAAGCCCTTTGAGCGTTTCGGCTGGCGCGGCTGCTGGCGCTGCCAGCACTGCCTCGCGGTATGCCCGCAGGGCGCGTTCTCTATCTTCGGCAAGAAGCCGAAGAACTCGCTGCCGCCTCCGCCGCCCGAAATGGGCAAATACATGGAGCGGCTTGTGGTCAACCGCCGTTCCTGCCGCCGTTTTCTGGACAAGAATGTCGAGTCGAAGATTATCACAAATATCTTGAATGCGATGGCGGCGGCTCCAACAGGAGGCAACGCGCAGGGCGTCGAATATACGGTCATCGACGACAAAGACAGGGTGCGTGAGATTTGGAAAGCCGCCTATGCCAAGATGGACGCCGACGCCAAGCGACACATCTACACGCACAGCTTCAGCGACTTCTACTACAGCAAGATGAAGGAATCGGAGAAAACCGTCCGCAAGGGCGATCTCCTGTTCTGCGGCGCGCCGCACCTGTTCATTGCGCACGAGCGCTGCGCCGGGAAGTGGGCGGAGGACAGCAAGGTCAACTGCAACATCGCAACAGCGTACTTTGAACTGCTGTGCAACGCGCACAGGCTCGGCACGGCGATCATGAGCTATTCTGCGGAGGTGCTGAATGAGCTGGCACCGGAGGCGCGTGCCATGCTGAACATCCCAAAGGATCACTACACCGGGCTGATCGTCGGCTTCGGATACCCTGAAATTGAGTATGCCCGTGGCGTGCAGAAAGATCGTAAGCGGAAGATACACCGATACAGCGAGGAAGTTAAAAATATGCAGCAGGAGGAATTAAGGAATAAAACGACATAAAATGGGAAAGCACTCTTTGCATTCGTTGCCAATCTGGCATTTGGAATAGAGGGTGCTTTCTTTGCCAATTTTTGGTATGATACAAAATGGGATGTATACAGCCTCAATCTTGACAAGACGCAGCCAAAGGGTACGGTTATTGTGAAGTCATGACAGTACGAAAGCCAAAATTGCCGTCACGCCTTATGGCAAGCGGCTCGGCGGGTGTAGGAGTTTTATTCGGTTGGTGCAAAAGGATAGAATTATACTCCTATTCTGTCAAAAAATGCCGCAATCATGCAGGTTTCAAGGCTGTTTCGGGTCACACCGAAGCAGCCTTGAAATGTTTCTGCCTTTTCACGAGCGCGACGGCGGGCGCGCGACGTTCGACCGCGCGGCGAAACTCATACTAGGTCTTGTTTGACAAATGGGCAATGCATCCAAGGCAATGTCAAGAAGATAACAGAATCGAGCAAACATCGAGCGCCACCCTTTCGCG
>CAMKFK010000024.1 GCA_946411835.1 uncultured Clostridia bacterium
GACAATTTCTCTCTTGACCGCGTCTTTGCGCAAAAGTAAATGCTGTCGCCGTGTCCCCATCTTATCCCGATCGCCGCAACCTTGCAGCGGAGGGCTGTTTCCTTCCGTCGCGCGGAATTGTGCAGAGCCGCCAGTTTTCTTTCCGCCAAAGCCGACGCCCTTTATCGAAAACGCCAGTTGACTTTATTGCTTTTATGCGTTAAACTTTAACACATCAAAGCCATAAAGCAATCGCGGCATGAAAGGACTGAGAAGCATGGTTCTGAAAATTCTGATGCTGGTCGTATTCTTTGGCGTGATGGTGGGCATTGGCCTGTATTGTCGCCGCAACGCCACCGATGTGAACGGCTTCGTCCTCGGCGGGCGCAGCGTCGGGCCGTGGCTGACCGCCTTCGCCTACGGCACGTCTTACTTCTCCGCCGTCATCTTCGTCGGCTACGCGGGACAGTTCGGCTGGAAATACGGCATCGCCTCCACCTGGGTCGGCATCGGCAACGCGCTCGTCGGCTCTCTGCTGGCGTGGGGCATCCTCGGTCGCCGGACGCGCATCATGACCCAGCACCTCGCCAGCGCCACCATGCCGGAGTTCTTCGGCAAGCGCTTCGGCAGCCACTCGCTGAAGGTTTCGGCGTCGGTCATCATCTTCATCTTCCTCATCCCCTACACCGCCTCGCTCTACAACGGTCTCAGCCGTCTGTTCGGTATGGCGTTCAACATCGACTACTCCGTCTGCGTGGTCGCCATGGCGGTGCTGACGGGCGTTTACGTCATCGCGGGCGGCTACATGGCAACCGCCATCAACGATTTCATTCAGGGCGTCATCATGATCTTCGGCATTATCGCGGTCATCGCGGCGGTGCTGAAATCTCAGGGCGGTTTCCTCGCCGCGCTGGACGGGCTGTCCCAAGTCAGCGACCCGCTGGTCTCCGACGCGCCGGGCATCTTCAACTCCTTCTTCGGCCCCGACCCGCTGAACCTGCTGGGCGTCGTGATCCTCACCTCGCTCGGCACCTGGGGACTGCCGCAGATGGTGCAGAAGTTCTACGCCATCAAGAACGAATCCCAGGTCAACAAGGGCATGGTCATCTCCACCGTGTTCGCTTTCATTGTGTCGGGCGGGTGTTACTTCCTCGGCGGCTTCGGGCGGCTGTTCACCGACCGCCTGAGCCCCGCGAACGGAATGCCCTCCGGCGGCTATGACGCGGTCATCCCGACGATGCTCTCCGGACTGCCCGACATTCTCATCGCAGTGGTGGTCATCCTCGTGCTCTCCGCGTCGATGTCCACGCTGTCCTCGCTGGTGCTGACGTCCAGCTCCACGCTGACGCTCGACCTGCTCAAGGGCAACGTCATCCGGGACATGGACGAGAAAAAGCAGCTCTCCGTCATGCGCGCGCTGATCGTGGTGTTCATCGCCATTTCCGTCGTGCTCGCCATCATCCAGTACAAGTCCAGCGTGACCTTCATCGCGCAGCTCATGGGCGTGAGCTGGGGCGCGCTGGCGGGCGCGTTCCTCGCCCCGTTCCTGTACGGGCTGTACTGGAAGCGCACGAGCAAGCTCTCCTGCTGGGTCTGTTTCGTGTTCTCCACCGTGGTCATGCTGCTCAACATCTTCGTGCGCGGCAGCTTCCCGAAGCTGCTCCAGTCCCCCATCAACGCGGGCGCGTTCTGTATGCTCGCGGGGCTGGTGCTCGTGCCGCTGGTCAGCGCCTTTACCCCCGCGCCCACCCGCGCGCTCGTGGACGACGCCTTCTCCTGCTACGACAAGAAGGTGCTCGTGCGCCAGACCGAGGCGCTGGGCGACAGCGACTGATACGCGGAAAATTGTCGCAAAGCTGTTTGAAAAAGTTTAAAAACGCCCGCGAAAGCGGGCGTTTTGCTGTCATCCGTCGCGTTTCGTGCCGGGGACCGGCAAACTCACGGCGCGCGTCTGCCGAGGGTCGGCTCCGGGCTGCAACTTTCCCGGGGCAGGTTCCTGCGGAGGAAATCCAGCGCGTTTCGATAGAAAATGCCGTCGAGCGCCTCCTGTGACAGCCCGCGCGCGAGCAGGAAGTCGTACGCCTCGATCACCCGCGCGGGGGAGGACAGGCAGTCAGGCGTCTCCGCGCCGTCGAAGTCCGAGCCGAGCGCGAGACAGTTCTGCGCGCCGAGGTCGAAAAAATGTGCGATGTGGCGGTACAGATCGTCGAGCGAGCAGGGCGCGCCGTCGGCGCGAAGGAAGCGCGTGTAATAGTTCAGCCCGACCAGGCAGCCGCGCCCGACCAGCGCGCGGATCATGCCGTCGGTCAGGTTGCGCTTGTGCGGGCAGACGGCGCGGGCGTTGGAATGGGTGACGAGGAAGGGCTTCTCCGCCGCGTCCAGCAGCGCGGCAAAGCCGGAGTCGTTGAGGTGGGAGGCGTCGACGAGGATGCCGCAGCGCTCCAGCTCCCGCACGGCCCGGACGCCGAATGCGGTCAGACCGCCGTCGGTATCGTGCCCGGAGCCGAGCTCGTTCGCGCCGTTCCAAGTCAGCGTCACCGCGCGCACGCCGTCCGCCGCCAGCATGGCGACGCGGCGGAGGTCGCCCGCGAGCACGCTGCCGTTTTCCACCGTCAGCAGCGCCGCCGTTTTGCCCGCCGCCCACGCGCGCTCGATGTCCGCCGCGTCCCGGCAGGGGAGGACGCGGTCGGAGAACCGCGCGCATTGTCGGCGAAAATCGTCCCGCCAGCGCTCGTAGTACGCTGCGGCGTCCCGCCCGCGCAGCTTGTCGGGCAGGAAGATGGCGAAGCACTGCGCCCAGCGGACGTCCGGCGGCAGGGCGGAGAGCGAGAGCGCTTTCGCGCCGTCGTCCATCGTGTCCGGCGCGCCGGAGCGCGCCATGTCGGTCAGGGTATCGCAGTGCAGGTCAACCACGGCATAGGGCTTCATGCAATCACTCCTCACCGAAACGATACGTGAAAAAGAGCGCCGTATGCACGGCGCTCTCAAGATGAAAGATCAGAATACAAACTTCGTGATGGAGATTTCCTGATAGCTGCGCTCGATGGCCTCGCCGAGGATGGGGGCGACGGTCAGATAATTCAGCCGCGCGCGCCGACGCGGGATGGGCGGGAATGGTGTCCAGCAGGGTGAGCTGCACGATGTTGCTGGACGCAAGCAGGTCGATGGCCTCTCCGGCGAGGACGCCGTGGGACGCGCAGGCGTAGACCTTTTTTGCGCCGCTGTCAGCCAGCGCCCTGGCGGCGGTGACGATTGTTTCCGCTGTGTCCACAATGTCGGCAAAGAGGATACAATCCCTGTCCTTCACGTCGCCGATGATGTTCCGCGTTTCCTCAACGCCGGAGCTATCCTGGCGGCGATCCACGATGGCGAGCCCCGCCTCCACCTTCTCGGCGAACTTGCGCGCGCGGGCAATGGGTCCCACGCTGGGGGAGACGACCACCATGTCGTGCAGCGCGTCGCCGAATTTCTTGGCGTAGTAGTCGGCAAAGATGGGGTAGCTGATGAGATTGTCCGCCGGGATGTCAAAAAAGCCCTGAATCTGCGCCGCATGGAGGTCGATCGTCAACACGCGCTGTGCGCCGGCGGCGGCGAGCATATTCGCCACCAGCTTTGCGCTGATGGGGTCGCGGGAGCGGGTCTTGCGATCCTGACGCGCGTAGCCGAAGTAGGGGATGACCGCCGTGATCCGTCCGGCGGAGGCGCGGCGACAGGCGTCGATCATGATGAGCAGCTCCATCAGGTTGTCGTTGACCGGCTTGCAGGTCGATTGCACAATGAACACGTCGCTCCCACGCACGGATTCGTACAGCGAGCAGGACACCTCGCCGTCCGCGAAGCCCTTCACTTCATTTTCGCCCAGTGTGATGCCCATCGACTTGCAGATGTCGGCGGCGAGCTTGGGGTTTGCGTTGCCGGAAAAGACCTTGATGCTGTTCTTGTGAGAGATCATGAAACGTATCCTTTCTGCCGGCGCGGGTTGACATGCTCTATCCAAAGGTTAATCATATCAGACGTGGGCGGGTATGTCAACGCCCAAATCAGCCCTTGTTCTGCGCCTCAACCAGACGGACGCCGCCGTACAGCTCGCGCAGCTTGGGCTTTTCGATCTTGCCGGTGGGGTTGCGCGGCACGTTGGCGAAGATGATCTTGCGCGGGCGCTTGTAGCGCGGCAGCTCCATGCAGTAGTCGTTGAGCTCCGCCTCGCTGAGCTCCATGCCCTCCTTGACCTGCACGATGGCGGCGGCGATTTCGCCCTGGCGCTTGTCGGGCAGGCCGATGACCGCCACGTCGTGGATCTTTGGGTTTGCCGCGAGGAAATCCTCGATCTGCACGGGGTAGAGGTTCTCGCCGCCGGAGATGATGACGTCCTTCTTGCGGTCCACAAGGAAGATGAAGCCGTCCTCGTCCAGCTTTGCCATGTCGCCCGTGTGGAGCCAGCCGTCGCGGAGCACGGCGGCGGTCGCCTCCGGGTCGTGGTAGTAGCAGCGCATCACGCCGGGACCCTTGACGCACAGCTCGCCGACCTCGCCCTTGGGCACGACCTCGCCCTGCTCATCCACGATCCTGCACTTCCAGCCGAAGCCCGGTACGCCGATGGCGCCGACCTTGTGCACGTTTTCCATGCCGAGGTGGACGCAGCCCGGGCCGGTGGACTCGGACAGGCCGTAGTTCGTGTCGTACTTGTGGTGAGGGAAGTATTGCAGCCAGTGACGAATCAGGGACGGCGGCACGGGCTGCGCGCCGATGTGCATCAGCCGCCACTGGTCGAGCGTGTAGTCCGCGAGCTTCAGGTCGCCGCGATCCAACGCGGCGAGAATGTCCTGCGCCCAGGGCACGAGCAGCCAGACGATGGTGCACCTCTCCTGCGACACGGCGTCGAAAATCGCCTGCGGGGAGTTGCCCTTGAGCAGCACCGCGCGGCTGCCGGTGAAGAGCGAGCCGAACCAGTGCATCTTCGCGCCGGTGTGGTACAGCGGCGGGATGCAGAGGAACACGTCCTCGTGGGTCGTCTCGTGGTGCTTTGCCTCCATGCGCGCGCTTTGCAGCAGCGCCGTGTGGTCGAGCAGGATCGCCTTGGGAAAGCCGGTCGTGCCGGAGGAGTAGTAAATCGCCGCGTCGTCCGTGTCCTCAATGAGCACCTTCGGCGCGACGGAGGAGCAGTTTGCGGTCAGGTCGTAGTAGCTCTCGGCGAAGGTCGGACACACGCCGCCGACAAAGATCAGCATCCGGCTCTGACCCAGCTCCTCGGCGATGTCCTCCACGCGCCCGATGAACTCCTGCCCGAAGAACAGGATGTCCGCGTCCGCCAGCTCGACGCAGTATTTGATCTCGTCGGCGGTGTAGCGGAAGTTGAGCGGCACGGCGACCGCGCCGGCCTTGAGGATACCGAAGTAGATGGGCAGCCACTCGAGGCAGTTCATCAGCAGGACGGCGACCTTCTGCCCCTTCTCCACGCCGCGTGAGAGCAGCATATTCGCCACGCGGTTGGCCTTTTCGTCAAAGACGCTCCATGTAATCTCGCGGCGGTAGGGCGCGGCGGCGGAGGGCTGAATCAGCTCGAATTCCTTCCACGTCACACGGGGCTTTTCGGTTACGGCGGGGTTGATCTCCACGAGGGCGACTTGCTCGCCGTAGAGCTTGCTGTTGCGTTCCAACAGATCGGTAATGGGCATGACTTGACTTCCTTTCACTTTTGCGGTTTTACGCATTAAAGTTTTAAACAACAAAAGAATAACGCAAAATGGATTATTTGTCAAGAAAAACAGTTTACCTCGCGGGAGCAATGTGGTAAGATGAGCGCAATCAATGCTGAACAAGGAGAGACAGAGCCATGAAACAGTTGATGTTGGGCAACGCCGCCGCCGCTCGCGGGCTGTACGAAGCGGGCGTATCGGTGGTGTCCAGCTATCCGGGCACGCCGAGCACCGAGATCACGGAGGAGCTTGCCAAATACGACGATGTTTACAGCGAGTGGGCGCCGAACGAGAAGGTCGCCATGGAGGTTGCCTTCGGCGCGAGTCTTGCGGGAAAGCGGAGCTTCTGCGGCATGAAGCACGTCGGGCTGAACGTCGCCGCCGACCCGCTGTTCACCGTGAGCTACACGGGCGTGAACGGCGGCATGGTCATCGCCGTCGCGGACGACGCGGGGATGCACTCCAGCCAGAACGAGCAGGACTCCCGCCACTACGCGCGCTCCGCCAAGCTGCCGATGCTTGAGCCGTCCGACTCCGCCGAGGCGCTGGCCTTTGCCAGGCAAGCGTATGAGCTTTCCGAACGCTTTGACTGTCCGGTGCTCCTCAAGATGTGCACCCGCGTGGCGCATTCCCAGTCCGTCGTCGAGACGGGCGAGCGCGTGGCGCCCCCGGCGAAGCCCTACGAGAAGAACATCGCCAAGTACGTCATGACCCCCGCCAACGCCATCCGCCGCCATCCCCATGTCGAGGAGCGCATGGCGCTTCTGGCGGAATACGCCGAGACCAGCGACCTCAACCGCGTGGAGGCGGGCAGCGACCGCAGCGTCGGCGTCATCACCTCCTCGACGAGCTATCAGTACGTCAAGGAGGTTTGCGGCGACCGCTATCCCGTGCTCAAGTTGGGCATGGTCTGGCCCCTGCCGGAGCGAAAGCTCCGTGATTTCGCCGCTTCCGTTGAGAAACTTGTCGTCGTGGAGGAGCTGGACAGCTTCCTCGAAACTTACCTGCGCGAGCTGGGGCTTGCCTGCGTGGGCAAGGATGTGTTCCCAATGCTCGGCGAGTTTTCGCAGAACCTCGTCGCGGAGAAGCTGGGCGTCGCGCCGCACACGGGCACAAAGCTGGACGAGAACATCCCGCCGCGCCCGCCCGCCATGTGCGCCGGGTGCCCCCACCGCGGGCTGTTCTACACATTGAGCCGGAACAAATGCACCGTACTCGGCGACATCGGCTGCTACACGCTCGGCGCCGCCGCGCCGCTGGGCGCCATCGAGATGACGCTGTGCATGGGCGCGTCGGTCAGCAGTATCCACGGCTTCAACAAGGCGCTGGGCAGCGAGAGCGAGCATAAAACCGTCGCCGTCATCGGCGATTCGACGTTTATGCACTCCGGCATGACCGGACTTGCCAATATTGCCTACAACCGGTCGAACTCCACCGTCATCATTCTGGACAACTCCATCACGGGCATGACGGGGCACCAGCAGAACCCGACCACGGGCTTCAACATCAAGGGCGAGCCTGCGGGGAAGATCGACCTGGAGGCGCTTTGCCGCGCGATGGGCTTCCGCCGCGTCCGCGTGGTTGACCCCTATGACCTCGATGCGTGTGATAAGGCGGTCAGGGAGGAGCTGGCGGCGGACGAGCCGAGCGTCATCATCTCCCGCCGCCCCTGCGCGCTTTTGAAGTACGTCAGGCACAGCGCGCCGCTGCGCGTGAACGCGGACAAGTGCGTGGGCTGCAAATCCTGCATGAAGATCGGCTGCCCCGCGCTGTCGTTCAGGGACGGAAGGGCGCGCGTGGACGAAACGCTGTGCGTCGGCTGCGGCGTGTGCGGGCAGCTCTGCAAATTCGGCGCGCTGGAGAGCACGGCAAAGGAGGACTGAGAGATGGAGACCAAAAACATTATGATCGTCGGCGTCGGCGGCCAGGGAAGCCTGTTGGCGAGCAAGCTGCTGGGACACCTCCTGCTGGCACAGGGCTATGACGTGAAGGTGTCCGAGGTGCACGGCATGAGCCAGCGCGGCGGCAGCGTCGTGACCTACGTCCGTTACGGCGACAAGGTCGCCTCCCCGGTCATCGACAAGGGAGAGGCGGATTACATCGTGTCCTTCGAGCTGCTGGAGGCGGCGCGCTGGCTGGAATACCTCAAGCCCGGCGGGCAGATTGTCACCTCCACCCAGCAGATCGATCCTATGCCGGTCATTACCGGCGCGGCGTCCTACCCTGACAAGCTGGTGGAGAAGCTGCGCGTCGCGGGCGCGAAGGTGGACGCGCTGGACTGCCTCGGTCTCGCCGAACAGGCGGGCAGCAGCAAGGCGACCAACATCGTCCTCATGGGCAGGCTGTCCCACTACTTCGACCTGCCGGAGGAGGCGTGGCAGAGGTCCCTGGAGGCGATGGTCCCCGCGAAGTTCCTTGACCTCAACCGCAAGGCGTTCGCACTGGGCAAGAACACCTGATACGGCAATCTGCACAAGGGCGGCAAAAATCGATTGCGCTCAATTTAGGGACAATGACGGTTGACTTTAGCACACTAACGCATTATACTGTAAAAAACAGTGAAAGGGGTATGGCGTCATGAAGCAGTACCGCAGCAACTTCTTTTTCAGCTTTACCAGCGGCTATTTCTTTAGCCGTCTTTCCGCCATGCCCGACGATGGAGCCGTGTGCCGCTGAGAAGCTGACCGAGTGAGCAAATGACACGGCCTCGTCCCAATGGGCGGGGCCGTGTTTTTTGTAAAAAAAATACAAATCCCCTCGCTTTTTTCTCCGCGATGTGTTACACTATCAAATAACAGAAAGGAAACAATCTCATGGAACGCTACTATCAGCCCGAAATCGAAACTGCGCCGCGCGAGCAGATCACCGCGTGGCAGAGCGAACGCCTTGTCAAACAGGTCAGGCACGTCTGGGAAAACGTTCCCGCCTACCGCAAAAAGATGGAGGAAAAGGGGCTGACGCCTGACGATATCAAGGGCGTTGAGGATTTGCACAAGCTGCCCTTCGTCACCAAGGCGGACCTGCGCGACAACTATCCCTACGGTCTGCTCGCCGCGCCGCTGGGCGACTGCGTGCGCATTCATTCCACCTCCGGTACCACCGGTAAGCGCGTCGTTGCGTTCTACACACAGCATGACGTCGACCTGTGGGAGGATTGCTGCGCCCGCGCGCTGACCGCCGCCGGAGCGACGGAGAACGACGTCTGCCAGGTCGCCTATGGCTATGGGCTGTTCACCGGCGGCGCGGGGCTGCACGGCGGCAGCCACAAGGTCGGCAGCCTCACGCTTCCCATGTCCTCCGGCAACACCGAGCGCCAGATCACCTTCATGCGCGACCTTGGCGCGACCGTGCTGTGCTGCACCCCGTCCTACGCCGCGTACCTCGGCGAAACGATGAAGGAGATGGGACTGACGCCCGAACAGATTCCCCTCAAGGCGGGTATCTTCGGCGCGGAGGCGTGGAGCGAGGAGATGCGCCGCGACATCGAGTCGACCATGGGCATCAAGGCGTATGATATCTACGGCCTGACCGAGCTGTCCGGCCCCGGCGTCGCCTTCGAGTGCTCCGCGCAGAGCGGGATGCACATCAACGAGGACCACTTCATCGCCGAGATCATCGACCCCGATACCGGCGAGGTGCTGCCCGACGGTCAGCAGGGCGAGCTGGTGTTCACCTCCATCACCAAGGAGGCGTTCCCGCTGCTCCGCTACCGCACGCGCGACGTCTGCGTCCTCTCCCACGAGAAATGCTCCTGCGGGCGCACCCACGTCAAGATGGCGAAGCCGCGCGGCAGAACGGACGATATGCTCATCATCCGCGGCGTGAATGTGTTCCCGAGCCAGATCGAGACGGTGCTGCTGGGTCTCGGTTACGGCGCAAACTACCAGATTATCGTCGATCGCGTCAACCACACCGACACGTTGGACGTCCGCGTCGAAATGACGCCGGAGATGTTCACCGACAACATGGGCGAGATCGCCAGGCGCCAGAAGCAGATCGTCGAGGGTCTGCGCGCCATGCTGGGGCTGACCGCCAAGGTCACGCTCGTCGCGCCGAAGTCCATCGTCCGCAGCGAGGGCAAGGCGGTTCGCGTCATTGACAACCGCAGGATTTGAGAAGGGAGTAAGAAACATGAGCGTCACGCAGATTTCCGTGTTCCTGGAGAACCGTCCCGGCGCGCTGCTGGGGCTGACCCGCGTGCTGGCGGAGAAGGGCATTGATATGCGCGCCTTCTCCCTTGCCGAGACCAGCGAGTTCGGCATCGCGCGCTTCATTGTCGACGATATCGACGCCACCGCCGCCGTCCTGAACGCCGAGGGCTTTATCCACAGCGTCACGCCGGTGGTCGCCGTCGCCATCTCCAACACGCCCGGCGGGCTGAACCGCGCGCTGACGGCATTGAGCGAGGCATCGGTCAACGTCGAGTATATGTACGCCTTCATCGGCGGGCGCAGGGAGAGCGCCTACATGATCTTCCGCGTGGCGGACGACGCCAGGGCGAGCGAGGTGCTTCGCGCCGCCGGCATCCAGCTCGCCGAGCAGGAGGAGATCGTCAACCTGTGAAGAACCCCGGTTCCGCGTTTCCGGGTCTTCGATAGATCAACCGAAACGGGAAAGGAGCACCATTATGTACAGAGCGTTTGTTGACGGTTCCACGATCCGGCCGACCTTCGTGTTCAACGAGATGGAGAAATGTCCCGAGGTGGGCGACATCTTTAAGGTTGACACCGATGTTTTTGAGGTGTATGACATCCACCATCATCTGGAGAACCACGTGCTGTATCTTGACTTCCATCTGAGAGCCTACGAATGATGAAATTTCCCGAAACGCGGAAGGGCTGCCCGAACAGGGCAGCCCTCAGTTTTTAGACAAATGCCGTCCAAGGCTTAGGCCAGGGACGGCATTTGTCTACAGTCTGAAACGCCCGCTTTCGCGGTTTATCATTCGGTTTCTTTTGGGCGGGTGCGCTCCAGCGCAAGACGGTAACCGTCCGCGCCGTAGTGGAGGCTTTTGTTCACGCGGGTAATCGTCGTCGAGGAAACGCCGAGTCTTTCGGAAATGCTGGAAAACGTGTTCCCGCCGTACAGCTCCTCCGCCACTTGATAGCGCTGGCTCATGGCAAGAATTTCACCAATCGTGCACAGATCGTCAAAGAAACGGTAGCACTCCTCCTCCGTTTTCAGGGACAGGATCGCCTGAAACAGATGGTCGGTCTCCTGTGATTTCATCCTGCTTTCGTACATACTGCCGTCCTCCGTCCAGTTTTATCACGATACCATTCTACCGGTTTTGTTCCGGCTTTGCAAGCGGATTTTGCGCTTTTTCGTATTTTTGTTTGGTTACACCCTTTTGAAGTGCAGCTGAACGGAGGGATAGTCGCCGTAGAGCGCGGGAAGCGTCCAGCCGCCGCAGAGCAGCTGCGCGCCGCCGTAGCGCCGCGCGGGATCGGCTCCGCCGGGCGACTCGGCGCCCGGCGGGAGGGCGCAGCCAAAGAACGCCTGCTCCGCAAGCACATAGTCCGCGTCCGGATCAAGACCGCGCAGGCGGAGATGCAGCGGGCGGGGATTCGCCTCCGTATGCGTCACGACCACGCTGACCAGCGCCTCGCTCCCGTCCGGCGCGGCAATCGCCCACGCGGTGAAGCGTTCGTTCGCCGCGAGGCGGTGGTAGTCGCCGCCTTGCAGCAAGGCGTCCAGCGCGCGGAAGCGCCTGATCTGCGCGCGAATCTCGTCCTTCTCCGCGTCCGTGAGTCTGGCGGGGTCGAGCTCGTAGCCGAAGGTTCCGCTCATCGCCGCGACCGCGCGTGTGCCGAGCGGCACGGTGCGTCCGGTCTGGTGGTTGGGACAGGCGGAAACGTGCGCGCCCATCGACGCGGCGGGGTAACCGTAGGACGTGCCGCGCTGGATCGTCAGGCGCTCTGCGGCGTCGCTGTCGTCGCTGCACCAGATCTGCGGCACGAAAGCGAGCATCCCCGCGTCGAAGCGCCCGCCGCCGCCGGCACAGCCCTCGAACCGCACGTCCGGAAAGTCCTCGGTCAGGCGGCGCAGCAGGTCGTACATCCCCAGCACATAGCGGAACGCCGCCTCGCCCTGGCGCTCCGGCGGCAGCGCGGCGCTGTAAACGTCGGAAAGGCTGCGGTTCATGTCCCACTTGACGTATTCGATACGATGCTCCCGCAGGAGGGCGGAGAACACGCCGTACAGGTACTCCACGACCTCGGCGCGCCCCATGTCCAGCACAAGCTGGTTGCGCCCCATTGTCGGCGCGCGGTTCGGCACGGTGAGCGCCCAGTCGGGATGGGCGCGGAACAGGTCGGAATCCTCGCTGACCATCTCCGGCTCGATCCAGATGCCGAATTTCAGC
Organism: uncultured Clostridia bacterium; assembly: GCA_946411835.1. Classification (GTDB taxonomy): domain Bacteria; phylum Bacillota; class Clostridia; order Oscillospirales; family Oscillospiraceae; genus Hominicoprocola. The sequence goes on from CAMKFK010000024.1 coordinate 12,040, forward strand.
CCAAGGGCGTTGACCGCGTCGATAACCGGGTCCAGCCCGCCGGGGAGCTTGGCTTCGTTGACAAACCAGTCGCCCAGCGCGCGATTGTCGTCGCAGCGATTGCCGAACCAGCCGTCGTCCAGCACGAGAAGGTCGACGCCCAGCGCCTTCGCCTCCCGCGCGAGCGCAAGCAGCTTGTCCGCGTCAAAGTCAAAATAGGTCGCCTCCCAGTTGTTCAGCAGCACCGGGCGCGGCTTGCCGACAAAGCGGCTGCGGCAGAGATTGCGGAAGATGAACCGATGGTACCGCCGCGACAGGTCGCCCAGCCCGTCCTCCGTGCAGACGAGCAGCGCCTCCGGCGCTTCAAAGGTCTCGCCCGGCGCGAGCGTCCATGAAAAGCCCTCCTCGCAGACGCCGCTGACGAGGCGCGCCGCGCCCATCTGATCGACCTCGACCTCGGTCTGGTGGCTGCCGGACCAAAGCGGCATGACGCCGTAACACAGGCCATGCTCCTCCGTCGTCTCGCGGTCGCAGAGGATGACGAAAGGGTTGTGCTGGTGACTGGACATACCGCGTGTGGAGCGGACAGTCTGGATGCCGGTCATCAGCGGCGTGCGCTGGGGCTGCCGCTCCATGCAGTGCCGTCCGTGGAAGTGCAGCAGCTCCCAGTCGCCGAAGGGCAGGTCGAGGCAGACCGACGCCGCTTTTTCCAGACGCAGCGGCGCGTCGCCGTCGTTCGTAAAGCGTACGGCGCGCGCGATCACGTCCGCCTCCGCGAACACGCCGTAGAGCAGCTCGACGCGCAGTCCGGTCGCGGCGTCACGCAGCGTGACGGTCAGCGTCTCCGCCTCGCCGTCGCGCGCGAAGGCGGCGGGGAGACGGTCCAGCGTGTATTTCCCCGGCTCAATGCGGTGGGACGCATGGCGCAGGTCCGCGCCCGACGCGCCGTTCGCCGCGACGGGATAGACGCTGACGAGCCGATAGTCGCCGCACAGCGCGCCGCTGTACTCCTGCGGCAGAGTGTCGAGCGACCACGCGCGGTCGTTGCGCAGTTCGTAGGGGTTGGGGGAAAAGCCGCAGTCGCGCGGCAGCAGCCGATAGTCAAAGCAGCCCTCCGAGCGCGCGCCGTAGTACAGGTGCAGCAGGTGTCCTGTCGGCGCGAGCTGCATCTGATAGGTCGTGCGGCGCGTGTGGAGGGTGATGGTTTTGCTCGTATCGTCAAAAAGAATACTCATTTGTCTTCTTCCTTGTGTTCCAGTTTTTGAAAGATGGGATCAAACAGCATCGCCCCGATGTATGCGGGCAGGGACAGCCCGAACATCAGCAGCACGGGCAGCGCGATTTGAAAATAGCGCAGGCAGAGGAGCCACAGCGTCACGGTGAAGAACAGCAGCCCCAGTGTGCGGGGAAAGTAGGCGACGGAGAGCGACGCCGCGTTTTTGAGCGTGACGCGCACCGGGTTTTCGTAGCGCGCCTGCAGGGCGAAGGCGTAGAGCGCCGCCGTGCCGACCACCATGGCGGCGGCGACGACCGGGACTCGCAGCACGGGTGCAGACGCGGCGGCGCGGTAGTCCACATACAGCACCACGGCAGCGAACTGGAAAATCAGCCCCAGAGCGACGCCCTGCTTCAAATTGCCGCGCAGCGCGCGGAAGTATGGGCGCACGACGCCGGCATCCTCCCCGCGTACGATGCGCAGCGCCACGTCGTCCAGCGCGCTCAGCGCCGCCCCGGCGGTGACGATGGGAAGCGAACAGAGCACAGTCAGCAGATTGAGCACCAGCAGGTCGCAGATGGCGCCCAGCGCACGCATGAGCGGATTCTCCATGTCAAAGATGCGGTTCCACATAGAGGTCGGTCTCCTTTAAAAAAGTTCCCCGCCCCCGAACGCGGGGACGGGGAACGGCAAATCGCGGGAAAATCAGCCCTTGACCGCGCCGGCGGTAACGCCTTGCACGATGTAGCGCTGGAGGAAAACGTACAGGATCAGGATCGGCAGCATGGCGAGCAGCAGCGCCGCCATGACGAGGCCGATGTCGGTCGAGTAGGTGCCGTAGAACGCCTGCGTGGCGATCGGGATGGTGTAGAGCTCCTTCTTCGTCAGCACGAGGCTGGGAAGCAGATAGTCGTTCCAGTACGCCATTGCGTTGATGATGGCAACGGTGGCGACGGTCGGCTTGAGCAGCGGGAAGACGATCTTCCAGTAGGTCTGCCAGCGGGAGCAGCCGTCGATGGTCGCGGCTTCCTCGAGCTCAAGCGGGATGTTCGTGCGGATCGCGCCGTGGAACATGAACATCGCCATGGATACGGAGAAGCCGACGTGCATCAGGATGAGCGTCAACCGATGGTTCAGCACGCCCAGCGTACCGCCGTAGACGGAGACGAGAGGCACCATCAGCACCTGGAACGGAATGACCATCGAGGCGATCATCAGCGAGAAGATGAAGGTGCAGAACTTCCAGCGCTGGTTGCGCACGATGACGAACGCCGCCATCGAGGACACCGCGATGGTGAGGATGGTCGAGCTGACGGTGATGATTGCGGAGTTTCCGAACACCGTCCAGAAATTCATCTTCTTCATCGCGTCGGGGAAGTTCTTCATCGTAAAGCCGTGCGCGCCGATGAGCGCGAGCGGGTTCGACGTGGTATCCGCCTTGGTCTTGAAGACGTTGATGACGACGAGGAAGAACGGGGCGATGAAGCAGATAAACAGGACCAGCAGGACGATCCACATGATGACATGAGCGATTTTCTTTTGGCGCGCGGCCTTTTCGTTTTCCGTCATTACGCTTCCACCTCTCCTCTCTTACCGATCATGACCTGCGTGACGCCGACGATGGCGCAGACCAGGAAGAGGATCAGCGCCTCCGCCTGACCGAGACCGTAGTTCTTGTAGGTGAACGCCTGGTTGTAGACGTGCATCGCCGCCATGACGGAGGAGCCGAACGGCTCGCCCTTGGTCAGGGACAGGTTCACGTCGTACACCACGAAGCAGCGGGTGATGCTCAGGAACAGGCACTGCACGAAGCTCGCGCGCATGAGCGGAACGGTGACGTTCCACATGGTCTGCGAGGCGGTGCAGCCGTCGATGCTGGAGGCTTCCTTCACATCCTCGCTGACGCTCATAAAGCCCGCCACGTAGATGAGCATCATGTAGCCCGCGTACTGCCACACCGACACGATAATCAGCGCGAGCATCGCGCCGCTGGGCGTGGACAGGATGGACGGCGCCGTGCCGCCGGAGATGGCGCTCCCCAGCGCGACAAACGCGCGGTTGAACACGAACTTCCAAACATAACCGAGGACGATGCCGCCGATCAGATTCGGTACGAAGAAGCCGGAGCGGAAGAAGTTCTGCCCCTTCACGCCGCTGGTGACTAAGTACGCAAGGAAGAACGAGAGAACGTTGATGAGCACAACCGCGAATACGGAGTAAATCGCAGTGCGCCCCAGCGCCGCCCAGTAGTCCTTATCGGCAAAGGCGGCGGCGTAGTTGGTCAGCCCGACCCATGGCTTGGTGGCGGAAACGCCGTCCCAACTCGTAAACGTCAGATATACACCGTAGATGAACGGGATAATGACGACGCAGAAGAACAGGATGGTGCCGGGGCCTGCGAACATGAGGTATTGCTTGACCTTATAGGATAGCGTGTTTTGCTTCATGGACCTCCCCCTCCTGAAATGATGCATAGCAAAGGGCAGACGGGCTGCCCTTTGCTATGAAAAATACGGTTTAGTGCGCGCCGACCTCGGCGGTCGCCCAGTAGGCGGTGATCTCCTCGGCAAGACCCGCGCGGTCGATCTGACCGGCGAGGTACTTCTGGAAAATCGCGCCGCACTTGGCGTAGTGGTCGTCAGGCAGGTAGTTGTAGTTGCCGATCAGGGCGCCCTTGTCGGCGTAGGCCTTGACGGAGGAGCCAAGCGGATTGCCCACCGCGAGGGTGATGTTTGAGTACGCGGGGACGAGGTTGCACTGGTTGACCAGGAAGTCCTGACCATCCGCCTCGTATACGAGCCAGTTGAGGAAGTCCTTTGCCTTCTGCTGGAGCTCCTCGGACACACCGTTGTCCACATAGAAATACTTGGAGCCGCCGCCGACGAGCTTGGTGTTGGCGCTGCTCAGCGCGCTCGGCACGGGCATCATGCCCATGTTTTCGGAATAGTCATAGGCGTTGATGACGTCCCAGTCCCAGTTGCCGCCGAACATGAAGGCAATCTCGCCCTCCGCCAGCTTCTGCTCGGTGAGCTCGCGCTCAGCGGAGATGGCGGCGTCCTTGGCATAGTTGTTCTCCTTGAGGACATCGAAGGTGTCCATCAGGGCGTTGTAGACCTCGTCGTCCGCCAGCTTGATGCTGCCGTCCTTGATGCCGGCGATGAACGCGTCGGGATCGTCCTGAAGCTCATAGACCTCGGCGAGGAAGTGCGCCGCGAGGGACCAGTCTTCCTTCATCACGCCGGTGGGGGCCGCCATGCCGCCCGCGATCAGGTCGTTGATGAGCGCCTGGAAATCAGCGGTAGTCTTGATGGATTCGGGATCAAAGTCCTTGCCGGTGACGGCCTTGATGGCGTCGGCATTGTAGATGACGCCGCGCGCCTCGACGCAGACGGGGAAGCCGAGAACCTTGCCGTCCACCGAAATCGCCTGCGTGGTGTCGCCGACCCACTGCTCGCCGCTCAGATCGGCGGCGTGCTCAGCGCCGAGGGAGTAGACGTCCTTGGCGTCCACCATGGCGATGGCATAGGGATCGTTGGAGGCGTATTTGGTCGCCATATGCGCGGCGACGGTGTCGCTGGAGTAGTAGACCTCAACAGGGACGCCCTTCGTCTCGCTGTACTGCTTCGCCATCTCCTCCATCTGGCTCTGGATCTCCATCTTGGAGTTAAAGATGGTCAGGGTCTCCCCGGCGGGCTTGCTGCTGCCGCCGCCGGAGCCGCTGCCGCCGCCGCAGGCGGCGAGCGCCAGCGTCATGACGAGAGCGAGCATCAATGCAATTGCTTTTTTCATGTTGTGCTTCCTTCCTGTCGAAAAAAATCTGACTCCGCGAACGCGGGCTTCTTCCGCCGTTGCGGCAAGAGCGGCGTCGGAGAGAAAAACGGCACATCCGCAGAGTACCTTATTTATTTATCACGCGCAAGCGTGCCTGTCAACATTTGGCCGGAGTTTTTTGGTATTTCCTTCGCAATTTGTAATAATCAACAAAGATTCCGCACCTGTTTTGTCCATAAAAGCAAAAGAAAAGTTTATCTTTTCTTTCTTCCGTTTTATTGATATAATGAACAGGATCAGGAAAAATTCAGTCAGAGGAGGGCTGCTTCCATGGCGGCGAGCTGGATCAAGGACGCGATCTTCTATGAAATCTATCCCCAGTCGTTTTACGACACCAACGGCGACGGCATCGGCGATTTCAACGGCATCATCGAAAAGCTGGACTATGTGAAAGGCCTCGGCTGCAACGCAATCTGGCTCAACCCCTGCTTCGACTCCCCGTTCAAGGACGCGGGCTACGACGTGCGCGACTACAAGAAGGTCGCGCCGCGCTACGGCGCGAACAGCGACCTCTGCCGCCTGTTCGGCGAGGCGCACCGGCGCGGCATCCGCGTGATCCTTGACCTCGTGCCGGGGCACACGTCGGAGGAGCACCCGTGGTTCCTCGCAAGCAAGCGCGCGGAGCCGAACGAGTACAGCGACCGCTACATCTGGTCGAGCTTCTGCTTCGAGGGCTGCGGCGGGCTCAACTACGTCGCCGGAGAGAGCGAGCGCGACGGCGTGTACGTGCTCAACTTTTTCAAGTGCCAGCCCGCGCTGAACTACGGCTTTCTCCATCCTGCGGCGCCGTGGCAGCAGGCGGCGGACTCCCCCGCCGCGATGAAAACGCGCGAGGCGATGAAGGACGTGATGCGCTACTGGCTCGCGCGCGGGTGCGACGGCTTCCGCGTGGACATGGCGGAGTCGCTCGTCAAGCATGACGACGAGGCGAAATCCGGCACGAGCGCCGTCTGGCGCGACGTGCGCGCGATGCTGGACGCGGAGTTTCCCGAGGCGGCGCTGATTGCGGAGTGGAGCCATCCCCGGCTCGCGCTGGGCTGCGGCTTCGACGCGGCGTTCTGCCTGAACGACCCGTGGACGGGCTATCCCGCGCTGATGCGCGACTATGACCGCGCCGACCCGTCCAAGCCGGACAACAGCTACTTCCGCGCTGCGGGCGACGGCGACGTGAACCGCTTTCTGGAGCGCTATCTCCCGGAATATGAGGCGACGAAGCACCGGGGCTTCATCTCCCTCATCACCTGCAACCACGACACGGTGCGCCCCGCGTTCAACCTCAGCGAGCGGGAGCTGCGCCTTGCCTACGCCTTTTTGTTTACGATGCCCGGCGTCCCCTTCCTCTACTATGGCGACGAGATCGGCATGCGCTATCAAAAGCTGCCCACCAAGGAGGGCGGCTACTTCCGCACCGGCTCGCGCACGCCGATGCAGTGGGACAACGGGCGAAACCTCGGCTTCTCCACCGCCCCGGCGGAGGAGCTCTACCTCCCCGTGGACCCCGCGCCGGACGCGCCGACCGTCGCAGCGCAAGAGGCGGAGGAGGACTCCCTGCTCCACTTCGTCCGCGCGCTGACCGCGCTGCGGAGCGGGCAGGACGATCTGCGCGACAACGCAAACCTCGAGATCGTCAGCGCGGAGAAGGGCGGCGCGTTCGTCTACCGGCGCGGCGCGCTGCTGCTGGCGCTGAATCCGTCCGCGCGTACGGCGTCCGCGCGCGTGGACGTGTCGGGGCGCGAGGTGATCTTCGCCCTCGGCAGCGGCACGGCGGAGGAGGGCGCGCTGCGGCTTGCGCCGCAGTCCTTTGTGGCGTTCAAGGCGCTATCATAACGGGAAGCGAGGAAAAACGGCATGGCAAGCGGAAGAATGGAATTTCACGCGCAGAGCATCATGCAGCACGCGAGCTTTTCCTATGTGCTCCCCAACGACGTCGCCATGGAGGAGGTGCGTGATCCGAGGCACTACGAGCGCCCGACCAAAAGCCTGATCCTGCTCCACGGGCTGACCGGCACGGACACCGACTGGCTCTACGGCGGCGTGGCGCAGCATATGTCGATCCAGTACAATCTGGCGGTCTTCATGCCTGCGGCGGGCAACTTCTTCTACCTCGACCGAGGCTATCCCGGCGGCAACTGGGGGACCTTCGTCGGCGAGGAGCTCCCCGACTATGTGCGCAGCACCTTCGGATACTGCGACCGACGCGAGGACACGATCATCGGCGGGCTGTCCATGGGCGGCTACGGCACGCTGCACACGGCGCTCAACTACCCGGAGCGCTTCTGCGCCGCCATCGCCCTGTCCTCCGCCCTGCGCATCCACGCGCTGGCGGACGGTGTGCTGGACGGGGTCATGCCCGCCGCGATGATCCGCGACGTGTTCGGCGAGCCGGAGAAGCTGACGAACTCCGACCGCGACCCCGAGTGGCAGTACCAAAGGCTCAAGGCGGAGGGGCGGGACATCCCGACCATCTATCTCGCCATCGGCACAGAGGACCCGCTCTATCCGTGCAATCAGGAGTTTCGCGCGTTCCTGGCGGAACAGGGTGCGGACTTCCGGTACGAGGACGGACCCGGCGACCACAGCTGGTTCTTCTGGAATGAGTACCTGGATCGCGGTCTCAAATGGCTGCTGACCCGATAAACAACGCCCGAGACGATCCAAAAGGAGGAATTGCCCCATGGCACAGCTGACCCGCGACGAAAAAAAATTCAAGCTCGGCAAGATCATCACCGACCGCAAGGAAATCCTGCTCGGTCTGGAGAAAATGTCCGCAGACGCTCCGGAGTACTGGGGCATCGACTGCGGCCTGCAATACGCCGAACGCCGCTACGGCAAGGAGGTCGCCGACGATTGCCTTGACGTGGCGCTGCTGATGGGCAAGCGCAAGCCCAAGACCTTTGCCCAGCTCAAAAAGCTCAGCGGCTTCGAGGACGCGCGCCTCAAAACAACGCTGGAGGCGCTGTGCCAGACAAGCCTCGTCGAATGGCACTTTGAAAATCTTGACGGCAAAAACCCCAAGCATGAAAAGCGCTGGGTGCTGGATATGTTCGTTCCCGGCAGCGCCGAGATCATGATGATGCGCCCTGAGATCGCGCCCGTCACGCCGCAGGTGGCGGACTTCTTCGAGCGCATGACCTACCTGCCGCTGGCAGGCATCACACAGATGGTACCCCCGGGCGGCGGCGGCATCGGGATGCACGTCATCCCCGTCGAGCAGGCGATGCCCGCCGACTGCCGGTCGCTCGACATCGAGCATCTGTCCCACTGGCTCAAAAAGTACGAGGGTCAGATCGGCGTGGGCATCTGCTCCTGCCGCAAGCAGCAGCGCATCCGGGGCGAGGGCTCCGGCGACATCGAGCAGTACTGGTGCATCGGCGTGGGCGACTTTGCCGACTACTGCCGCGAGACCGGCATGGGCCACGACATCAGCTACGACGAGGCGATGGAGATCCTCCGCAAGGCGGAGGAGAAGGGCTACGTCCACCAGATCACCAACATCGACGGTGAAAACAAGATTTTCGGCCTGTGCAACTGCGCGGTGGGCGTGTGCAACGCGCTGCGCACCTCTCAGCTGTTCAACACGCCCAATATGTCCCGCTCCGCCTACACCTCCGAGGTCGATCCCGAAAAATGCGTCGCCTGCGGCAAATGCGTCGAGGTCTGTCCCGCCGGTGCGGTGCGCCTCGGCCAGAAGCTGTGCACGAAGCACGGGGAAATCGAATACCCCAGGGCGGAGCTGCCGGACGATACCGTCTGGGGCGAGGACAAGTGGAACTGGAACTACAAGAACGAAAACGGCGTCATCCAGACGTGGCCCACCGGCACCGCGCCCTGCAAAGCGGCTTGCCCGCTGCACATCGCCATTCAGGGCTACATCAAGCTCGCGAGCGAGGGAAAATACCGCGAGGCGCTGGAGCTCATCAAGCGGGACAACCCCTTCCCCGCCGTCTGCGGCGCGATTTGCCGCAAGTATTGTGAGGACGAGTGTACGCGCGGCACGCTGGACGAGGCGCTCGCCATCGACGATATCAAGCAGTTCATCGCCGCGCAGGATCTGAACGCCGCGCACCGCTACGTCCCGCCCATGGTCTCCTGCACCCGCGAGCCGTTTGACCAGAAAATCGCCATCATCGGCTCCGGCCCCGCCGGGCTGTCCTGCGCCTATTTTCTCGCCATTGAGGGCTATTCCCCCGTCGTGTTCGAGAAGGACGCCGTTCCGGGCGGCATGATGGTCACGGGCATCCCCAGCTTCCGCCTGGAAAAGGACGTCGTCAACGCCGAGATCGACATTCTGCGCGAGATGGGCGTGCAGTTCCGCTGCGGCGTCGAGGTCGGCCGGGACGTCACGATCCGGCAGCTCCGCGACGAGGGCTTCCGGGGCTTCTTCCTCGCCGTCGGCCTGCAATACGGCGGCAAGCTCGGCATTCCGGGCGAGGACGCCGTCGGCGTTCTGGCAGGCGTGGACTACCTCAAGTCCGTCAACGCCGGAACGGCAAAGCCGCTTTCCGGCAGCGTCGTCGTCATCGGCGGCGGCAACATCGGCGCGGACGTGGCGCGCACCGCCATCCGGCAGGGCGCGGAAAGCGTTCACCTCTACTGCCTCGAGTCCTACGCGGATATGCCCATGGGCGAGGAGGATCGGGCGCTGTGCCAGGCGGACGGCGTGGTCATCCACGATGGCTGGGGACAGACGGAGATCAAAGTCAAGAACGGAAAATGCGCCGGGATCGCTTTTCGCAAATGCCTGTCCGTCAAAAACGCCGAAGGGCGCTTCGACCCGCAGTTTGACGACGGCGTCACCACCGCCGAGGCTTGCACGACCGTGCTGTACTGCATCGGTCAGAAGGCGGACTGGAAGGAACTGCTCAAGGACACCCGCGTGGAGCTCAACCGCAACGGCACCGTCAAGGCGGACCCCGTTACGCTCCAGACCGCCGAACCGGACGTCTTCGCCGGCGGCGACGCCTATTCCGGGCAGAAGTTCGTGGTGGACGCGCTGGCGATGGGACGCGAGGGCGCGGTCTCGCTGCACCGCTTCGTCAATGAGGGGCAGTCCCTCACCATCCACCGCAACACGCGCCGGTTCACGCCGCTCGACAAGGAGGACATCGTGCTCCCGGTCGAGGCGTACAAAAAGCCGCGCCGCGCCGCGCGGGGCGTGGACGCTGCCAAGGTGCGCACCATGCGCGACGAGCACCTGATCTTCACCGAGGAGCAGATCAAAAGCGAGGCGTCCCGCTGCCTGAGCTGCGGGCGCAGCGTCGTGGACCCGAACAAGTGCCTCGGCTGCGGCATGTGCACCGTGCAGTGCAGGTTTGACGCCATCCACCTTGTCCGCAGCATGGGCGACGCCTACTCCAGAATGGTACCTGCCGAGGACAAGTTCAAGGCGATGGGCGCTTACGCCGCGAAGCGCAGCATACGAATCCTCAAAAAGAAAGCCGCCAAGTAAGATGCACGAGCTTGGTTTGGTGAATTATGTGGTCAAGCAGGTCACGCGCATCGCGGAGGAAAACCAGGTTGAAAAGGTCTGCTCGGTGACGCTGGAATTCGGCGAGGTCTCCGGCATTGTCCCCTCGTACCTCTACGACTACTGGAGCTGGTACACGAAGAAGTTCCCGCTCTTTGACGGGGCGAAGCTCGTGTGCGAGACGATCCCCGCCGTGACGTGGTGCGACGACTGCAAGCGAACCTATCCCACCGTGCAGCATGGGAAGACCTGTCCCTACTGCGGCAGCGGTCGCACATGGCTGCAACAGGGAAACGAGATGAACATCAAGCAGATTGAGGTCGAGTGACCCGCGAAGGAGGAACGCATGGACAATCAGCAGCTGCGCGCCCTGAAGGAACAGCTGGGCGTCATCAACTACAAGATCAACTACAAGACCGGCGTCCATCTGGGCGTCATCGAGGATTTCTTCTCCGGCAGGACCGATGCGCTGTCCCCTGCGGATCGGGGAAAGATCGAAGCGCTCCTGCTGGCGGAAGCGAAAAAGAAGTGAATCAAAAGAGTGCTCGTATCTCTTCCGATACGAGCACTCTTTTGATGATTTGATGATTGTTATCCCTCTGTTCGGCCGTTGTCGCTGAGATAGACCGCCGCGAGGAAGCCGGGACCGCAGTGCGCGCCGATGACCACGCCGAGGGTGGTGATCTCGATCGCAGCGCCGGGGCGCGCCGCCGCCAGCTCGTCACGGAGCCATTCCGCGTCGGCAAGACAGTCGGCATGGAGCAGCGTGAGGCGCACGTCGGCGGCATCCATGTCCGCGATATCGCGCAGCACGCCGTCGCGTATCTCACCCAGCGCGGCGGCGCGTCCGCGCACCTTCTTGAGCACCTCGAGCGTGCCCTCGTCCGGCACATAGATGATGGGCTTGATTTGCAGCATCGCGCCCACCAGCGCGGAGGCGTTGGACACGCGCCCGCCCGCCTTGAGGTACTTGAGATCATTGACGGTAAAGCGGTGCACAACGTTGCACTTGTTCGCCTCGCCCCACGCGATCAGCTCGTCGAAGCCCATGCCCTGTTCCATTCGCTCCACCATCTCTCGCACCAGCACGCCGAGGCCGCCGGAGATACAGCGCGTGTCCATGATGTAAACGCGGCGCGCGGGATACTCCTTGCGGATCATCTCCCCCGCTTCCAGACAGTTCGCGTAGGAGGCGGACATCTTCTGCGACATATCGAGGAAGATCACATCCCTGCCGCCGTCCACCAGCTCCTTGAAAAAGTCGTAGTAAACGAACTCGTTAATCATCGAAGTTTTGAGCAGGTCGCCCGCGCGCATCCCGGCAAACGCCGCCGCGCGGCTCTCCTCCCGGCAATCATCCTCACGCAGCTCGTCGTTGACGGTGTAGGTATAGGAAATAAACGGGATATGGTGCCCGTCCAGCCATTCTCTGGGCAGATCCGCCGTGGAGGCGGTGGCAATGATAAAGTCGGACATAATGACGTTTCCCATCTGCTTTCATACAGTATCATATGGGCTATTGTACCATAGTTCCGCGAGAATGCAAGGGACAATTGAGTAGGAGCGCCCCGTGAGGGGCGCGACCTCTCACACCACCGTGCGTACC
>CAMKFK010000025.1 GCA_946411835.1 uncultured Clostridia bacterium
ATACCCGCCTTGTTTACTGTAGGTGATTCCGTGCAGTTATTGGGCTTTGGCTTTGTGTGCAGTCTTACCCTCGCCTACAGCCTGACAAGATTTCTGTTCGTCGGGTCAGAGTTTTGCCGCCGCCTTCCTTCAGATTCCGCCTCACGACGGACACCCTTGGCTTTGGCTATGTCCTTCCCACTGCCGGGCGGACTCGGGACTTTCACCCGTTAGAACGTGCGCTCGCCGGGCGCACAACCAAAAAAGGGCGCGCATTCCGAGTTGAATGCGCGCCCTTTTTTGTGTTGTCCGATCAATACAAGGGGTGCTTCTCACAAAGCTCGTCCACCGTGGAGAGGATTTCACCCCGGCTGACGTCGAATGCGAACACCGCCTTCAGGATCAGGTCGCCGACGATCCGCATATCGTCCTCGTCGAAGCCACGGGTCGTAACGGCGGGCGTGCCGATGCGAATGCCGGAGGTCTCCGTCACGGGGCGCGGGTCGTTGGGGATCGCGTTCTTGTTCACGGTGATGTGCACGCGGTCCAGCCGATCCTCCAGCTCCTTACCGCTGAGGTTCAGCCGGCGCAGGTCAAGCAGCATGAGATGGTTGTCCGTACCGCCGCTGACAAGGTCGATTCCGCCCTCCGTCAGCGTCTCCGCCAGCGTCCTCGCATTCTTGACGATCTGCTTCTGATAGGTCTGGAACTCCGGGCGCAGCGCCTCGCCCATGGCGACCGCCTTCGCCGCGATGATGTGCATCAGCGGGCCGCCCTGCGTGCCGGGGAACATGGCGCGGTCAATCTTCTCCGCAATCTCCTCGTTGTTGGTGAGGATGATGCCGCCGCGCGGACCGCGCATGGTCTTGTGCGTTGTGGTCGTCACAACGTCGGCATAGGGCAGCGGGTTCGGATGCTCCCCGGCGGCGACGAGACCCGCGATGTGCGCCATATCCACCAGCAGGTACGCGCCGACGCTGTGCGCGATTTCGGCAAACTTCTCAAAGTCGATGACGCGCGGGTACGCCGACGCACCCGCGATAATCATCCGGGGCTTGTGCTCCTCCGCAAGGCGGCGCACCTGCTCGTAGTCAATGCGCCCGGTTTCGGGGTCGACGCCGTAAAACATCGTGTTGTAGAACTTTCCGGAAAAGCTCGCCTTGCTGCCGTGGGTCAGGTGCCCGCCCATCGAGAGGTCCATGCCCAAAACGGTGTCGCCGGGGCGACAGAGCGCCAGATAGGCGCAGAAATTCGCCTGTGAGCCGCTGTGCGCCTGCACGTTGGCAAAGCCGGCGCGGAACACCTCCTTGGCGCGCTCAATGCAGATGCGCTCGGCGATGTCCACATATTCGCAGCCGCCGTAATAGCGGCGCCCCGGATAGCCCTCCGCGTATTTGTTGGTCAGCACGCTGCCCATGGTCGCCATGACCTCGGGGCTGACGATATTCTCCGAAGCGATCAGCTCCAGATTGTTCTGCTGCCGCCTGAGCTCCAGCGAAAGCACGCGGGCAATTTTGGGGTCCTTCTTCTCCACGATGGCAATGTTTTCGTTCAGCATATTGGCACCTCACGTTTATCGTATTGGTTGACTGCGTTCCATTATAGCGGATGGCGAAGCGCTGTCAAGGGGCAGGCGGTGGGAAATTGTGACCCTCCGGGCGTTTTTGCGCCGCGACTCGTGCTTTACAGGCGGCTTGTCCGATGATATAATGGTCGCAATGCGGTCATGATTTATTCCAAACGCCTTTTTCGTCGCTGACGCAACCGCCATTTCGTATCCCGCAAGGCGGCGGCGCGCGAAGCCGCCGAAACGATACGGTAAAGGAGCTGTGTTCCATGAACTTTGTTTTCATCTCCCCGCACTTCCCCCACACCTACTGGCAGTTCTGCGACTGCCTGCACCGAAACGGCGTCAACGTGCTGGGCGTCGGCGACGCGCCGTACGACACGCTGGAGGCCCCGCTCAAGGCGGCGCTGACGGAGTATTACTGCGTGGACAGCCTCGAGGACTACGAGCAGGTCTACCGCGCCGTCGCGTTCTTCGCGTTCAAGTACGGGCGCATTGACTGGCTCGAATCTATGAACGAATACTGGCTGGAGCAGGACGCGAGGCTGCGCGGGGATTTCAATATCACGACGGGCATCCGGCCCGACCGCATCGGCTTCATCAAGGAAAAAGCCCTGATGAAGAAGCTCTACCTTGATGCGGGCATCCCAACCGCGCGGCAATGCCTCGTCACCACGCGCGAGGCGGGACGCGCCTTTGTCGACGAGGTGGGCTTTCCCGTAATCGTCAAGCCAAACGTCGGCGTCGGCGCGACGAACACCTGGAAGCTGGAAAACGGCGCCGATTTGGAGGCGTTCTACGACTCTCTGCCGGAGCACTCCTACGTCATGGAGGAGTTCATCGAGGGGATCATCTGCTCCTATGACGCGATTCTCGATTCCCGCTGCGAGCCGCTGTTCGAGAGCATGACGGTCTGGCCGCCGGTCATGGACATCGTGAACCGGGACCTCGACCTCATGTACTACACCTGCCCGGAAGTGCCCGAGAGCCTGCGGACGCTGGGGCGCAGGACGGTCAAGGCCTTCGGCGTGGACCGCCGCTTTGTGCATCTGGAGTTTTTCCGCCTGGCCCGACCGCGCAAGGGTCTCGGCAAGGCGGGGGACTTCGTCGCGCTGGAGGTCAATATGCGTCCGGCGGGCGGATACACGCCGGATATGATGAACTACGCGCATGCGACGGACGTGTACCAGATCTACGCGGACATGGTCGCCTTCGACGAGCGGCGCAAGCGCGAAGGGCCGGAGCACTTCTACTGCGTCTACGCCAGCCGCAAGGACGGTCATGTCTATGCGCGCAGTCACGAAGAGATCATGGCGCGCTACGGCGACAGCATGGTGATGCAGGAGGAAATGCCGCCGATGAACTGGCCGCAGATGGGACGCTATATGTACACGGCGCGACTGAAAACCTACGAGGAGGCCGAGGCTTTCATCCGCTTCGTGCAGGGCTGATACAAAACGGAAGCCGACGAGCGGGCAGGGTTGACGCCGATCGATTCAGCGGTTCCTTCAGGAACCGCTGAATCAATCCCGGCGCACGTCTTGGCGGCAAATTGAGCGCCACTCTGCGTTGCGAAAATCTTGAAATACACAAAGTATTCCTGCGATTTTCGCCCTTGATTGGCACTCGATTTGCTCGCCAATCCGCGCACCTTGCTTTCATCAGCGTTTCCTTCATTTTTCAAAAAAGACGTCATACGATTGGCAAGGCGTCGTGCAAACGCGCGACGCCCCTTGCGCCGACGGCGCAATCCCCATTTTTTCCACAAGGAGGGACGCTATGAACAGGCAGGAGGCCTCCCAGCAATATCAGGAGGCGCTGAGGAAGGGACGACGGGCCTATAAGGAGCGGGTGCTGCGCGGGCTGTATCCCTACCCGCAGGTGCTCGACGAAATTCTCGATGACGCCATGACCGCCGGACAGGTGGACCTGGGCCTGCTGGACATTCCCGCGCAGCGCGTCGTGGGCACCAAGACGCAGGGGCGGCGCAACGCCTTTGCCGCCAACTTCATGCCGCTCATGCCGCCGGACACCGAATTTTCATCGAAGTGGATCACCCTCTGCGCCGCTCACCTGAGCGACGAGGGGATCCGCGAGCCGGTGCGCTGCTACGAGTACCTCGGGCGCTTTTATGTGCAGGAGGGCAACAAGCGCGTCAGCGTGCTCAAGAGCTACGGCGCGCCATCGATCCCCGCCTATGTGACGCGCATCGTACCCGCCTGGTCGGACGATCCGGCGATTCAGGCGTACTACGACTTCATGCACGCCTATCAGCTCACGGGGCTGTATCAGGTGATGTTCAGCCGCGCGGGGCGCTTTCCCAAGCTGCAGGCGGCGTTGGGTCACGAGCCGGAGCAGGCGTGGACCGAGGCTGAGCGGCGCAGCTTCCTCACCGGCTATCTCGCCGTGGAGAAAGCGTTTGACAAGCTCGGTGGCGACAAGCTGGGCGTGACGGCGGCGGACGCGCTGCTGGTGCTGCTCAAGGTCAAGCGCTTCGACGAACTCAAGTCCCTCTCCCCCGCAGAGCTGAACAAGGCGCTGACCGCCGTATGGGCGGACGTGCGCCTCGCGGGACAGGATGAGCCGGTCTCGGTCAGCACCGAAACGCAGGAGACGAACACGGAGCCGAATCTGCTGCGCCGCATTGTGGACAGCGTCTCCCCCGCGACGCTTGCCCTGGCCTTCGTCAGCGACCATCTGCCCGGCGAAAGCGACTGGGCGCAGGGACACGAGCTCGGGCGGCAGTACGTCGAGGCGGTGCTTGGCGAGCGCGTGGTCTGCCGCACCTACTATGGCGCGAAAAACGGCTCCGAGGTGATGGAGGAGGCGGTGCGCGACGGCGCGCAGGTCATCTTCGGCACCACGCCGTCGCTGATCGGCGCCTGCCGCGCGATTGCGGCAAAGCACCCCGACGTGCGCGTGTTCAGCTGCTCCATCTCCATGCCCTACACGGGTGTGCGCACCTACTACTGCCGTATCTATGAGGGGAAATTCATCACGGGCGCCATCGCCGGGGCGCTCAGCCGGAGCGACGTGATCGGCTATGTGGCGAGCAACCCGATCCTCGGCGTTCCCGCCGCCATCAACGCCTTCGCCCTCGGCGCGCAGCTCACCAACCCCAACGCGCGCGTCCGGCTCGCGTGGTCCTGCGTGGACGAGCACGCGATGGAGTCGCTGGCGGCGGACGGATTGGATATGGTCTCCAACCGCGACGTGCCGACGCCTGACCGCATGGTGGAGCCTTGGGGCCTGTGCCGCGTGGCGGAGGGCGGCTTCCGCGTCGTCGCCTCCCCCTACTGGCACTGGGGCAAGGTCTACGAAAAGCTGGTGCGCGGCGTGCTGGGCGGTCGTCTGGACGCGATGAGCGCCGGGGGAAGCCGCGCGGTCAGCTACTGGTGGGGTATGCGCAGCGGCTCGGTGGGCGTGCTCATCGACGACGCGCTGCCCACCGGCGTCCGTCAGCTGACAAACATCCTGTGCGGCGGCGTGGCAAGGGGCTCGATCCTTCCCTTTGAGCGCGCCATCCGCGACCAGAACGGCACGGTGCGCAGCGACGGCTCGCACTTCTTCTCTCCCGAGGAGCTTTTGAACATGGACTGGTTCGTCGAAAACGTGGAGGGGCGCATCCCCGCCTACGACGAGCTGCTGCCCATGTCGCGCGGCATCGCGCGATTGCAGGGCGTCTACCGCGACAGCATTCCGCCGGAAAAGCAGGACGCGATCCTTTAGAACGATAACGAAAGATAAAAACGCGGGAGGGCACGGGCATGAAGCTGCTTCTTCTGTCCGACGTGGAAAGCAAGTACCTTTGAGACTATTATCAGCCGGGCCGTCTGGACGGGGTCGACCTGATTCTGTCCTGCGGCGATCTGGACGCGCACTATCTTTCCTTCCTTGTGACAATGGGGCGCGCGCCGCTGCTGTATGTGCGCGGCAATCATGACCGCCGCTATGAGACGCATCCGCCCGAGGGCTGCGACTGCATTGAGGACCGGCTGGTCAAAATCAACGGGCTGTGCATTCTCGGCCTCGGCGGCAGCGTCCGCTACAGCGGCGGCGCGAACCAATACACCGAACGGGAGATGGCAAAGCGGCTGATGCGCCTCTGGCCGCGTATCCTTCTGGCGGGCGGCGTGGACATCGTGCTGACCCATGCGCCGCTCCGCGATCTGGGAGACGCGGACGATCCGCCGCACCGGGGCTTCCGATGCTTCTACAAGCTGCTCGACCGCTTTCACCCGCGCTACTTCGTCCACGGGCACGTGCATATGAACTATGGCGTGAACATCCCGCGCCTGCGGCAGTACGGGAACACGACAATCATCAACGCCTACGAAAAATATTTTTTGGAGTTGTGAATGGAGAAAAAAGAATTCATCCGCGCGGTCAAATTCACGCTGTTTTCAATCAGCGCGGGCGTCATCGAGCTGGGCACCTTTGCCCTGCTCAACGAGCTGCTGCGCCTGCCCTACTGGCTCAGCTATGTGACGGCGCTGACGCTGTCGGTGCTGTGGAACTTCACGCTCAACCGCAAATTCACCTTCCAGTCCGCCGCCAACGTACCCGTGGCGATGCTCAAGGTCGCCTGCTACTACGCGGTGTTCACGCCGCTCACCGGCTGGCTGGAGCATGTGTACACCATGTCCTTCGGCTGGAACGAATACGTCGCCACGCTGCTCAACATGGCGCTGAACCTCGTCACGGAGTTTCTGTACCAGCGCTACTTCGTGTTTGCAGGTTCGATCGATACCAATCGTAAACCGTAAAGAACGACCGCCCATGGGCGGTCGTTCTTTACGGTTTCAGGTTGAGACTGTTCTCCCATCAAATGGTTCACATCTTTTCCAGCACGCGCACCACTTCCTCCGGCTCCGGCATGGAGCGGATCGCGCCGCGGCGGGTGGTGACGATGTACGCCGCCGCGTTGGCGAAGCGCAGCATCTCGTGGAGCTGTGCCTGTGTCAGGTCGTCCAGCCCGTGCTCCAGAACAAAGTGGAGCACGGAGGCGCAGAACGTGTCGCCCGCGCCGGTGGTCTCAATGACGCCGCCGAGCTTGCAGCCCTCCTCAAAGGCCGTCATGCCGCCGTAGTAGGCGTGGCTGCCGTGCGCGCCGGCTGTGATGTTGATGAGGCGGAGGTTCGGAAAGCGCTCCAGCAGCAGCGCCGCGCCCTTGTCGAAATCCTGCGTATGGAAAAGGAACTCGATCTCGTTGTCCGCAATCTTCAGCACGTCGCATTGGGCAAGCCCCCACTCGATCTGCTCCTTCGCCTGCTCCTCACTCGTCCAAAGCGGGAGGCGGAGGTTCGGATCGTAGGAGATGAGCGCGCCGCCTGTCCTGGCAAGCGCGATAGCACGACGGGTCGCGGTGCGCACGGGCTCGTCCGTCAGGGACAGGGAGCCGAAGTGGAAGATGCGGCAGGTTCTCAGCGCGTCCTCATCCAGCTCGTCGGCGCTGAGGTTGATGTCCGCGCCGGGCTTGCGGTAGAAGCTGAAATCGCGGTCGCCGTTCGGAAAGGTCTGCACGACGGCAAGCGTCGTGTGCACGTCCCGGTCACGCCGCAGACCGGCGGTATCGACGCCGGCATGCTTCAGCGCAGCCTCTAGAATGTCGCCAAAGCCGTCCGCGCCGACCTTGCCGAGAAAGACGCAGCTGCGGCCCAGCTTGCGCAGCATCGCCAGCACGTTTGCGGGAGCGCCGCCGGGGTTTGCCTCGAACATCAGGTTCCCCTGCTCGCTTCTGCCATTCTGTGTGAAGTCAATCAGCAGCTCGCCGAGAGCCGCAACATCATAAGCCATGTTTCGTCAACTCCTTCGATCAAACCGGCGTCTGGTCGCTCAACAGAGCGCCCAGCAAACCGTCGCGCACCTGCGCGACGTTGGACTCCCGCACCTTCTGGCGCAGCGGCAAAACCGCGCGCGGGGACACCGACAGCTCGTCGATGCCGATGGAGAGGAAGGTTTCCGTCAGCTGGAGGTCCGCCCCCAGCTCGCCGCAGATGCCGACCCAGATGCCGTTCTTGTGGGCATTGTCCGCCACCATTTTCAGCAGGCGCAGCACGGCGGGGTGATGCGGGTCAAAGAAGCGCCCAAGGTCGTTGTTCTGGCGGTCGCAGGCGAGGGTGTACTGCGTGAGGTCGTTGGTGCCGCAGGAGAAAAAATCGACCTCCTTCGCCAGCCGGTCGCTGATGACCGCCGCCGCCGGCGTCTCGATCATGATGCCGATCTGCACGTCGGGCGAGTAGGCGACGCCCTCGGTATCCAGCTCGCGCTTCACCTGTTCGCAGAGCTTCTTCGCCTCACGGACCTCCCAGACGCTGGCGACCATCGGGAACATGATGCACAGCTTTCCGAATGCCGACGCGCGGTAGAGCGCGCGGAGCTGGGTGCGGAAAATCTCCGGACGGTTGAGGCAGATGCGAAGCGCCCGGTTGCCCATGGCGGGATTCTCCTCGCTGGGCAGGTCGAAGTAGCCGATCTGCTTGTCCGCGCCGATGTCCAGCGTGCGGATAACGACCTCCTTGCCGCCCATGTCGGAGAGCACTTTCTTATACGCCTCGAACTGGTACTCCTCGCTGGGATAGTCGTCGCAGCCGAGGTAGAGAAACTCACTGCGGAACAGACCGATGCCGCCGCCGTCGTTCGAGAGCACCACGTGCACATCCTCCGGGTTGCCGATGTTGCAGTAGATGCGAATGCTGTGACCGTCCTTGGTGACGTTTTCCTTACCCTTGAGCAGATCGAGCATTTCCTGATGCCTGCGCTGCTCCTCCTGCTTTTTCATCAGGCGGGCGCGGGTCTCGGCATCCGGCTCGAGCACGGCCGCGCCCGTGCCTCCGTCCACGATAACCTCGCGGCCGGCGTACTCCTCCTTGAGCTGGCTGCCCACGCCGATGATGGCGGGGATACCCATCGTGCGGGCGAGGATGGCGGTGTGGCTGGAGCCGGAACCGCCCTCGGTGATGAAGCCAAGTATTTTGCTCTTGTCCAGCTGCACGGTCTCGCTGGGCGCGAGATCGTCCGCCGCGAGGATGACGGGCACGTCGCTGTCAATGCCGCCCTGCACCGCGCCGGTGAGAATGCCGATGATGCGGTTGGAGACGTCCTTGACGTCCGCAGAACGCGCCTGCATATAGGCGTCGTCCATCGAGGCGAACATCTCGGCAAACCGGTCGCGCACATCCTCAATGACCGCCTCGATGTTCAGACCGCCGCGCACGGCCTCCTCGATCGCCTCCTCGTAGTCGAGGTCCTCCGCCATGAGCTGGTGGGTCTCGAACAGGAGCGCCGCCTCATCGCCCGCCTCCTCGCGCGCCTTCTCCGCCAGCGCGCCGAGCTGCTCGATCGCCTTGGCCTGCGCGTCCTTGAACCGCTTCCACTCGGTTTCAAAATCCGCGTTGGTCTTGCGTTGAATCTCAGCCTCCGCGCGCTGATAGAAATAGATCGGGCCTGCCGCAACGCCTGCGGAAACGCCCTTTCCCTGAATCGTTATCATGGTCGCTGCTCCCTTCCTTTAGAAGAAAACGGCTGTCACAAGAGCAGCCGTCTTCTGAGTTATCTTCTGAGTTGTGCTTAAAAATAGGTCTTGAAAAACTCCTCGATCTTCGCGGCGACCTCTTCCTCGTTTGCGCCATCGACGCTGACGGTAACGGTGTCGCCCTGCTTGATGCCCATCCCCATGATCGCCATCAGCTTCCGCACATCTACTGTTCGGTCCCCCTTGGTAATGGTGACGGTGGCGCCCTCGTAATTCTTGACCTCCTTGGCCAGAACGCCGGCGGGACGGGCGTGGATGCCAACGGGATCGGTGATGACATAGTCAAATTTCTTCATGGTACAATTCTCCTTTTTCAATCCAGATTGTGTTTGGTTGTTTCTGCCTTTCGGTTCACTCCGCGCCGCATTCGACGTTCTCCAAATCGTCGGAGTTCGTCAGCAGCACGACGACGGTCTCGGGATGTCCCGCCGCCTTGATCTTTGCGCGGTCAAAGGTCAGCAGCTTCTGCCCTGCCTTGACCGTATCCCCCTCCTTGACGGCGGGGACAAAACCGTCGCCGTTCATGCTGACGGTGTCTACGCCGACGTGGATGAGCACGTCCATGCCGTTGCTCTCGATGCCGATGGCGTGCTTGCTCTCCGCGACGGAGGTGATCTCACCGTCAAACGGGGCCACCACGACGCCCTCCTCCGGCTCGATGCCCACACCGTCGCCAAGGATACCGGCGGCAAAGGTCTCGTCGGGGATCTCCTCGCGGGCAATGACCCTGCCCTTGACCGGCTGGAGCACCTTGCCCGCAGCGCAGCGGATCACGCTGGTCTTGGGCGCTTCGATCGCCAGCTCCGCCTTGGCTTCCTTCTTGCCGCCCTCGGGCGCGTCTTCCTTCCAGATGATCCAGGTCAGCGCGAAGGCGACGCCGGCGGCGACCAGCAGCTCAACAATGTACATGCCGACGTTGTTGACGGCGGGGATGCCGGGAATGCCGGTGACGCCATAAGTCGTCGCGCCGAAGGCGACGCGCTCGCCCGCCATGTTGGTGCCGTGCATATGGGAGGCGAGGAACGCGGCAACCGCGCCGCCCGCCATGCCGCAGACAAAGGGCTTCATGAAGCGGAAGTTAACGCCGAAAATCGCCGGCTCGGTGATGCCGAGGGAGGCGGAGAGCGAAGACGGGAACGCGACGGACTTGGTCTTCTGGTTCTTGACCTTGAGCGCCACGGCAAGGCACGCGCCGAACTGCGCGAAGTTGGCGGCGGAGGCGATGGGCATCCAGGTGTTGACGCCGGTGTTGGAGATCATGCCCGCCTCAATGACATTGTACATATGGTGCAGGCCCATGACGACGGTGAGCGGGTAAATCGCGCCCATGACCGCCGCGCCGAGTCCGAAGCCGAGGGTGATGAGCACCTGCGCGCCCGCGAGCACCCAGTTCTCGAACACGGAGAAAATCGGCCCGATGATGGTAAACGTAACGAACGAGGTAACGAGCACGGTGCACAGCGGGGTGACGAACAGGTCGATCATCTCCGGCACGTGCTTGTGCAGCCATTTCTCCACATATGACATCAGGAGTATGGACAAAATGACAGGGATAACGTGTCCCTGATAGCCAACCTGCTGGACGTTGAAGAAGAACAGGTGCCATGTCGGGATTTCGCCGGCGGCGTAATTTCCCACCGTCCATGCGTTGATGAGCGCCGGGTGCACCATCATGAGTCCCATGACGGCGCCGAGGAAAATGTTGCAGCCGAACACGCGGGAGGCGGAAATCGCCACCAGCACGGGCAGCAGCGCAAACGCGGTGTTCGCCACAAGGTCGAGGAACGAGAACCAGTCGGTCTGCCCGAAGGCGGGGGCGAACTTGGGGATCGCCTCGACGATACCCATCATCAGGCCGCTCGCCACGATGGCGGGCAGGATGGGCACAAACACGTCGCCCGGTACCTTGAGGATGCGTCTCCAAAGCGGAGCCTGCGCGGCTGCCGCCGCCTTGACCTCGTCCTTGGTGGCGGCGGTCATGCCGGTGACGGCGAGAAACTCGTCATAGACCTTGTTGACCGTGCCGGTGCCGATGATGAGCTGGAGCTGTCCGTTCGATTCGAACATACCCTTGACGCCGTCCACGTCTTCGAGCGCCTTTTTGTCAATCTTGCTGTTGTCGGCGATGACAAGGCGCAGCCGGGTCGCGCAATGGGCCGCGCTGATGATGTTCTCTCTCCCGCCGAGGTGAGAGAAAATCTCCTCCGCGCATTTGCGGTAATCCAGTGCCATAATCTTTCTCCTTCACACAGCATGTTGCCGTCCGGCAGATTTCTCGTCTATTATAATGGATTGTTTTGCCAATGTAAACAGAGAACTCCGCAAAAATTCCGTTAATTTCAGCACAGCCCGAGGTCGCGGAACGCCTGGGCGAGTCCGTTCTCCGTCACGGCGGGGCAAACGACGTCCGCGCGTTGTTTGAGCGTCTCGCTGCCGTTCGCCATACAGACGCTCGTGCCCACGGTCTCGATCATTTCGAGGTCGTTCATGCTGTCGCCGAAGCCGACGGTGTCGGCGATATTCACGCCCAGCTCCTTCGCCACGAGCGCCACGCCGCGCCCCTTGTCGAACGCGCGGTTGATGATTTCACCGTTGACGACGCCGAAACCGAAGCCGTCCTGCACGACGAAGCTGAAGTCCCGCTCC
This sequence comes from uncultured Clostridia bacterium, assembly GCA_946411835.1. Taxonomy (GTDB): domain Bacteria; phylum Bacillota; class Clostridia; order Oscillospirales; family Oscillospiraceae; genus Hominicoprocola. The sequence goes on from CAMKFK010000025.1 coordinate 11,727, forward strand.
ATCACGGCGCGCACCGGGGCGAGCTGCTCGGCGCGCTCGCAGTAGAAGATGATCTTATAGACGGGGCTGCCGTCATACCGGTCGATGGGCAGGATGTTCAGCTCCTCCTCAATCGCCCTGCGCCAGCGCATCAGCTCGCTGTTGCCGTTGCTGACCCTGTTGAGCAGATCCGCGATCCCGCCGTCACAGAAGCTGCCGTTCCTGGTCTCGACCGTGACGAGGATGCCGTTTTCGCGCATGAGGCGCAGAGCGTCCCGATACTGCGCGTCGGTCATGGGATGGTCGTAGAGCACCCGGTCGCCGCAGACAACGTAGCCGCCCGCGCTGGCGACATAGCCGTCAAAGCCGTATGACAGCAGGGGCGAGAGCATGGCATAGTTGCGCCCGGAGCAGAGAAAGACGCGGTTTCCCGCCGCCTGCGCGGCGCGCACGGCGTCCAGCGCGCTGTGCGGCGGGACGTTGCGTCCCGGCTCGGTCAGCGTTCCGTCAATGTCCAGGAAGATGAGCTTCATTTGTCCTCCTCCTTGTCGTAGTCGCGCACAAGCCAGAGAAAGCCTCCCGGCGGGATGGGGATCGCGCCGTCGCTGCGCTCGCGCTGCTCGATCAGGTCGAAGAGCGGGGCGTCCTCCCCCGTCCAGACGACGCGCTCGCAGTAGTCAAAGTTGAAGTAGGCGAGCAGCTTCTCGCCCTTGCCGTAACGTCCGATGCCAAGCACGCCGTCGTGCCCGGTGTCCAGCAGCCACATATCCGCGTCGCCGTCGAAGACACGATGCGCGGCGCGGGCGGTCTCCAGCGCGCGCAGACCGGCGAAGAGCCTGCCCTCCACGCTGTCCGGGTCGTGGCGGAGCGCCGCCTTGTCCCAGTCCATGTCGCCCCGATGCAGCCAGCGGCTGTCCTCGCGCTTGAGCGGGTCGTCGTGGTAGCCGTAGTCGTTCTCCTGCCCGATCTCGTCGCCGCTGTAGAGGACGGGGATGCCGCTGAGCGTGAACATATAGGCATGGAGCATCAGATCGTAGCGCAGCGCCCACTCGGTCTTGAACGCATCGCGCTCGTAGCGCGCCGACTCCAGGCCGCACAGGCTCGCCGTCGTGCCGCACAGGCGCGCGTCGCCAAGGCGCGGGTCGTCGTTGTACAGCTCGCCGCGGGCGGGGCTGCCCTCCCATTTGCCGGTGAGGTAGTCGTTGAGGAACTTCTTGTGGGGCACCTCCTGCCCGCCGTAGCTGCCGATGTAGCCGTAGTCAAGGCCCCAGCCGATATCGTCGTGACAGCGGAGGTAGTTGAGGAAGGTGTACTGGTGCGGCAGGGCGAAGACCTGACGCAGCTGGTGGCGCAGGAGGCGGGTGTCCTTCGTGGCGACCGTGTGCCAGGTGCTCGCCATGGTGGTCACGTTGTAGAGCAGGTGGCACTCCGGCTTATCCACCGTGCCGAAGTAGGGCACGACCTTGCTCGGCTCCATGACCACCTCGCCCAGCAGCAGCGTGCCGGGGCAGACAATCTCGCACACGATGCGCATGATGCGCACGAGCGTATGTACCTGCGGCAGGTTGCGGCACTGTGTCCCAAGCTGCTTCCAGATATACGGCGTCGCGTCGAGGCGGATGACGTCCACGCCCTGATTGCAGAGGAAGAGCATATTCTCCGTCATGTCGTTGAACACGACGGGATTGGCGTAGTTGAGGTCCCACTGGTAGGGGTAAAAGGTGGTCATGACCACCTTGCCCGCCTCGGCGCACCAGCTGAAATTGCCGGGCGCGGTGGTGGGGAACACCTGCGGAACAGTGCGCTCGTACTGGTTGGGGATGTCCCAGTTGTCGAAGAAGAAGTAGCGGTCCTGATACGCCTTCTCCCCCGCGCGGGCGCGGCGCGCCCACTCGTGATCCTCGCTGGTGTGGTTCATCACGAAATCAAGACAGACTGCGACGCCGCGCTTGTGGCAGTCCTTCGTCAGCGCGGCGAGATCCTCCATCGTGCCCAGCTCCGGCTGCACCTTGCGGAAGTTGGACACGGCGTAGCCGCCGTCGCTCCGTCCGGCGGGGCTTTCCAGCAGCGGCATGAGGTGCAGGTAGTTCACGCCGCAGTCCGTGATGTAGTCCAGCTTTTTGCGCACGCCCTTGAGATTGCCCGCAAAGGCGGAAACGTACATCAGCATTCCCACCAGCGCCCGGCTCTTGTACCACGCCGGATCGTCCAGCCGCGCGCGGTCGAGCTTCTTCAGCGCCGCGCCGCGCTCGGCATACATACGCGCGAGCATCTCCCGAAAGTAGGCATAGGCCTGCTCGTCGCCATGGTAGAGCTCCATGTAGAGCCATCTGAGCTCGTCCTCGTGCTTGGCAAGCCGCACGTCGAATTCTTTCATTTCCTTGCTGCCAGTCATGTTGATTCCTCCATCTTTTCAGCCTGATTTTCCTATTATATTGTCGCAGTTCCCCTTGTCAACGGCATTCATTTGTGATACCATGCAAAAAAGCAAGAAAACGGATGAAGGTGTGACGGCAATGGAGGAGACCAACTTCAAAAGCTCGATCTTTGGCGGATTTCGCCGCAAAGACGTCATCAGTTATATCGAGCGAAGCGCTTTGGAGGCCAATCAGCGCATTGAGTCCCTGGAGAAGGACGCGGACGGCCTGACGACGGAGAATCGCACGCTGCGCGAGGAGATCAGCGCCATCAGCGCCGCGCGCGACCCACTGTCCAAGGCGCTGCGCGAGAGGAGCGAGACGCTTGCGCAGGCGCGCTCCGCGCTGGACGCCGCGAAGCGGCAGATGCGCGCGGAGCTGGACGCTGCGGAGGATGAGCTCAAAGCCGCGCGCACCGAGCGCGACGTGCTGCGCAGTCAGATCGACGTGCTGCGTCCGCAGGTGGACGAATTCGTCTCGCTCAAGTCGAAGCTGACGGAGCTGGAGCTTAACGCCCGCGTCCGCGCGGAGGAGTACAGCGCGAAGGTGCACCAGCAGGCCGACGGCTACGAGGAGGCCACCCGCGCGAAGGTCGAAGCCTACGAGGCCGAGTCCCGCGCTCAGACGGACGCCTATGAAAACGAGAAACGCATGCAAATCGACGCTTATGTCGCGGAGACGCGCGCGGCGGCGGATACCTACGCCGCAGAGACCCATGCCTCGGCCGACGCCTACAAGCAGGACAAACGCTCCGAGGCAGACGCTTACGCTGCGGAAATACGCGCCGAAGCGGACGCCTATTTGAACGAAAAGCACGCCGAGATCGACGCTCTGCTCGACGCGCTGCGCAAGGAATGCGGCGCGATCCTGACGTCACTCGGCGAGACCTGCGCAAACGCCACGCGGCAGCTCGACCAGAGCCGCGCGAGCATCGCCCGCCTTCCCGCCGCGTTCGACACCCTGCGCCAGAATCTCAGCGACCTGGGACAGGGCGAGGTTTGATATGCCGCAGCCGCAGGAGCGCACCTTCAAACGGGGCGAGGTCATCTACCGCGAAAACCAATACGAGATGTGTATGTACGACATCCTGTTCGGCTCGGTGCGCCTGTATCAGAACTACGGCAAGCCGAACGAGGTGCTCATCAAGGAGTACGGCGGCAGCGGGTACTTCGGCGAGCTGGAGCTGGTGGAGGCGCGCCCGCGCACCACGACCGCCGTGGCGGCGGAACGCACCATCGTCAAGGTCTACGACCGCGAGGGCTTTGCCGCGCTGTTCGCGCAAAAGCCGTCCATGGTGCTCTCGATCATGCAGCAGATGAGCGCTCGCATCCGCAAGCTTCAGCGCGATTATAACGACGCCTGCCGCGTCGCGGCGGAGGCGCTTGAGGCGGAGCGCACGGGCGCGGAGAAGAGCCGCCGTCTCCAAAGCGAGCGCAAGAAGCTCTCGGATCGCTACCACGCTTATTTGAAACTGCTGGGCGGAAATTTGACGGACTAATGAAATACGCAAGGGTGGCTGTAGTGGTGAAAAAAGAAGCAGGGCAAAGGACAATGATTGCAAAAATTCACCAGCTTTTAAGTTGTTGTATCAACTATTTCAACAGTTTTTAAATCTTCTTCATATTGTAGTTATCATAAAATTATTTTGTTTTACATGGTATGTCATTGTTGCGAACGGAATACCTCCCTCCATAGTTTCATTACAGGATTTTTTTTGCTTAATTTATTCTGCAACACTCACTGACCTTTATACATTTCTTGGAGCAACCACAATTATTTTGTTTGGTATTGCCGGGTTTTATGAATATGCATACTCTTCCCCTCTGCGAATGCTATTAGTACCTCCTGCATATATTCGACTTAAAGAGCGACAGAGCGAAGAAGCCGCAAGGCAAATGATGAAAGTGTATTATGAAAAAGATTTAGAATTTATTAAACAACAAGAGTCAGAGCGTGTATCATCCGTGCTAGCGGCATTAAAGATTAATTGCGATCAGTTCCAACATGTTAGTTACGAAATTGTCAGAGCCCGAGCCATGCCAATGCAGAAGCCACACCAGCTCCAAGAAAAAGCAACAAAAATGTTTTTAAACAAGCAGTTCATTCAGGATCTAACCAAATTAGATGACGAAAGGCGAGTTTATAGAGGTGCAAACTACTATTTAAACCTGTATACTGCATTCTACGATTCCAAGTTACGCAAGGATGCAGGAAAAATTATGTCCAGCTATATTACCATGTGTTTGAATGATGAAGCGCTCAGCAAAATAGACTATATAATAATTCCAGGTGGTAGCAACCTATTATTGGGACTTGAGGTTGGTGAACTACTGGGCAAAAAGACACTCTGTATGGCTGAATCACCTCGATATGACAAGCAGCAACCTTGGGATGGAGAATATATTTACAACGCTCAAAAAGGGTTAAACCACATTCTTATTCTTCATGATGTCCTCGTTTCAGGGAAGAGAATTCGTGACGTTTCTGAAATGCTTCCTTCAGGTACGTTTCAACTAGATGCGCTCTTCTGTCTGATAAAGTTAAAACACAACTCTTATAATCCTGAAGAACTTGTCACGAACGCATTTAAACCTAATTTTGATTCATCAAAAATACACTACTTATTAAGTGTTGACGAGAAGCGGCTTGAAAACATTTTGAACGGTTAATATATTTTTGGCTGTTATGCTGAACCTACGATAGATCGATTCAAAAGGGTAAAATGAAAGGGTCTCCAGAATGAACTGTGATTTTTGTGACGAAATCAACAACATAGAAACAATTTACAACAAGATTTACGGAGGAAAAAGCAGGGTAGTTTGCTCGACTGAGCACTTTATCGTGTTTCCCTGTATGGGGCAATTGCGTGAAGGTCATCTTCTTATTATATCAAAAAAACATATCAATGCAATTGGTCTTCTAGATGTTTTAGCTATGGAAGAATTACGCCGTCTTTTGTTTGCAATTGTCGGTTATTTTAAAAATGAGTATGGAAAGGAGCTCTTATGCTTCGAACACGGCGCGTTAAGTGATGATGGATCATATGGCGGCTGTGGTATTTTCCATATGCATCTTCATCTGCTTCCGATTATCTATGATGAGTTCCTTGGAATATTGAACTATGTCAAGAATCAAGACACAAATGCAGTTAATCAAGTAAGAGATTTGACGGACACACGCCAATATGCTCAATCAAGTAAGACATACATTTTTCTATCTTGCATTGGTGAATCAAAACCGGGTGAATCATATGTTGTAACTAACGAGAATAATTATTTTGCATCTCAATATATGCGGAAAGCGATATGTGATGTTATAGGAAAAACAAACTGGGATTGGAGAAAAATATCCTATCCTGAACCAGAGTTCATTAGAACGTTAGAAAAGAGTTTTACTTATTTCAGTTCGACTTCAAAAAAGCTATAAATGCTTACACTCCGACAGTCGCGTCGACTGTCGGAGTTTTGTTCGGTGTTACTGTATATTAATTTACACCCAGCAGCTGTCGCTCTCGCGCTTGGGCAGGCGGTTCATCAGCGCGTGCGCCATGTCCTCTACGCGCGCGCCCTCGTAGAGCACGGCGTAGACCGCGCGGCAGATCGGCATGTCGATACCCAGTTCGTCGCTCAGCTCGCGCGCGCTCTTCGCGGCGTAGCAGCCCTCCACCACCGCGCCCACCTCGCGCGCCGCCTCATCGAGGGTCTTGCCCCGTCCGATGAGAATGCCGGCGCGACGGTTGCGCGAGTGCATGGACGTGCAGGTGACGATCAGGTCGCCCACGCCCGCCAGACCCGCCAGCGTGTCCCTGCGCCCGCCCAGCTTCTCCGTCAGGCGCGCCATCTCGGTCAGCGCGCGCGTCATCAGCAGCGCCTTGGCGTTGTCGCCCAGCTCGCAGCCGTCCACAATGCCGCAGCACAGCGCCGCCACGTTTTTCAGCGCGCCGGAAATCTCCACGCCCACCGTGTCGTCGTGGGTGTAGACGCGGAAGGCGTCGTTCATGAAGGCGCTCTGCACCGCCTCGGCGTCCTCCCGCACGGGCGACGCCGCCACACAGCCCGTCGGCTTGCGCAGCGCGACCTCCTCGGCGTGGGAGGGTCCGGAAAGCACGACGACGCGCTCCCCGCCGGTCTCCCGGCGCACGAGCTGCGACATGCGCAGGTGCGTCCCCTGCTCGATGCCCTTCGTCACCGAAACCAGCAGCGCGTCGGAGCGCAGGTACGGCGCCGCGCGCCGCGCGACGCCGCGCAGCGCAAAGGACGGCGCCGCAAAGACGACCAGCTCCGCGTCCCGCAGGGGCGCAAGGTCGTTGGTCACGCAAACGCCCTCCGGCAGCACGATGTCCGGAAGCAGCGGATTCCGCCGCGTCTCCTGCATCCGCGCCGCCTTCCCGGCGTCGTGCGACCAGAGCGCAACGTCGTGCCCGTTGTCGCGCAGGACGACGGCGAGCGCCGTGCCCCAGCCGCCGGCGGTCATGACCACGGTTCTCACTTCTTCGCCTCCCCCTCGCTCCTGTGGAGCGTGAACTTGTTCTCCGTTCCGTTGAGCAGCCGCTTGATGTTCGCCCGGTGCGCCCAGGTCACCATGCCGCCGATGAGCGTCCCGAAGAGCATGATCCACGGGAAGCCCGGCGTTCCGCGATAGACGAGGAGCGTCGTCACCGGCAGCAGCACCGCCGCGGCGACACTGCCAAGCGAGACATAGCGCGTCAGCAGCACGAGCACGAGGAACGCGCCCCAGCTCACCAGCGCCACGCGCCAGTCAAGGCAGAGCAGCAGCGTCCCGCTGCTGAGAATGCCCTTGCCGCCCTTAAACCCGCAGGGCGCGGGGAACATATGCCCCAGCATACAGAAAAAGCCCATGAAATACTTCCCCAGCGCGCCGCCGAGGAACGCGCCGCCGAGCTGCACGGCAACGACCGCCTTGAGCATATCGACGGCAATGACGCAGAGCACCAGCTTTCCGCCGTAGGTGCGGTAGAAGTTGGTCAGCCCCGCGTTGCCGCTGCCGTGGGAGCGCACGTCATCGTGGTAGAATATCTTCGAGGTCAGGATCGCGCCGTTGGCACAGCCGAGCAGGTAGCCGACGGCGGCCAATATGACCCAGGTAACGATACTGGCAGTTTCGCTTCTCATGATTCACCCCTTCTCCCCACGCTCGCGCACAGTGAGCACAAGGGGCGTGCCCTCCAGCCCGAACACGTTGCGGATGCAGTTTTCGAGATAGCGGCGGTAGGAAAAATGGAACAGCCGGGAATCGTTGCAGAACACAACGAAGTGCGGCGGCTTGACGCCCACCTGCGTCATGTAATAGATTTTCAGCCGCCTGCCCTTGTCCGTGGGCGGCTGGACGCGGGTCTGCGCGTCCTCGAGCACGTTGTTGAGCATCCCCGTCGTGATGCGCGTGCACGCCTGCTGGTTGACATAATTTATCAGCTCAAAGAGGCGCGGCACCCGTTGTCCCGTCGCCGCCGAGATGAACAGGACCGGCGCGTAGGTCATATAGGACAGGTCGCGGCGCACATCCTCGCGCATTTTGTCCATGGTCTTGCCGTCCTTCTCGACGAGGTCCCATTTGTTGACGACGATGATGCTCGCCTTGCCCGCCTCGTGCGCCAGCCCGGCGACCTTCGTGTCCTGCTCGGTCACGCCCTCGGTCGCGTCGATCAGGATGAGGCAGACGTCCGCGCGGTCGATCGCCATGGTGGCGCGCAGGACGCTGTAGCGCTCGATGCTCTCGTCCACCCTGGACTTCTTGCGCATCCCGGCGGTGTCGATGAAGACGTACTTCCCGCTCTCGTTTTCAAAATAGCTGTCGATGGCGTCGCGCGTCGTGCCGGCGACGTTGCTGACGATGACGCGCTCCTGCCCCAGAATACGGTTGACGAGCGAGCTTTTGCCGACGTTCGGCTTGCCGATGACGGCGACCTTGATCGTGTCGTCGTCCTCGTCCTCCTCCGTCTCGGGCGGGAAGTGCTTCACGCACTCGTCCAGCAGGTCGCCCGTGCCGTGGCCGTGCACCGCCGACACCGCTATGGGGTCGCCCATGCCGAGGTTATAGAATTCGTAGTAGTCGGGGTTCAGCGTGCCGGTGGCGTCCATCTTGTTCACCGCCAGCACGATCGGCTTGCCGGACTTCAGCAGCATATTCGCCACGTCGTGGTCGTTGGCGGTCAGGCCGGTCTTCACGTCGGTCAGGAAGATGATGACGTCGGCGTGGTCAATGGCGATCTGCGCCTGCTCGCGCATAAAGGTCAGGATCTGATCGTCGGTATTCGGCTCGATGCCGCCGGTGTCCACCAGCATGAATCTGCGTCCCGCCCACTCGCATTCGCCGTAGATACGGTCGCGCGTGACGCCGGGCGTGTCCTCCACGATGGCGAGGCGCTGTCCGATCAGCTTGTTGAAGAGCATCGACTTGCCGACGTTCGGCCTGCCGACAATGGCTACCAAGGGCTTCATAGGGTTTCCTCCCCCTTTGCAAAAATGGTGTCGCATAAGGAATAACCGTCCGTCTCCGAGACGACGATCGGCCGTTTGAGCGCGGCGGAAAGCTGCTCGAGCGTCACATCGTCGAGAAACACGCCCTCGCCATGGCGGAGCATGTTGGCGGGGATCATGACACGCTCGCCCAGCGTCCTGCCGGAAAGCTGGGCGATGATGTCCCGCCCCGTAACAAGACCGGAGACCGTGATGCTGTGTCCGAAGAAATCGTTCACGATGGCGACGACCTCGCCGCGCAGTCCCGGAAAGCGCTCCCGCGCCGCGTCCACCAGCCGCTCGATGAACGGCGCGGCGGCAACGCCCGTGGCGATGGTGAAGCCAGGCGCGTCGCCGTCCTCCACGCCCGAAAGCGCGTCCAGAAACTCGTTCGTCGTATTGCGGAGCATCCCGACGCCGTTTTCGAGCTGCTGAAACTCCTCGTAGTAGTCCTCGTCCGGCAAGGGGCGCCCCGCCTTGAGGTACAGCTCGTCGGCGCAGAAGAACATCCGCGTCCCAAAGCGTTCGAGGCACTGCGCGCCGTACTCGTCCACGGTGTCGATGATCTCCGCCGCCTTCGCCGCGTCCACCGGCGCGATCCGTGCCAGCCCCTCGCGGTACTTTGTCATGCCCACCGGCACGACGGAGCAGGAGTGGAAGCCGATCTCCATCAGATCCTCGATGGTGCGGCGGAGATGCTCCCCGTCGTTCCAGCCGGGGCAGACGACGATCTGTCCGTTCATCTCGATGCCCGCCTTGCCAAAGGCGCGCATATAGTCGATACTCTTATCTGCGTTCTTGTTGCCAAGCAGGGTGCGGCGGAGCTGCGGCTCCGTCGCCTGCACGGAGACGTTGATCGGGCTGATGCGCAGGTCGATGATGCGCCGCGCCTCGCGCTCAGTGAGGTTGGTCAGCGTGATGTAGTTGCCCATCAGGAAGGAGAGACGCGCGTCGTCGTCCTTGAAGTACAGCGTGTCGCGCATTCCCGGCGGCATTTGATCGACGAAGCAGAACACGCAGTGGTTGGAGCAGGGGCGCGGCTCGTCCATCAGGTAGGTGTCGAAGTTCAGCCCCAGGTCCTCGCCCTCGTCCTTGCGGAGGCGGAGAATGCGCGTCGTGCCGTCCGGCTCGCCCAGCTCGACGCGGAGCACGGGGTCATAGCAGAAAAACCGGTAGTCCAGCACATCCACGATTTCTCGGCGGTTGAGCGTGAGCAGCCTTTCCCCGGCGTGGATGCCCGCGCGCTCCGCCGGGCTGCCCGGATCGACGGACGCGATGACCGTGCTCATAGGACGCCTCCTCTCCCTCCGCGTAAGCGCATAATCTAACAATTATAGTATACCGCAAAGCAAGCGGTTTCGCAAGGTGAAAAATGAACATTGACAAGCGTTCCTTCCTCCGTTATCATGAAAAACACACAAAGGGGAGGGTTTCTATGTGGCATATGCTTTGGCCGCTGCTGGTCATCGTCGGCTCCAACTGTCTGTATCACATCTGCGCGAAATCCGTTCCGGAGAACGCGCACGCTTTCGGCGCGCTGACCGTCACCTATCTCATCGGCGCGGCGCTGTCCGCCGCCATATTCGTCGCGGGCGTCCGCCCCGGCAGCGCGCTCGCGGAGCTGCGGCGGCTCAACTGGGCGTCCGTTGTGCTGGGCTTCGCCATCGTCGGGCTGGAGGCGGGCAACGTGTTTCTCTACCGCGCGGGCTGGAAGATCAGCGTCGGCTCGGTGGTGTGCAACATCAGCCTCGCCGTGGTGCTGCTGTTCGTCGGCGCGTTCCTGTTTCACGAGCAGATCACGCCGCGCCGGCTCATCGGCGTGGCGGTCTGCGCGGCGGGACTGTACCTGATTACCGGACAATGAGGAGGCGCTCATGAGGCCTGACCCAAACGTCGTACACCCCATCGCGGGCTATGAGAACGAAATCTATATCAAGCCGACCGTCACGAATCCCAACATCGTCGTCGGCGACTTCTCCTACATCGCCGACCCGGAGTTTGAGGGTCATGTCACGCACCTCTACCCGTGGAACGGCGACCGGCTCGTCATCGGCAAATTCTGCCAGATCGGGCACGGCGTCGAGTTCGTGATGAACGGCGCAAACCATCAGATGAACGCGGTCTCGACCTTCCCGTTCTACACGCTCCCCGGCTGGACCATGGCGCCGCCCGCGCCGTCTGATTTGCCGCTCAAGGGCGACACCGTCGTCGGGAACGACGTATGGATCGGGCAGAACGCGACGATCCTGCCCGGCGTCCGCATCGGCGACGGCGCGATCATCGGCGCGAGCAGCGTCGTCGGCGGGGACGTGCCGCCGTACACCGTCGTCGCGGGCAATCCCGCCAGAGCGCTGCGCAGGCGGTTCGACGACGAGCTGATTGAATTGCTGCTGGCGCTGCGCTGGTGGGACAAGCCCGTCGAGGAGATCAACGCGCTCATCCCCCTGCTGACGAACAGCGACCTCGAAGCGGTGCGCGCGGAACTGAAAAAGCTGTCGGCATGAAAAAATCGGACGGGAAACTCCCCAATGTCAAGAAGATAACAGAATCGAGCAAACATCGAGCGCCACCCTTTCGC
>CAMKFK010000026.1 GCA_946411835.1 uncultured Clostridia bacterium
TTATATCATAGTGGCAAGGATTATTCAATCTTTTTAATTGGATAATAGTATAAAACGGCGCGGAGCCGCCTGTCAGCTCCAGCATGAGGTCGATTGCCTCCAACTTGTGCGCGTCGGGCTGGACGCGGTCGATCCGCACGAGATCACCTTCGGCGCGCAGCTCGCCGATGCAGTAGCGCAGCTGGCGCAGCATCGCGTCGAGCTGGCGCGACGCCTGCTCCTCCGGCATCGGTGCCTGAGCCAGATAGAGCCGGTGAAGCTGTTCCCGCTTCACGCAGCCAAGGCTTCGGATCGCTTCGAGGATGAATTTTTGCTGTTTGGACAAGATCATTGCGTCACGCTCCCTTCCAGCGGCATAGCGAGGCTGTTGAGGTACGGGTCCACCATCAAATCGCTCTCACTTTCGCTGATGCAGTTGAAGATGGTCGCCATCGTATAGGCGGTGGAGTTTCGGACGCTTTTCTCCGTGTTCGCCGCCAGCTTGCTTGCGGCTTCGCGGAGGATCATGTCGTCCAGACATCGGAGCCTTCGCCGGACGCGGCTCCGCGGCAGCGTGGCGTTGCCGATGCGGAAGCTGTCCGAGTAGAAAAGCCGCTCGATGGCGTTCTCGAATACCCGCGCGGTCTCCGGCGGGAAATACGAGAGCCCGCAGGCGTCCAAAATGCCCATGAGATCTTCTTCGTCATCGTCGTGCCCGTCCGTCTGTTGCGCGGCGTCCGCGATTCCGACGGATAGACTGACTTCTTTCTGCATGATTTCTGTATTTTTCTTTTCTTTTTTACTTGACGGCGGATCCTGCGGTTCTGCAACCGCCAGATCCGCGCTTCTTGAACCGCCGTTCTCGCCGTTCTTGAAGCGCCGATCCTGCGGTTCTTGAACGGCGTCGACCCCCTGCTCGTGTTGAAGACCCGCAATATCGACGGTTCTTGAGCCGCATTCCTCATATCCTTCGGAATGGAACGGCGCGCACTCGTATGTGGGATCGTCCTGCGGCTCGATGCGGGCGAGATAGATTTGGTTGGCGTCGCCACGCCCGCAACGCTTCTCCCAGACCAGCTCCCGCTCAGCCAGTGCTCGGAATGCGGCGGTGACGCGCTTCTCGCAGATGCGGAGCTCCTTGGCGAGCGCGTGACGCGGAAAGATGATGAACACCTCACCCTGCTCGTTCACCCAGCCCTTTCTGCGGGAGAGCTGAAAGCGATTGAGCAGGAAGGTGTAAGCAACCTTCGCGTCCAAGCTGAGGTCGGCGTAGCGCGGATCGAAGAACAGCCAGCGCGGCATTTGCATATAGTAAATACTCTGCACGTCCGTCTGCTTCATCAGCGTGAAGCGGGGGCGCGTTTTCATCTGTGCTGCTTGCATGGTGAAGCTCCTCCATTTATTCACTCTTGTCGCCCCGCACCTTGTCCATCGTCAGCTCCACGAGCGGGGACTTCTTCATCAAGTCCACAAAAACATAGTCCTTGTCCTGTCCGGCTGGCTTTGCCGGAGGAGATGCCTGAGCCTCCGGCTGCTCCACGGGCGTCCGCTCCACGCGCTTCGCCGCTTCGTCCTCCAGCCGCTTCCAATCCGGCGTGTAGTCCAACACGCGGCAGGAGCGGAGCTTGCCGTAGACCGGCAGCTCCTCCGGCGCGAGCTTGTAGAGCAGCGCGGGCTTGTGTCCCTGAAAGAGCGCGATGCACTTGCCGCCGTCCATGCGCAGGATCTCGTCGGGCTGCATCAGATCGCGCGCCGTGTTGCTCCGTGTCTGAGAATACGGGCGCGGCGTATTGTAGATCGGCGAAAACAGCGGCGCCATCGGCATCTGGTTGTTGATGACCGAGATCGTCACCTTGCCGCACTTTTCCGAGAGATACCGCGCCGTGGCGATGTCGTTGCACCCCATATAAAGCGTTTGGTTGAAGGTGGCAAGCTGGTTCTCCCACTCCTTGCGTGGGTATTTCTCCTCCCATTGGGACAGGCTCTGTACGACGATCTGACAGCTCATGTTGAAGCCGCGTATGCTGTTGAGCGCGTCCGCCATGCCCTCCATGTAGCCGATGTTGCAGTATTCGTCCATGCAGAAGTTGACCAGCACCGGCAGCCGACCGCCCTCGCCGTAGAGCCGCGCGTAGTCCGAGAGCTGCGGGATCGCCAGCGAGAAGAACAGCGAGCTGAGGAAGCGGTACGCGGCGTCCTGCGCGGAGATGATGACGAAGTAGGCGCAGGGCTTTTTGCCGGGGAGCGTCAGATCGACGTCGTTGTAGCTGGTGATCTTGTCCACCAGCCGGTTCTGGTAGATGGCGAGCCGGTTGCCGAGACCGATCACGATGTTGCCCCACAGAGCTTCCTTCGCCTTCAGGAACAGTCCGTGGTGTCCCTTCGCCGGATGCTCGGGCGGAAGGGCTTGCAGCTTCGCGTTGATCTGGTTGATGCTCTCGTTGGCAATCATGCGGTACACCGCGCCGATGCTCCGCTGCTCGATGGGGAGCAGGTTGCCGCGCGCGTCCCTGAGATTGACGACATAGTGCAGCAGCGCCATGAGCAGGTTCAGCTCGGCGCGCGCCCAGAAGTCGTCCGCCTCGTTCGGGCCGGAGGTGTTCTGAATGATCGTGTTCGCCACCGTCTGCACCAGCCGCGTTTCCTGCTCCAGGCCGTAGAGACAGTTCCAACCGTCGCTGTGCGCCATGTCCAGAAAGTTGACCGCCTTAACGTAGTGCCCCTTCTCCGCAAAATACGGTGACAGCTTCTCAAACAGCTCTCCCTTCGGGTCGCATATGAACACGGACTCCCCACGATCCGCGCAGCCGATGAGGAACGGGATGATGAACCCGCGCGTCTTGCCGCTGCCCGGCGCGCCGATGCACAGCAGATTGTTGTTGTTGCCCGCCTTCATCTCATGCGCGACGTAGAGGTCATACTTGGGTGGATCGTCCTCACGCGCCTTGTGCTTGCCGAGCATCATTCCCTTGACCTCCGTAACAGAACCCAGTTCCAGAAACGCGCGCATCTCCCGCTCCGTCAAAAAGCCGGAGGTGCCGTGCGTCCCGTCCGGCAGGACATCGAAGCCGCGCGGGTCGCGTTTGCACTTGTAACCGGAGAACCAGAGATAACCCTTCTTGGTGATGAGGCAGGTCATCAGCACAATAAAGAACGTCACAGCGATTCCTGTGGGTGATAGTACGGCGAATATATTACGAAACGGATTCAAAATCCATATGTTTTGCGTATTCTCTCCTGTTCGGTGGAACGTGTTCGCTATGCCGAGACGGATGGAGTTGATGAACATACCGTAGAAATACCAGCCCACCATTCCGAAGGAAATATAGGCGGGCAGCTTTGCCTTGTGGCGTTCATACCAGCTTCCGAGCCTTCGCTCCAGCCGGTCTTCCGCTTTTTCGATCAGCTTGGATAATCGGGGCATTGACATACTCTCCTTTCGCGTTCCGATAGGGCACGGCCTCCATGCCGCGCAGCTTTAGCCGTTCGCCGAACAGGGCTTCTTCCGTCTCCCGCGTCCAGACGAACACCTTTGCCATGCCGGCGTCCGCGTAGCGGGGGCAGAGCACCTCCGTCGCCTGCGGTTCCAACGCCGCCATGCTGACGTGGGGGTAGCCGCGCCGCTTTGCCTCTGCGACGGCGCGGTCGATGCGCCGCAGATCCATGTCTGCGGCCATGACAAAGGGTGCGCCGCGAAAGAGCGCGTCCCAGTCCGGCGCATCCGCAGGCGGCGGGCGGTACTCGGATTGCAGCGTCGCGCGCGTGAACCATTCGCGGTAATGCGGAACAGACATAACGCGCAGCTGCTTCGCGCCGGTGGCGTCACAGGGGAGCAGATGGACGGGATAGGGCGAGGCGCGGAATGCTTCGCCGTAGGATATGAGCTTGCTGTCCGTTTTTGCTCCGCTGTTGGAAAGCTCTGTCAGGAGTTCCGCGTAGCTTGCACCGGCGAAGAGGAAGGCGCGGCTGGCGTCCTTGATGCCAGAGGTCTGGTTGACCAGCACGCCGATTTCATCGACAAGGGATATTTTGCCGATGCCGGGGGGAACGTAGTGCATGGCGGCGACTACATCTGGCAGGTGGAGCAGCGCACCAACTCGTGTCCCGCCCCATGGATCGCCGCCGCGTCCCCGTGTGACGGCAGAAAGGAAGAACGACGGCGCGGTACGGAGCTCGGATGTTTCGATTGTGAAGACGTTGATACCCGCCCGATATGCCGTCAGCATGAGGCGGGAGAGACGAAGCCTCCGTTCGATGGCGCTTGTGTGGTAGGACTGCGTAATCGTCGGGAGCCTACCGTCTATGACAATGGCAAGCGCGCGTAAGCCCTTCGCCGTGATGACATAAGCATCTATCGCCTCGTTCAACTTGACAAAACCGACCGCGATCAGCGCGGCAACATCAGACTCAAGCATGATCGTGAGAACATCCTTTCGCGGCGCAAACTGGCACCAAGTCAGAAGCCCCAGCAGAGCAACGTCCCCCTCGCTCATCAGCACCCCGCGCACCTCCTTTTGACGAACCAAGGGAGCGCCGAAATCGCCCCTGCGCCTGTCGGCGCAGTGTCAATTTCAGCGCTCTTTGACAGTAGAAATGGAAATACACCTGTTACCCCTGCATAGAGGACAGGCGTATTCCTGCTCCTGAGCGGCTGAAACGGCATCTTTGCCAGCTTTGACCCGGACAGGTGAGTTTCCTGTTTGCGCACACCCCAAAGGGCTGTTTTCAGAAATACACCTGTCAGGGCCATCGACCCTCGTAGATGTCGCTCGCGGCATAGTAGCCGGAGTGTCCGGCAAAGAAATCCGACGCCTCGCGCAAGTCCAGCAACGAGATGTGGCAGACATTCTCGGTGCTTCGCTTTGACAACAGCGCGATGCTCAGGGTGTACTGGTCGTCGTCGAGGATGAGCCTGCCCTTGATGGCGTTGCTGACCGCCTTCCAGCCCTTGTTGTCCTGATCGAAGATGTGCCGCCCGTCGATGTCGCTGTGCTCGTCGATCACCAGCAGCGCCTGTTCAAAGTGGGGCAAAGCGTTGCCCGCAGACTCGTAATCGTCCAGCAGGCGGCGGATCGTATCCGTCAGCCAGCCGGGCGTTTGATAGCGGCAATGCGGAAGCAGCGTGTTTACTCGGATGTGGAGCCAGCCGCTGTCCAAACCGAATGCTTCCACGTCGCCGACGATCTGCTTCGACGGGAGCGAAGGGCGTTTGGCAAATCCGCCCGTACCAGTTGAGGACTGTTCACACAGACGGCGCAGCTCTAAGGTCGCACGTTCAAATTCATCGGCGGTCTGCTCCAAGACCTTTTGCAGCTTTTCCAGCGACATGGCACCACCGTCCGCATAGGCGACGAGCGCGCCAGTTTTGGTGAAAGCGTCGCCAATCAGCTCTTGCAGGTGTACGACGTCCTGCTTCAGCTCGCTCATGGGCGCTCCTCCTTTCGCATTCGAAGATCAGTTGACGAGGTGGTGATGGCGTCGTACTCCCGCTCCGTTGCGTGGAATGCGACGGGAACGTGGTTGTACCCGATGCACAGCAGCCCCTCGCCGCGTCGAAAGCGTGTGATCTGACGTACCTCCGCTTCCGAGAGATTGAGCACGTTCTGGATGAGACGCGCCTCCTGCTCCTCCATCTGCATGACGATTTTGATGCGGCTGGAATCGAGAATGCCTTTGCCGTACTTGCCACCGTCGAGACTGAACAAGTCCTGCATTCCCTGCGTGGAGGTGACGGCGATCCCACCCAGTCCGCGAATGGTCTTGACCATTTCCAAAATGAAGCCCGCGGCGAGGGGATTGGAGTTTGCCCCGACCAAGCTCCACAGCTCGTCGGCAATCAGCGCGGACAACTCCGCACCCGCGTCCATGATGAGGTCGTTCGCAATATCCGTCGCCCAGAAAATGCCGGGAAGCTGAAGGTCGTCGGGCATACCCGATACGTCCAGCACGATGTACTTGTTGTCGAGGTCAATGTCGTTGCGCCGTCCCATTGCCGCGGCGCTGCCGGTCACATACCGCGCCAGCACGACGGCGAGGTGCTTGGTTTCCGGCTTCTCGTTCAGCACTTCGTACCAGTCGGGAAGGATCGGCATTTCCCGAAACGCGCCGTCCTCGCCGGTCAGGGTGGCGTTGTCAAAGGAGATACCGTAGCGCCGATAGCACTCCACCAGCGAGCTGTCGAGGTGGTTCCTGTCCTCGTCGGAGAGGTCGCGCTTTTGAAGCGAGAACCAGATGATGAGATGGGAAATCTTCTCCGCGAGAACGCTGTCGTCGCGTGCGGTGAGGTTCTTGAGATCGGCGTAGGAGTCCAGCGACCGGCGTCGAATCGCCATGATGTTCGGGCAGTCCTTGGAGGACGGGGAGAGGCGCAGATACAGTCCGCCCATCAGCTCGCACAGCGGGCGGAACTCATGCCCCTTTTTGGGTATAACATAGATGACACGCTTGTCCTGCTGGCGCAGGCGACCTCCCAGACAGTTGAGGGCGAAGGTCTTGCCCGCGCCGGAGCTGCCCCCGATCCAGCAGTTGCCGTTGGTGTACTTGTAGTCGTCGTAGAAGTCGAGGAACACTGGCGAACGGTTGTATAGGTTGAGACCGAGAAAGATACCGTTGCGGTCGCTCAGCTCATACGACGCAAAGGGGAACGCCGCCGCGACACTGCCGGTCAGTGCGTTGCGGCGCGCCTTGCGCTCTATGTCGGGATCGAGCGAAAGAACGGGAAGCGCGGACAGGAACGCCTGCTCCTGCATATAGTCACAGCGCCGCGCGAGCATCTCCTCTGACACACAGAGCTTTTCGACGGCGGTGACGCGCTGCTCAAGCGTTTCGGGGTCGTCCGCCGTGATTTCAAGGAGCGTATACATATAATAAAAGTCCTCGCCCTGCCGGTTCATGGCGCCCTTGAGGTACAGCCCCGCTTGAATGGCGCTGTCCAGCTCCTCGTAGTCCTGCCGGTTGTCGCCGATGTCGTGCATCCGCGAGCGGTTCATCATCGTGGTCTGCGAAATGCTGCTCAGCGTCTTTTCGCGCGGCTGGCGGCGAAAGGTGAAGATCAGGCTGACGCCCTCGCCCGCCTCGACCAGCGGCGCGAGCCAGCAGGAGCCGACCGTCGTGGCATAGCCGTAGCCCATGACGTAGAGATAGGCATGGTACACGCTGTCCACCACGATATAGTCCTTGCATTTTGTGTCGATGGCGGCGGGCGAGAGGATGTCGAGTATAGTAGTGGAACCCGCCGTCAGCGCCGAAAAGTCGGGCTTTTCTTCGCCAAACAGCAGGCGCTTTAAGGAGAGTTGCTTTGGGGCGACGCTGTTGGCTTTCTTTGCGTTTTTCTTTTTCTGCGGTTTGAAAAAGGGTTTCTTTTTGCTTGACATGAGATTCTGCCTTTCGGATGATTGACATTCGTGTTGATTTGTTATACTATTTCATTACAAGGGGGCGATCATATGGCGAAAGAATCCACCATGCAGCTTCGGATGGACTCTGATATGAAGGAGCAAGTCGAATCGCTGTATCGGAGCTTAGGCACCAGCTTTGCGGAGGCGATCCGTATGTTTGCGGCGCAAAGTCTGCGTGTCAACGGACTGCCGTTTCAACTGACTGCCGAGAATGAAGCTTCCGGCGCTTCTGTTGCCGATCTTGCGGGGTCGCTGCGGAAATACGCAACGCCGGAAAAGCTTGCGGGCGAATCCGCTGCGCTTCACAGTGCGTATGCAAACGCCGCGATTCAAAAGCTCGGAGGCACACAATGACTTTGATCGACGCCAATGTCATGCTGCGGTTTCTACTTGGTGACAACGAAGAAATGCTTGCCATAGCGAAACGAGAGATTGAATCCGGCAAGGCATATACGCTGCCGTCCGTTCTGGCAGAAGTGGTCTATGTTCTGCACAGTCACTATGAGGTTGAACGCTCGGTGGTTAGGGATGTTCTGGTTCATCTGCTGGATCAGGTATCCATTCAGCATCCCGAAGTCATGGTAAGCGCGCTCAATTATTACGCTGACCGCAATATAGATTTCGTTGACGGAATGCTTGTGTCCCGCGCAAGACTTCTCGGTGAAAACGTGCTGTCTTTTGACAAAAAACTGAATCGTCTGATCAACGAATGATGCAATGACGCTCTGCCTCTCCGTATGGCAGAGCGTCATTCCTCATAGACCCCGTGGATCGCGGTGGTCATATCGAACACACCCTCCGGCAGCTTCACACGTCGGCTGGTGCGCTTGTTGATGATCTCGTAGAGCAGTTGGAGCAAAAAGTTGTCCGAGAATCGCGGCTCCAACACCTCCAACTCGCAGGCGTCCAGATAGCGCCGCGCCGTGTCCGCCTCCTCGTTGAGCCGTTCCACGATGCCGTGAACGCTGTTTTGCGCCGCTTTCATCTGCGGCTCGTACTCAAATATGATGAAAAACCGGTGCCAAAGCGCATCGCGGGCGATTCCTTCGCCGATCTCGCGGATGTTGTCCTCGATCATCTCACGACAGTTTCCGTTCTCTTCCCCTGCGGCATACTGCCTCATGCGCGCCACATACTCGCTGGTATCGGCGGTCTGTGTGCGTACCTCGATGGACATGCTGGTGGGCGCGATCTTCAAATACGCGGCATATGTTTCGATGATGGCGCTCTGTTCCGCCGGAGACAGGAGCCTGATGTTGACCGGCAGGACTTCCAGTATCTTGATGAAACGGTCGTCTTTCGTAACGACCACGCCGCCGATAATGTTTTTGACCGGCAGCCATGCCTGTATGCTGTTCGGAAACGGCTCCGTGCCGCTTTTGCTTTTGGCGGGCGCGCCGAACAGCCATTCCTTTAATCCCATGATTGGGTGACCTCCCCTCTGAAATAGAGTATCCTGCGCCGCTTGCGCCATCGCCGCCAAATCTTGAGCCAGCGCGTCAGACTGTCGTCTCGGATACCGATGAGAGCGAAACCGCCCACGGGGATCACAAGGACGATCGTGACGATGAGCTTCGCCTTCAGCGCCAGCGGCAGCAGCGCAAGGCAGAAATACAGCGTCGGGAGCGCGAGCAATACCGCCTCAACGACGTTTCGGATCTCAAACACGCCGAGGATGCGTCCCGCGTCGGTGTAGTTGGCGGGGATGTGGTAGATTTCAGGATTCATCGGTGGCGCTCCCTTCCAACTCAAAAAGTGTAGCCTTCGCCGTAAGAAGTTCCCTGTCCAATGCAAGCGCATCTTGTCTGTGCTTTGACGCAAGGGTCAAAAATGCCTCCAAAATCTTTTCTTGCTGCATTTTTGAGGCGTGCGCTTTCTCGTACTCCAGCGCGCTAAGATATTGGTTGGAACAGCCGACTGCATCGGCGAGCTCTTGCAGCGTGATATGATACCCCGTTCGGAATCGCCAGAGTTTTATGACCGCCAAATCCATCACTCCCCATAGTCGATATACGGCAGCATATACCATGCCTGCCAGCCGCGTCCCGCCACCTCTGTCTTGCATACGCCCTTGCTCGTGCTCGTGGCTTCGACGGCATAGCCTCCGCCAATGTAGACGCCGGTGTGCCCCTCCTTCCAGAGCACAAGCCCCGGAAGCTCCGGCATCTCCGCGATCATGCCGTGCACTGCACCGTTGGAAACGGCATTACGGTACATCTCATTTGCCGAGTAGTCCGGCACACCGTTGGAGCCATAGTCGATCCCGCCTGTATCGGCATTGAACCAACCGTAGCTTTTGACCAGACCGATGCAGTCCGTCGTGCGCCGGTTGAGGTAGTTCTGCTCGATGAACGCGCGGTACTTTCCGACACCGTCGGGATACTGGCTTGCCTTGTAGTCCAGCAGCGAGGGCGTCAGGATGTTCCCGAACGTCCCCCAGACGTAGCCCCAGTTGTTCTCCCATGCCTGCACTGCGTAAGCGGCGAGGTCGTGGGCGTTTTTCGTGGACGGATCAAGGAAGTCGGCGGTGTCGATGTCGTTGCCAAAGCTGCCGCCATGCAGAGTGACGCCGGAATAGGCGCTATCGCCGCTGTAATCCGTTGTGTCGGAGAAAAAAACGGCATACTTGTGCACGGCGTCACTCTGCGACAGCGTTTCAAATATCGCGCCCGCCCAAGTCCTATCCTCAACAGTGAAGCCCAGCTTGTCCATCCACTCGTCAGGATCAAGCGGATCAACTGAAACATGGAGTGTGGTTTCACCTTCACCAAGCAGCTTAAATGAATAAGAGAGCCGCGCGGCGCAAAGCTGCCGGATCTCATCAACAGACAACTCCTCTAAGTTTTGCGCATGGGCGGCGGAGTTGATAGCAGTGAACCATTGAAGGCTTTCTTCATCGAACCCGCTCTCGACCTCAATGCGATCGATGGAAACGCCCTGCTCCTCATATTCGGCGGCGATACTCGTCACAATGCAGTCGATTATGGTATCCTCGAACTGGGATAGGCTCATACAGATACCGCCGATGCTCGCCGCCTGCATTGTCAAGCGTTGGATCTCCGTGTCCCTGGAACTGTCAGAACCAAAGAAAAAGCTGGGGACGGCGCAAATCATCAGCGTGGGAAACACGAAGATCACGGTGAGAATGCCGGCGATGATTTGCCATATGATCCGGTCGCTACCCTGTTCGTTCAGAAGCGTCGCCTCCTTTCTTTTTCTTGGCGGGATCGGAGCGCCGTGCCGATTGACGCGGGGCGCGATCTGACTTCTTGACAGACGTGGTTCGCGCCGCGGGCGGCGCGGTTCCTGCGGTGCCGGAGCGTGAAACCTGCCTGCCTGCTATGGTAGATGCCTCCTTGCGCGTCGTAGACGCGCTTTCCTGCGATGCCGAAGCTGGAGTCGAACGCTTTTGCGTGGCCTCGGCGCTTGAATTTGTCGGACGGGTTGCGTGTTGCTCCTGCGGCGCCGAAGTGAAAGATTGTGACTTCTGCGTGCTCTTGATGCTCGCGTTTGCAGGATGAGGTGCGCGTGATTCCTGCGGTGCCGTGATGGGAGAAGATGCCTTCGGTGCTTCGCTTCTGACAGCGGGTGGCTGTGCCGCGCCCGATTGCTTTACCGATGCGGCTTTTCGCGCTTCTCGTGTCTCCGATGCTGCTCTCTGCGTAAACCGAGTTTCCTTGGCTGTGGCAGAAACACTCTGCGCCGTACCAAAGGTAGCTGACGCTCCGTTGGCACCGTTTTTTATCTCGCCGCCGACCTGCGTTCGGGAATGCGATGTCTGATTCGGCGTCGTGCGACTTGGATTTGTAAAGCGGGTTTGTGACCTGGCTGGTGTTCCTGCCGTGCCGTGCTGCGGCTTGCCGCTTTCAATATGGCTTGTTTGCTGTTCGAAGCTTTTGCCCGTTCCTGCGGTGCCGGAAGAAACGACGAAGCCTTTGCCTGACGTTTGCCGATCATTCCGAGGCATCGCCGCTTTCGCTTGTGCCGCCGCGCTCGGCTGCCGTCCATGGCTGGCTTGCACGGAGGTTGCACGCTCGGAGCTACGCTCACTGTTCCTGTTCTGCGCTTGCATTGCGGCAATCGCGGCGGCTCTGGTCGTGGGGGTGGGACCGTTCATTGCGACGGTCTCTTTGTCATCCGGGATAACAGAAATAGGATAAGCTGCAGTGCCGCGCTGATTGCCCGAAGCTGCTCTTGTTTGCATCGTACTTGATCGCGTCGTGTTTGTGTCACGAGTCCTGCCGCTTCCTGCTCCGCCGTGCTTTGGCGAGGCACCGACAGGGGGGACGCGACCGTTGTTCGTCCCGTTGTTGTTGGTTGTAGAGCGAGCGGTTCCTGCCGCAGCGCTTTTTCCTGCGGCTTTGACCGCGCTGACCACCATTGTCCGCATGACCGTATAGGCGAGGATTCCGACCAGTCCGCGACCGTGGAGACCGTCGCCGGTGATGGCGGGGTTCAACCCAATGCGCGTGATGATGTCATCCGTTTTACGTGCCACCTTCACTACGCCGAACAACAGCGCGATCCACAAAAAGACATCCGCTCCTGTGGGCGCGGTGCCAAGCAGCGAAAACAGCAGCTTAAAGCAGATGATGTTGCTTACCATCATAAAGCACATCGAGGCGTACATCCGGCACCAGCCAGCGAAGATGTTCGCCGTATTCTTGCTTCCTCCGACGCCGAACGCCAGCGGCGCGCAGATTGTCAGAAATGCCAGCACCAGATACCGCTCGACGATTTCCAGCAGAAAGCGGAATACCTTGAACATCAGGATCACATTGGCAAGGATGACCAGCAGCCATGCCGCGCCCAAGCCGACAAACGAGCTTTCATCGACAAGATGAACGTCCATGGCGTCCACTGTGCCCAACAGGTCGATGACGCGGGCGGTCATGTTCAGTCCGAGCGCGCAGATCTGCGGGCTTGCAAACAGCAGGAAGGCGAAGACGAAGCTGCGTGTGAACAGCAGCTTTGGGTCTTCGCCCTCGAAGCCGAGACCGGACATCATGCTTTTCATCGACTGGAAGACCAGATTGCCGATGAGCAGCGCCCAACCGACCGCCAGCAGTATCTGCATGATTGCCGGAATGACAGGGATATGCAGCTTGAGGTAGGCGAAGTCCACGTTCAGGACATCGAGGAAAGCCGAGACGAAATACTCCCAGATTTCCAGCAGCAGTCCGTAGACCCATTCGAGCAAGCCGCGCAAAAGAAGCTCCAGCAAGCCGCTCACCTCCCAGACGCCGGAGCGACAGGGCTACGGCTCAAGTGTCGCAAGCCCGTTGAAAAACGGCGTGATGTAGGCGATGAATGCGCCGATGCCGTTGATGATCGCCCACGCGATCCAGATGCGCTTGAGCCAATCCCACGCTTGATCGGATTTCTGCTGTGTGTTGCCCAGCTTTGCACCGAGCACGGCGACCGCCGACATACAGCCGGCCAGAACTGTACTGATTCCTGCGATGCCGTTGTAAACATCGATGATGATGGTGCGCGCGACGCTCCATAGATCGCTTGCGGCATACGCCGAAAACGTCAGGAGCGGAACGACGAGCAGCAGTACAAGACATTGCAGATAATCGCGATATATTCTTTTCATGGAAAACACCTCCTTGGGGTAAATGCTTGTCAATCCCCATTTCAGACAAGATTTTGTGCTTTTTCTTGTGCCTGTCCACCATTGACCCATCATGCAGCGTCTGCTATACTCTCTTTCGGTTGTGTGATGGGAGGGGACGACATGGAACTGGATCAGAACTACACCAAATGGGACATTCCTGAACGGGCTTCAGATGAGCCCCAAACGGATGCATCTTCGGATTTCTTCTATGAGCTTCTCTCGGAACAACGATATTAAGGTTACAGGCGGGCGAAAAGCCCGCCTGTTTTGCTGTGTGCCTTAATACCCCGTCTTGGGCAACGTCT
Organism: uncultured Clostridia bacterium; assembly: GCA_946411835.1. Lineage (GTDB taxonomy): Bacteria > Bacillota > Clostridia > Oscillospirales > Oscillospiraceae > Hominicoprocola. The sequence goes on from CAMKFK010000026.1 coordinate 13,302, forward strand.
TCGGCGTTGCGGGCGTCAGGTTGCGGACAACCGTGACCCAGCTCGCGTTTGCCGTCTGCCATGTTCCGGCATACAGGCCGCCCGCGTCTGTGCGGTTGATGACCTGATAGCCGTTGACCGCCGTTGGGCTGACGGATACCGTCAGCGTGGGCTTGGCGACGCTCTGGAAACCAGCGGGCACGGTGCCGAAATCATAGTAGATGTCGGTCACGACCTCGCCTGCCATCAACGGCAGTCCCGTCAGTTGGAAGGCGTAGTTGTTCGTGCTCAGGAGGTTGGATGCCAGTACGCGGTACTCGTTCAGGTTCGTCTTATAGAGGATACGATAATTGAGCCGCGCGCTGTAGGTGCCCGTCGTGAGCACACTCGCGCCCGTCACGTCGTAGGGGATCTTGTCGTGGAAGTAAAAGCCGGTCAACGGCACGTTGGAGGTGTTCGCCACGGTGAAGGTGTACGTCATCTTGCTTCCCGCGAGGACTTCCTTGAGTCCCGTCTTGTTCAGCGTCGCGCCGAGCTGCGCGGGCTTGTCGTAGGATGAGAGCTTGACGATCTGACCCGCGAACTCCAGCGTCACGTCATAGGTCGTGCTGTCCACCTGCCAATAAGCGGGAGCGGACACCTCCTTGACTTCATACCGCTTGAGCGGCAGCGGCTTGGATGCCGCCACGCCGCGCGCGTCGGTGGCGATGTTGTCCACCACCTTGCCGGTGCGGACGTCCACGATCTCATAGACCGCGCCGGACAGCGGCGTTCCGGGTGCTGTGCCGGTCACGGCGTTGTATTCGGCGGCGTACTTGTAGACCATGATCTGACCCGTGATGGGCGTGTTCTCCCACTCGATCACGCTTTCCTTGCCCGTCTTGAGCGTTACGGTCTTGTACTCCGTGTCCGCCAGATAACCGTCCGCCGCCTGCATTTCACGCACATAGTAGCGTCCCGCAAGCAGTTCAGTTTCAGTATGCGCGTAGCCGTCCTGATCGGTAACGAGCTGCTCGACGGGACGTTTTGCGCTGTTATAGACCATGAAGGTGACGCCGTAGATACCCTCGCCGGTCACGGCGTCGGTCTTGTGGATGGTGATGCTGCTATAACGCTCGTTCGTCAGCTCCAACGTTGTTGTTTGCCCGTCTTTCACCGCCACGCTCTGCGGGGTGACGTCGAGCTTGTAGCCAGACGCCGCCTTCAGTTCGGTGACGACGTACCAGCCTTTCGTGAGCTGCGGGAGACGGATCACACCGTTGCGGTCGGTGGTGTACTGTCCGATAATCTCGCCGTTTTGCTTGCGCACCTCGAACTTCACGCCTGAAATGCGTTCGCCGGTGTCCTCATCGGACTTGATGATGACCAGCCCGCCCTCCGGCGTATTCGTAAAGGTCAAGGTCTGCGCGTCATCGGCATTGACCACGACCGTCTGCGGCTCAGCGTCCAGCACATAGCCGGCGATGGTCTCGATCTCGGTCACGACGTAGGTGTCCGGCGTCAGCCCCGTCAGGATGATCTGCCCGTCGGCGTCGGTCTTGAAAAACCCGTTGGAGGACACCTTGCCGCCCTCGTTGGCAACAAAGCGCCCGTCCGACGTAATGACGCGGAAGGTCACACCCTTGAGCGGCGCGCCAGTCACGCTGTCCTTCTTCACGATGATGAGACTGCCCTTGGGTGCATTGCGGAACTCCAGCGTCGTAGTCTTGCCCGCCTTGATCTGGGCGGTCTGCGGTGCGTCGTCCATGACGTAGCCGTCCTTGGCGAGGGTCTCCTTGACCACGACAGCGGTTCCGGGCACGAGCCCGTCCACCGTGAAGCTGCCCGCGAGGTCGGTCACGAATTTTCCGTTGGCGTCGCCGACCACCGCGCCGTCCGCTGTCGTGACCATGAACTCCACGTCCGAAAGCGGTTTGCCGTTGGCGGCGTCCACCTTCTTGACAAGCAGCGAACCTTTGGGCGCGTTGCCAAAGTATAGGGATACCACGTCCTGATCCTTGCCGCTGATATATGCCGTCTGCGGTGCGGTATCAATAACGTGTCCGCTGTCGCTGGCAAGCTCTTCGACAATGTAGGTCCCTGCCTTGAGGTTGGTGATCGTGAAGCTGCCATTGGCGCTGGTCTTATAGGTGCCGATGACGGTGCCGCCCGTGCCGCTGTTGCCGGACAGATATTTTACTTGAAATACCGCACCGCTGACCGCTTCACCGGTCACAGAATCATATTTATAGACCACGAGTGCGGAGAGCGGCGTGTTTTCAAAGGTCACGGTTTTGCCCTTGCCTGCAATGACGTAGAATTCCTGCGTAGCAGGTTCCTTAATGGCGTAGCCTGCGGCGGGTTCCAGCTCGGTCACGCGATACCAGCCGTCCTTCAGCTTGTCAATCACGATTTGACCATTTTCGTCGGTATAATAGTCACCCAGCTCGTTGATCTCTCCGGAAAAAGTATTGTTGCTGGCGTAGGCAACGCGGAACTTAACGCCCTTGATGGGGTCGCCGGTCACGCTGTCAATCTTATTGACCGTGAGAGACGGCTTGGCGTGGTTTTCAAATATCACCTCGCCGGTTTTGTTGGGGTACAGCGTAATGAGCTGCGTCGGCTCCTCGGCGGGCAGGTAGCCCGTGGGCGGCGTTTTTTCCGTGATTTCGTAAACAGCCGGTTCCAGATTTTCAATGAAAATCTCACCGTTCGCATCGGTTACCTTCGTGGTAACCGTAGAACCGTCAGCTTGTTTAATCGTAAACGCCGCGCCGCTCAAAGCCGCACCGGTATCAGCGTCGCGCTTTTTGATCTTCAGGTCGGGCTTCTGATTGTTGGAGAGAACCAGTTGAGCGGTCCGCCCGGGAACAAGTTCAACGTGATACTCCATCGACGCGGCGATATATCCCTCCGGCGCCGACAGCTCGGAAACGAAATAGACGCCGGGTTCCAAATCAGTGATGCTGATTTCGCCGTTTGTGTTTGTGATGCGGTTGAGGTATCGTGTCCCGTCTTCAATCCTGGCAATTCTGAAGGTGGCACCGGCAAGGCGATTTCCCGTCAGACTATCCAGCTTGACCAGAGAGAACGAGGGCTTGCGCGTGTCGGTGAACACAAACACGGCGTTCTCGCCGCCCTCAATTTTGATGATACGGCTGGCATCGTCGATAAGGTAGCCATTCGGGGCGGCGAGCTCCTCTACCGTGTAGGTCGCGGGTGTAAGCGCGGTCAGGTCGATCTCGCCGTTAGCATTGGTAGTGAATTCCTTGCTGTAGCCTCCGCCTACCTGCGAAATACGGAATTTGGCATTGGCGAGGGGCTTCATGGTCTGGCTGTCCAACTTGACGAGGCGGATTCCGGGCTTGAGTAAATTGAGAAATACAAGGTTGTAGGTGCTGGTCGCGTCCGCTTCCAGCTCGATTTCCTGCGGCGTCGAGTTGACGACGTGCGTATTCGGCGCGGCAATCTCCTTCACCAGATACACGGCTGGGTCGAGATCATAGAGGAGGATCTCGCCGTTGGCGTCGGTCTTGTACTGCCCCAACAGCTTTGTGTCACGGTAAACGGCGAACTGCACACCAGCAAGCGGCTGCATCGTCTGCGCGTCGAACTTGACGATACGCAGGTCGGGGCGCTGGTGATCGGTCACGGTCAGCGAAGAAGGTTTGCCTGCGCGGAGCTGGACGTGATATTCCTGCTCATTGAGGACGTAGCCGCTGGGCGCGGCAACCTCCTGTACGGAGTATAGCTCCGGCTCCATGCCTTCCAGCTTGATCTGACCGTTATTGTCGGTCACGCGGTCAATGGCATAGCCGTCGCTCATGCGCGTGATACGGATGGTCGCGCCCGCAAGTGCCGCTCTGGTTTCCGCGTCCCTCTTTTCAATGAGCAGCGAGGGCTTTTCCGTATCCGTGAACACGAAAGCGGCATTCTCGCCCGCGTTGATCTGGATGGTGCGGGTCGCCTCGTCGATGAGGTAGCCGTCCGGCGAGGACAACTCCGTCACCTCATATGCTCCGGCTTCCAGCTCGGTCAGGTTGATCTCGCCGCTTGCGCCCGTGGTGTACTCGCGGCTGAAACCGCCGCCGATCCGCGCAACGCGGAACTTTGCGCCCGCAAGCGGCTGAATCGTCTGGCTGTCCAGCTTGACGAGGCGGATGCCGGGTTTAAGCTGATTCAGGAAGGTCAGGGCGTAGTTTTCCGTCCCTGCCTTGACCTCGATCTGCTGCGGCGTGGAGTTTACGACGTAGCCCGCCTTTGCCGCGATCTCTTTCACCAAGTAAGTGCCGGGGACAAGGTCGTACAGGTAGATTTCACCGTTGGCGTTGGTCGTGTACGTTCCAATCAGCGTGGTGTCGCGGTACACCTCGAAGGTGGTGTCGGAGAGCGCCTCGTTGGTCTGCGCGTCGTACTTCAGGATGCGCAGATGCGGCTTGGCGGCGTTGGTGATGACGATGCGCGGGTCGTCGGTGGTCGCGGGGTCGTAGAGATCGACGTAGACGCTATGCTCCGTGCTGTCGAGGACGTAGCCCGCAGGCGCGACGGTCTCCTTGATCGTGTAATATCCGGTCGTAACGCCGGGGACATAGGCGAGTCCGTTCTCGTTGGTTTCGACGGTCGTGACGAGCTGCCCGTTCTTATACACCTCGAAGGTCGCGTAGGGCAGGCTGCGCAGATTGCCTTCGTCGCACTTGTAGATTGTCAGGGTGGGCTTGCGGACATTGGTGAAGGTGAGCGTGATGTCGTGCAGCCCGTCCCAATGCACCGTCTGCGCCGTGGCATCCAGCTCGTAGCCCTCCGGCGCGGTGACCTCGTAGACCTTGTAGCTGCCGATGGGAAGATCATCGGCGCTGAATTGGATGTTGCCCGCGTGGTCGGTGGTCTTGGTGGTGTAGTAGTCGCCGTCGATCCGCTCAAAGGCAATGGTCGCGCCGACGAGGGAGTACCCGTTCTGCGCGTCCTGCTTGTGAACGGTGAGTTGCTTCGACATCGTATCGCGCACCGTGACGTAGTTCGTGCGCGCCGCCTGGATGGTCACATTGACCGGCGCGGCGATGCCGTAGCCCGCGGGCGGGGTGGTTTCCGTCAGCGTGTAGGTATAGAGCGGATTGAGCATCTCCCATTTGATTTTACCGTTGGCGTCGGTAGTACCGGTATGAACGGAACCGTCGCTGCCCGAAAGGGTAAATACCGCACCCGCAAGGGGATTCCCGCTGCCGTCCACCTTGAGAATTTCAAGTTTGCCGGTCTCGGTGATCGGACTGCCCCAATTCAACACGGCGTCGGCGGAGAGCGCGGTTTTCGACGGATTGGCGATGATATAGCTCTGCTCCGTCGCTCTTTCATTTTTTGCGAGGAATATACTATACTGCATGACCAGCGAGCCGCAACAGATTATGATCTCGCCGCTGTTTGGCACCGTGTCCACAGGGATGCAGAGCTTCGCCGTGCCGACCAGCTCCACGCCGTTCTCGTTAAGCGTGGTCGTCTTCACTTCGTTCGGAAGCACCCATGTTGCTTTCTCACGAAATGTACCACGGGCAAGCTCCACGTTGTTGAGGTCAGTAAAGATCGTTCCGGCAGGCGCGCCGTCTGCCCATAGCTCAATACAATAGTTATCGTAGTAGGTGGACGTTGCGCTGGCGAAGATGTATTCGCGGGTATAATACGATTTCCCGTTGATAACCTCACGTTTCAGTCCATAAAGCTCATTGTCAGCGGCGTATTCCAGAGTCATATCACCAGCGATAGAAATATTGCCGCCCAACTCGTCTTGCTTTAATCGGATATACATACCCACCTGCGGGATTTTCGTCCAAGTCGCACCCACAGCCAAAAGAAGCTGAATAGCGCGGAACACGCGCATTTGCTGCGTATCGCCGGTGGGCTGCGCGATCTTCTCGCGCCCATCCGTGAACTGCGTTCCTTCGATACCGAGCTGTCCGAGGGATGCCCACACCGCGAGCTGCGTGGCGTAGGCGTACTCCGAAACCGTCAGACCCTCAAGAATGGGATTGTCATTGAGATAGCTCCCAAGGAAGGTTTCTAACGAATGCTGCGGGTAGCCGTTGGCATAGACGCCGGCGGTTTGCGGGCTCGTCGTGTACTTCCCGTCGATGGGCAGCGACCGACTGGTGAAGTGCAGACCATGCCCGACGCAGTAGCCGGGGCCGGTCAACCCGTCGTTGGTCGTGTAGGTATAGCTCCACGCGCCAAGGGATGTTCCCGCCGTGGTTTGCAGGTAGAACTGACCGTGACCGAGCGTCATGGAAGCGGTCTGGCTTCCATCCTCAATGGACGTAGCGAACGCGCCCACCGTCAGCATCGAGAGCATCGAGGCGAGCGCAAGCAAAAGGGCAAGCGCCCTTTTATACGGTCTTGTTTTCATCGAATTCTCCTTTCAACATGCATAGTGAAAGCCACCGCTCTGTGAAGCGATGGCTTTGTGGGTTGATATATTTACTTGGTAGAGCTGGGAACAAGCAGTTCCTTTGCAAAACGAGTAAGTTGTGGTTCTGTTTGCTGGAATATGATACCTTGAAGCTCCGAAGCATCATGAAGCAGCGTAGCACTTCCGCATTCGGTATAGCCGATTTCAAATGAAGTCAGATCAACGCAGTACCAACGCCCTCCGGTATATACTTCGTTCCACTGATGGATATCGCTGTGCACCAGAATACAGGGAATGCCCGCTAGGTTGCATAGGAAATGGAAGCCGTGGGCAAAGCTGGTGCAGTTACCCTTTTGAACACCATTTGAGGTAAACAACGTTCTGGGTGTGGTGCTTGATTCAGCATCGTAGTCCAGCCTCTCGCAGACATAGCAGGCGATGGCATTGAGCTTTTCGCTCTCGCTGCCAGAAAGCTCATCAAGGAATCGCTGACATTGTTCTGCACCTTCTGCATAGGCAGATGAATACTTTTTCTCGAAATATGCCGTTCCATCCGGCGAAGTTTTTAACTCATAAAAAGGATAGGTGCTGATGGCGATTGCCCCGTTTTGTGCTGCTGTGCGCGTTACACTGTTCATTGCGACAGATACGCTTTTCCCAGTTACCACACACTCTCGCAGCGCGTCATAGGCTTCCTCGGTGTACACGCCGTCGAACACGGCGGCGTTTGCCTGCTCATGGTAGGCGGTAGGTACCGTTACTGTTTCCTGCGTCTGCTTGTCCGTCGTGTCCGGCGATTTGAATGCGCCGTCGTAGCCGGTCATCGTGTCGATGCTGACCGTGCCGCTTTCGGCGTTCCATGTCACACCAAAATCGACGAGCTTGGCGATGTCTCGGAGCATAAAAAAGTGGTTACTATGGATGAGATACGTCTCCACCTCTACCGGCGAGCCGTTGAGGAAAAACGGCGCGCTGCTCCTCTGGGCGAGGATGCCGTCCACGGCGGCCTGTGCGCCGCCGAACAGGGTCGCGCCGAGGACGACGCCCGTCAACAGGTATCCGAGTTTCTTCATGATGGATTCCTCCCCGTTTCACAAAATAATCTTTGCTTCTATCGGAAACATAACCGAGAAAGCCGTCTTTGTCAAAGGTTTATTTGAAACGTCTTTAACGCTAAAACAGCTATGTTCGGGAAATCCATCATAACACCATCCAAGCTCGTTCCTTTGCCGGATATTGTTGGAAATCCTCAAAAAATATTTTTGAATACCTTTGCCGTTATTTCTCGACAGCCTGCACGACGACGCGCTTGGAGGGCTGGTTGGCAAGACAGGTCGTGATTGTGAGGCGGTTGTCCGCCGTCGCCTGCAAGCGGCTCCAGTCGGTGCTGGAGATCGTGCCGACGTAGCTGACCGCGTAGGTGCGTGTGCCGTAGACGGTGGTGTAGGTGATGGTGTCGCCGATCTCCAGATCCTTGATGGTGCCGATGGAATATGCGCTGCCGCGGTTGTGCCCGCACAGTCCGACGTTGCCGTCCCAGCCGGTCGTGGAGCTGTAGTGCGCCATGCCCTTCGCCATGCTCGCGTCGGTCTCGCCCTCCCAGACCTTCATGTTGATGCCGAGCGAAGGGATCTTGACCGTGCCAATGCTGCCGTCCGAACGCTTCATGTCTTTGACGCTGGTGTAAGCGGGCTTCTCGTACACCGTGACCGTCTGCGTCTGCGGCGTCAGGATGATGGGCGTCGCATTCTGGGCAGCGACGGACACGCCACCGTAGTCGATGGCAAGGCTGCCATTGGCGACCGTCAGCACCGCCGAGCCTGTTTTCTCCATGACCCCGATACTCGTGTTGCTGGTAACGCCGTAGGGCAGCTCGGGATACTGGTAGTCCACGATGTTCTTGCCGCCGTAGTTGTAACGCGCTCCGTAGAGTTCCTCGTAGCTGGTCGAGGAGTAATACTCCGGCGCGGCCGCGCCCTTGAAGGTGTAGTCCGCAGCGTTCGCGCAGAGAGGCATGGTCAGCGCCAGCCCCAGCGTGACTGCCGCCGCGGCGATGTTACGATTCAGCTTCATCTTCCGGTTCCTCCTTGTTGTCCTGTTCTTCATTCTGCTTGATGATCCTGATCATGACGAAGGCTACGACGAGTAATGCTGCGAGCACCGCTCCGCCGGCGATGTACGCAACCTTGTGTTCGGCGAACTGCTCCCCGAGGCTTGCTCTTGTCGTAATGGGAACGACGTCTCCATTGTCCATCGTCCCAGCTTTTCCGACGTAGAGCACCGTATAGGTCACATGGGTTACCTCGTTGCAGGTGACCGTGCCGGTGTATTCCGCCGTGGTGATGTAGCCGGTCGGTGTGCTGTAGGACGCCTTGCCCGCGTAGGTGGCGACCGCCACATAGCGCGACGGCATCAGCACGTCGTCCACCAGCGCCGTACTCTGCACCTGCCAGTCCACGCTTTCCAGCGACAGCGTTCGCCCGTCCTTCACGGTTGTCGCGGGGACGTAGGACATATCGTTGCTGTCGAGGTTGCCGATCTCCTTCGTCTCGCGGACGGTGTAGCTGCCGGAGCTGTAGCCCGCCGGTTCGGTATGGATGGTCGTATGATCGAGGGCGAGGGTGCCGGAATAGCGCCCGTCGTCATATTCCATCGTGGGTTCAAGCACCTCAAGCACGGCGGCGAGGTCTTTCTTCTTGGTCTCCACCGTGATCGTCTCGGTATGCTCCTTCGCCGCCTCGAAGGTCAACTCCTCCTTGGTGATGTCGGCGTAGGTGTAGACGCAGCCCTCGTACTCGAAGGGTTCCTCGATCAGTTCCTGCGGGTCGGTCTCGACCGGCACGGTGTAGGTCTTGACGTACTGCTGCACGCCGTTGAGATTCTGCACGATTGTACTGCTCGGTACCTGCATGGCAAAGGCGTTGACCGTACACGCCAGCGCCAGGGCGCATGATACGCCCGCTTTCAACATTCGGTTCATTGCTTTTTCTTGTCCTCCCAAAAGTTATAATTTACCGCGTAGTCCGGGTGCTCCCGGATGTCCGCCAGCATACGGATGGATCGCTCCAGCGCCTTCATCGTGTCTCGTTTCTCCTTCTTGACGAACGGGGTGAGCAAAAGAATATATGCGTATCGGCTTTAGTCAGCCGCCCACAAGATATGCGCCACTACCGTA
>CAMKFK010000027.1 GCA_946411835.1 uncultured Clostridia bacterium
GACATAGTATCACGTCGGCTTAAGAAAGTAAATGCTGTCGCCGTGCAAAACGTCCAAGGGTAATTGAATGAGTTAACAATTTGTGAACAAAATCGACAAGCTAATGGTTTTCCATGCCTAAATGTGTCCCTTTACAAGTTTGGTGTATGCTTTTGATTCCCATTTTTTGTATTTTAATTATGAAATTAGACTACTTAGACTCGATTTGTTAACAGTTTCGTAACTCATTCAATTACCGTACAAAACGTCCGCGCCGCGCTTGCATTTTCCGAATGTTATGTTATAATATGCGGATGGTTATCACGCGCCGCGCTCCGGAGAGAGCGGGCGGCGCAGGCAAAGGACGGATCGCATGAGCAAACAAAATAGCGAACAGCAGGCGGGCTTTATGACAAGGCTCGCTACCTTTATTGTCGATAAGCGGAATCTGATGTTTCTGCTCATTGGCATTTCTCTGGTGTTCTCGGCTTTCTCCCGCAATTGGGTAAAGGTTGAGAACGACCTGACCGCGTACCTGCCCGCCACGAGCGAGACCCGGCAGGGACTCGACGTGATGGCGGAACAGTTCACGACCTTCGGCTCGGCGAAGCTGATGGTCGCCAACGTCACCTATGCCAGGGCGCAGCAGATCGCAGACGAAATTGCGGCGTCGGAGGGCGTGCAGGGCGTCGATTTCGACGAGAGCACCGACCACTACAACAACGTCTCCGCGCTCTACGACATCACGTTCGCCTATCCCGAGGACGACGCCCGCTGCCTCGACGCGCTGGACGGCATCCTTGCGCGTTACGACGCCTATGACACCTACCTCAGCACCTCCCTCGGCAATCAGCTTGCCGAGATCATCGACGCGGAGGTCAGCGTCATCATGGTCATCGTGGCAATCATCGTGGTGTCGGTGCTGGTGCTGACCTCGCAGACCTATGCGGAGATACCCGTGCTGGCGCTGACCTTCGTCAGCGCGATGGTGCTGAACATGGGTACGAATTTCCTCCTTGGCAAGATATCCTTCGTGTCCAACTCGGTGACGAGCATTCTCCAGCTCGCGCTGTCGCTGGACTACGCGGTCATCCTCTGCAACCGCTTTAAGGAGGAGCACCAGACCCTGCCCGTGCGCGAGGCGGCGATTGTGGCGCTCTCCAAGGGCATCCCGGAGATCGGCGCAAGCAGCCTGACGACCATCGGCGGTCTGGTGGCGATGCTGTTCATGCAGTTTCGCCTCGGCCCCGACATGGGCGTCTGCCTTATCAAGGCGATTCTCTATGCGCTGTTCTCCGTGTTCGTGCTGATGCCGGGGCTTCTGGTGCTCTTCGGGCCGCTGATGGACAAGACGCAGCACCGCAGCTTTATTCCGAAGGTTCCCTTCGTCGGCAAGTTTGCCTATGCGACGCGGCGCTTTGTGCCCATCGTCTTCGTGGCGCTGGTTGTGGGCGCGTACTTCGTGCAGAAGGACTGCCCCTATGTCTACGGCTACGACACCATTGTCACGCCAAAGCTCAACGAGCAGCAAATCGCTGCGAACATGATCCGCGACAACTTCACCTCCTCCAACCTCGTGGCGCTGGTCGTCCCGGCGGGCGACTACGAAAAGGAGCGTGTGATCCTCGACGAGCTGGACGAAATGCCGGAGGTCGATCACACGATGGGGCTTTCCAATATTGAAGCGCTGGGCGGCTACACGCTGACCGACCGGCTGACGCCCCGCCAATTCGCGGAGCTGGCGGACGTCGACTACGAGCTCAGCCAGCTGGTCTACAGCGCCTACGCCACAGAGCAGGGCGAATACGGCAAGCTGGTGAGCGGCGTGTCCACCTACAGCGTGCCGCTGCTGGATATGTTCCTCTATATCTGCGACTACATCGACGAGGGTCTCGTCACGCTGGACGACGAGACCACCGCCAAGCTCAACGACGCGGCGGAGCAGATGCGAAACGGCAAGCTGCAATTGCAGGGCGAGGATTTCAGCCGAATGCTGGTCTACCTCAACCTCCCCGAAAGCGGCGACGAGACCTACGCCTTCACCGACACCATCGTCGAGCTGGCGAAGGAGCAGTACCCGGACGGGCAAATCTTCGCCGTGGGCAACTCCACCAACGCCTACGAGTTCAAGAAGTCCTTCGCGCGGGACAATCTGGTCGTGAGCCTGATGTCGATCCTCATCGTGCTGGTGGTGCTGCTGTTCACGTTCAAGTCCGTGGGTATGCCGATCCTGCTGATCCTCGTCATCGAGGGCTCGATCTTCATCAACTTCTCGATCCCCGTGTTCACACACGTCGATCTGTTCTTCATCGCGTATCTGATCGTCTCGTCCATTCAGATGGGCGCAAACATCGACTACGCCATCGTCATCGCCAGCCGCTACACCGAGCTCATGCACAAGATCGAGCCGCGCGACGCCATCATCGAGACGATGAACTTTGCCTTCCCCACCATCCTGACCTCCGGCTCCATCCTCGCCTCGGCGGGCTTCATCCTGGGTCAGATCAGCTCCGAGGGCACCATCGTCGGCATCGGGCAGAGCCTCGGGCGCGGGACGGTGATCTCGATCCTCCTCGTCATGTTCGCCCTGCCGCAGATTCTGCTCGTGGGCGGGCGCGTGATCGAAAAGACCTCGTTTTCCATGCCGAACGCCATCCGGCGACGCGAGAGCAGGAGCCGCATGGTCGTGGACGGTATGGTGCGCGGCGAGATACACGGCACGGTCACAGGCATCCTGCACGCGACCATCGACGGCACGGCGCAGCTGGAGCTGCTCTCCGGCAGCGCGGAAGGGGGCGAGAGCCATGAAGCGTAATTACTTTTCCCGTCTCGGCACGGCGGCGCTGGTCTGTGCCCTCGCCGTGCAGCTCTGCGTCCCGGCGCTGGCGGACATGGCCAGCGGCAGCGCGGGCGACGGCACCATCTACATCGGCGACACGGATGCGCTGACCGCCCTTGCGTCACAGTGCGCCTACGACGCCTGGTCGCAGGGTAAAACCGTGGTTTTGCAGCGCGACATCGACCTCGGCGGCGTGGATTTCCGTCCCATCCCCAGCTTCGGCGGCGTGTTTGAGGGCGGCGGGCACACGATCTCCGGGCTGAATGTCGCCTCCGACGTCTCCCCCGCAGGGCTGTTCGGTGCCGTGACGGAAGCGGGCGTCGTGCGCGAGCTGCGCGTCGAGGGCAGCGTCGCCCCCTCCGGCAGCGGCGACGCCGTGGGCGGCGTCGTCGGCATCAACCGGGGCACGCTGGAGGACTGCTCCTTCACCGGCACGGTGCAGGGCGAAACGCGCACGGGCGGCGTCGTCGGCGTAAACGAGGCCGGAGGCGTCGTGCGGCGCTGCGGCACGGACGGCGGCGTCTTCGGCAAGAACATGACCGGCGGCGTCGTCGGCGAGAACCGCGGGACCGTGACCGACTGCGCCAACCGCGCCTATGTCAACACGAACACACTCGACCCCACGCTTTCTTTTGAAAAACTCGACCTGAGCCTGACGGGTACGCTGGACTCGCTGACCAGCCCGGATACATACAACGCCACGGTGGACAGCGGCGGCGTGGCGGGCTTCTCCGACGGCACGATCCTCAGCTGCCAGAACTACGGCGGCGTCGGCTATCAGCACATCGGCTACAACGTCGGCGGCGTGGCGGGACGCAGCAGCGGTCACATTGCCACCTGCACCAACGCGGGAACGGTCTACGGGCGGCGCGAGGTCGGCGGCGTCGTCGGCATGGCGGAGCCGCACGTCAAGCTCAATCTGACCGACGCTTCCCTCACCTCTGTGCGGCAGGCGCTCAACGCGCTGTCCGACGCCGTGGACAAAACCGTCGCCGACGCGGAGGGCTCGACCGGTACGCTCTCCGCGCGGCTGAGCGTCGTGAGCGGCAGCGTTTCGACGGCGGAAACTCGCGCCCAGCAGCTCACCGACAGCCTTGCTTCCTCCTACAACGACGCGGCAAGCGAGCTCAACCGGGGCAGCGAGATTCTGGACAACACGATCCGTCAGCTCGACGCCGCGACGCGCGGCCTCGTCTCCGCCGCCTCCATGGCGACCGACGCGCTTGCGGACATCAACGCGGCGGCCGACGCCGCGAACGACGGCGCGGGCGGCAGCCTCTTCGAGGAATTGCAGGACGCGGCGGACGAGACGAAGTCCGCCGCCGACCGCATCAATTCCGGCGCGGCGGAAATGCGCGAGGGACTGGACACGCTGCGCGGCTCCCTGACCGACGGCAAGATAGACCCATCGGTCCCCCTGCGCGGCATCGCGCAGATCAGGGACGGTTACGCCAAAACAAAGCCCGCCCTCGGCGAGGTCGACAGCGCGGTCGATCACCTCTCGAACGCAATGGCCTCCGCCGGCGATGCGTCCGAGCATCTGGAGGACGCCACGCGGTCGCTGGAAACCTCCTCGCGGGAGCTGACGCAGGCGTTGGACGACACGGAGGCGCTGCTCGGCTATCTGGACACGCAGGAGCAGTTCAGCTTCCAGCCCATCGGGGCAAAAACCGAATCAGACGCGCTCTACGACTCCCTGCGGGGCGTCTCGAACAACCTTGACGCGCTCAACCGCGAGACGCGCGCCTCCTCCGAGCTGGTCCTGTGGGACGTGCGGCTCATCAATCAGCAGTTCAACGCGCTGATGAACCTGCTGCTCGACACGGCGGAGGACGCGCAGGGCTACACCCCCACCGCCATCGTGGAGGACACCTCCGACGAGGACATCGACGCGGTGATCGCAGGCAAGATACTGCTGTGCAGCAACGGCGGCGCGGTCAGCGGCGACATCGACGTGGGCGGCGTCGCGGGCGCGATGCTGGTGTACAACGCGCTCGACCCCGAGCGTGACGCCGACGCCTCGTCCTCCCTGCTGCGGCGGCGCTATGAGCTCAAGTGTGTGCTGGAGCGCTGCAACAACACCGGCGACGTCAGCGCGCGGCGCGAAAACGTCGGCGCGGTCTGTGGGAGCGCGACGCTGGGCGTCGTGCGCGGCTGTGTCGGCTGCGGCACGGTGACGAGCGAAAACGGCGACTATGTGGGCGGCGTCGCGGGCTATGGCGACAGCATCCTGCGCCGCTGCTGGGCAAAATGCAGCTTATCCGGCGCGCGGTATGTCGGCGGCATCGTTGGCGGCACGCGCGCGGAGGGCACGGGACTGCGCGTCGAGGACTGCCGCTCGCTCGTGGAGATCACTGACGGCACACAGTACTGCGGCGCGATCGGCGGCGGCACGGAGGGCACGTTTCGGGGCAATCGCTTCGTCAGCGACACGCTTGCGGGCATCGACCGCGTGAGCTACGCGGGGCGCGCCGAGCCGACGGACTATGAGACCCTCGTCTCCGAGGAGGACGCCCCCGCCGCCATGCGCGGCTTCACGCTGCGCTTCCTCGCCGGCGAGCAGGTGGTCAAGACCGTTCCGTTCCGCTACGGCGACAGCTTTGACGCCTCGGTCTTCCCCGCCATCCCCGCCGAGGACGGCAAATACGCACGCTGGGACCGCGACGAGCTTGACGCGCTGTACTTCGACACGACCGTGCGCGCGGTCTATACGACACAGCTTACCGCGCTGGGCAGCGCGTTCACCAGAAGCGCGGCGCGCTCCGCGTTCTTTGTCGAGGGCGCGTTCGGCGACGGTGCGGCGTTCGCGGCGGAACCGGCAATCTTTGACTTCAGCGCGGGCAGCGAGGGCGCGTGGCGCATCCTGCGCTCCTGGCGCCGCTCGATCCTGGAGCAGTGGACGCTGTCGATGCCTGACGGCGAGACGCACACCCTGCGCTATCTCCCGCCGGAGGGCGTGTCCGGGAGCCTGTCGCTCTATGTGCGCGGCGCGGACGGACGCTGGACGGCGGCGGAGCATGGCGCCATGGGCAGCTACCTGACCTTTGACGCGGCAGGCGAGACGGTGGAGCTGACCGTTGTGTCCGCCTCGACGCCATGGTGGCTGTGGACGCTGCTGATCGTGTTCCTTCTGGGCGCGGCGGTGCTCGCGGGCGAGCTGCTGCTGCACAGGAAGCCCAAGACGTCGAAGCTGACGAAGCAGCAGCGCACGAAGCTGCGGCGCATTCTGATCGCCGCTGTCGCGGCGCTGGGGCTGACCGTCGGCGCGGCGGTGAAGCTCGCGCCGCGCATCAGCGAGAGCATGGGGCTCTACCGCCTTGTGCGCAACTATGCCGAGCGGGGCGACCTTGATATGTCGCTGTCGCTCGAGGCGGAGCTGAACGGCAAACCGCTTGCCGCCGACCTCACGCTCTATCTGACCCAATGCGAGGGCAAGACCGTCTCCTGCGTGCAGTGGGACGACGTGCCGGTCTGGTTCTGCGACGGCGCGATGCTGCTGGAAAACGGCAAGGCCTACCGCGCCGAGGGCGCGATGGCGGACTACTCCTCCCTGCTCGGCCACGCCGCCGGGCTGTACCGCGCGGTGGACGTGTCCGTCCGCGAGGAAAACGGCGTGAAGACCTATCACGCCGAGGCGCAGGGCGAGGATGCGCGTCGCGTGCTCTCGATCCTGCTGCCGCAGTCGGCGGAGCTGCTGCCCGACTCCGAGCACGTGGGGCTCGACCTCGTCGTCACCGACGGGGAGCTGACCAGCCTGCTCACCACGTGGCACAGCGGCGAGCAGCGCGTCACGGCGGAGCTGCGGATGCTCGACACAGAGGGCGCGCACATCCTGCCGCAGCCGGTGCGTGCCGCCATTGCCTCCGGCAGCGCCGCAGACGCGCCGGAGGTCGGCGAAGACCTGCGCGCCCTGCTGCTGGCATGGACGGAGGGCTCGTCCCGCGAGACGCTGACCGCCGACGTATCGCTTAAGGCGAATTGCGGACCGCTGCTGGTGGACGAGGCGCTCATGTGGCAGCGCAGCCGCGCCTACAGCGGCACGCTGTCCTGCCTCTCGCGGCGCGGAAGCACCATCTATTATACGGACGCAGCCGCCTGCACGGGCGGCGGCCTGGTGCTCTCCCGCTCGGAGGCGGCCTACAGCGGCACGTCACAGCTCCTGCGGCTCGCCTGCCGCGCGCTGCTGCTCGGTGAGGCGGAATGCACGGAGCTGTCCAACGGGCGGCGCTACAACGTCGTGCTGGATGCGGACGCGATGGCGGAATTTGCCTCGCTTGTCGCGCCGGATTCGCGCGCGCTCTCCCTGTCGCTGACGGACGGCACGGTCCGTCTCGAGCTGCGCGGCGGGATGCTCTCAGCGCTTTCGCTCCGCGTGGGCGGCAGCGTGCGCGTGGTTCGCGCGGACATCCCCGCCTCGCTCTCGGCACAGCTGGACTTCGACCCGGACGCGGCGTTCCGCGCCCCCTCCTCCGCCGTGCTGTCGGCGCTGGAGCTGAGCGAACGATAATACTAATATGCGGCGAAAAGAAGACATTCCTTGCGGCATATTTTCCGTCATGCTGCGTTGTCGTCCTTGACGGGCGACAGCCCGGTAAGCGTCCTCCGCCTTGCCTGACGAAAAATCTGCTCGCAAGGCTCTGCCACTTTTCGTCGCATATTAGTATAAAGCGATAACACAAACACCCCTGACGCCTTTTGAAATCGCGTCAGGGGTGTTTTGTGTTGTTCCTTATGCGCCCACCGGGTTGAGCGCCATGGCGTAAAAGTCGTTGGTCAGGATCGTCACGTCGGTCGCGGACTCTTTCACGTCGTATCGAATGTGAAAGCTGCCGTAACCAAAGTCCGAAAGCCCCTCCTCAAAGGCGACGGACAGGTTGGCGAGCGCCAGCCCGTAGGAGGAATAGGCCCCGCTGCCGAGCAGCGGCATCGTCTCCCCGCCGCCCAGGTCCATACAGAGCATCCCATCGGAGAGGGAAAAGCGCTGGGAGGTTTCCTTCACGCTGTTATAAAAATACACGCTGTCGCCGTCCGCCCGGACGCTCATGTTGGTGTAAAGCTCGTTGCGGATGATGTTCGACACGCTGCTGCTGATACTATTATCTGACGAAAAGAACGGAATCTCTCCGGCATTTTTTCCGCCATACTTCGTTGTCGTCCTTGATGGGCGCCAGCCCCGGTGCGTCCTCCGCCTCGTCTGGCGAAAAAACTGCTCGGAGATTTTTTCGATATTCTAATCAGATAATCGTATGAGCATACGCGCCTCGCTCAGGCGGACGGCGTTCTGATACTCCCGCACGCCGAAGCGGATGCCCACGGTCATCGCGCCGCCGAGGAGGGCAAGCAGCAGCACCGTCACCAGCAGCTCGCCGATCGTCAGTCCGGCGGTGGAGCGCAGGCGCTTACGGCCTGCTGACATAGTATTCATAGCCGTTGCCCTCATAGAACAGCACCTCCACAGCCTGTCCGTTCACGCTGACCGTGCCCTCGCGCCCGGCGCCGTCCGCCACCTGAAACGCAATCGCCTCCCGCCTGAGCGCAGCGTTGACACGCGCGGCGGTGACGACCGCGTCGGCATGATAGGTGAAGGTCAGCGCGATGAGCAGGAGCGCGGCCAGCGTCTCGCTGATGGTCTCTCCCGCCGTCCGGCGATCAGTCATCCTCGACATCCCCCTTCTCATAGGTGTAGAGGTTCGCGGTCCAGCCGCTCAGCGTGAGCTTCTTTACCGTCTTCTCGTAGTACGCCTGTTCTTCTCCGATCATCTCCCGATGATCCGTGGTCTCCTCACGGTATGACCACTCGGCGTTGGCGTCGAAATAGAGCTTCACGTCCGCCATCTCCATCGTGCCGGTGATCGTATAGCGGTAGAATTGGTTCCTCGCCTTCGCGAGCGCGCGCGTCCTCAAAGCGGACGGTACGACCGTCTGTGTCGCGGTTGCCCGTGCTGTGCATCCGGAAGCGCACCGTCACGGCGGGCACGTCGCCCCCGCCGACCGTGACGGTCTTCTCGGCGGTGGCGGTCGTGTCGCCGTCGAGCGTCTCGACCTCCTCCACCGCCCGCGCCATCACGTCTCCCAGCACGCCGTCGCAGGAATATCGGATCTCGCCGGGATCGTCATAGGCGTCGAAGGCGCCGTCCTCGCCCCCGTCGTAATCGAGGCTCGTGCGGGAGACGACGACGCTCGTCTGTTTCAGGCAGTCCTTGAACAACTCGCCCGCCGACTGAATATAGAGCATCTGCTGGGTGTAATCCCTTTCGCTTCTCGCGTGGCGGGTCGCCGTCAGCGACGCCTCGATGACGACGACGGACACCAGCGTCGCCACAAGCACCAGCAGCATCGCAATGAGGATGGAGGCGCCCCGCCGACTGTGTAGTTTTTACCGTATCCGCGCCATTGGGTCGTCTCCTTTCACGCGCGTCAGTTGAAGGTGTAAAATGCGGTCTGCTGATAGAGATAGCAGGGCATTTGCGGATTGCTCAGCACCCACTTGCCGTTCCAATGGAGCGCCAGATTTTTCTTCCCCTCATGCACCGTGTACTCGCTCATCAGGCAATCCGCTGCGTTGTCGCCATAGTTCCACATCTGCTTGTTGCTGTATGAGTTGTTGTAATACAGCGTATTGGTGAGCGCCAGGCTTCCGTTGTTGTCGCGCAGGTAGCGATCCGTACGGAGCTTGTTGGTCATCGAGAAGTAGTCCTTCCCGCCGTTGCTTCTGCAATAGGCGGCTGTCCACACCGCGCTGTCTTCCACCCGGAATATCGCCTGACTGTGCTCGTATCCGGAGGCGTCGGAGAACGTCCCTTCCTCAATGACGGCGTTCCCGGTCACGAAAGCGTTGTTTGTGTCATGCGCCGCCAGGAGCTTTGTATTGCCCGCCGTACGCATTCCGGAGATCACATAGCTGCCTCCGTTTTCCAGCCTGTCGGCAGGCGCAAAGCCAATGCGCTCCCAGCGCGCGTAAAGCGTCAGGTCGGCGCACAGGGTCAGAACACCGTCCTCGTAAGGGCGCCCGTCCAGCTCTGTGCCGGAATCGTAGACCAGTCGGCCGTCCTTGTCCAGCACCTTTTTCGCCTCGCCGGGATCGGCGGAGCTGTACCAGCCCTCAAGCGTCCAGTCGGCTTTCTCGGGCGCCTCGGCCAGCCGGACAGCGGTTATCCCTCGTCAGATTGGCGACGCGCACGGTCTGCTCAAAGCCGACGGAATCCGCCTTGAGGGTCAGGTTGAATCCGTTTTTCCAGATCGCGTACAGCGTGACCGTGCTGTTGGCGACACTGCTCAGATCGTCCACGGACGCGCCGGGAACAAGATCCGGCTCCTCCGCTTCCGGATCGAGCACGAGCGGGACGCGCTCTCCCGGATCGAGCTTGAGTCCCTGCGGCAGCACGCGCCAATAGAAGAAGGCGTAGTTCTCATAGCGGAACAGGTCGCCGGAGGGAAGCGGCAGGGTTTCGCCCGCGTCCCAATACTCCGTCAACGTCTGCCCGGTTTTGTTGTTCGCGTCGTAGACGACACGGACTTTCGCGTCCTCCCACTGGGCGTAGAGCGTCAGGGGGACGCCGGGCGCCGGTTCCGCCAGCAGCTCCGCCGGGACCTCCGCCGCGTCCGAAAGCGCGCCGCCGCGCACTGTGTCCGGCTCCTCGGGAAAGAGTATCTTGCCCTGATCCGCGTCCGCAGAAACCTCCCTCGTCCATTCGCCCTTTCCGGACAGGTCGTTGCCGCCCGCCGCCATGGCGGAGAGACGCAGCGGCGCATTTTCGTTCGGGAAAAGAATCAGCGGGTGATCCGCGTCCGCCTCCGGGTCGCTTGCCAGCGTGATGCCGGCGGTGACGGTCAGAACAAAGGTCGCGCCGGACTTCTCCTCTGTCACGCTGACGGTGCCGGTGTTCTTCGCGCGCAGGGTAACGTCGTAGTGGTCGACGTCGTAGGTCATCTCGCCAAGCAGCTCCGCGTAAGCGTTGCTGGAGAAGCTGTACTTGCCGGGTATCTTCGCCCTGTCGCCGCGAATGTCCTCGTAACCCTCCTCGACCGTGACCCAGCCCCACGGGGAGTCCGCCGCGCTGCGCGGCGTATCGCCGCCGACCGTGCCCAGCAGCCGCTCCGTCATGGACGGCAGCTCGCCCTCCGCCGTCATGCGGCTCAGGTCCGCGAAGGTGACGGGCTGAGGCTCGCCGTCGGGTCCGGTTGTGTTGGTCTCATTCTGATAGTAATTGGTGTACAGCAGCGCCTCCAAATCGCCCTTCAGAATCTTTTCGATATCCTCGGCGGTGAACCGATAGTGTCTGTCATCCCGCCGCGCTTCTCTGAAATAGTATCCGGGGCTGGCGTCATAGGAAACGCGCTGCGCCACCTGATCGTAGTACCAGCAGTTCCTGATGACAATCTCGCTCTTGCGGTTGTAACGGTCCGCCTGGCTGGCAATCAGCGACACGGCGCGAACGTTGCCCTTGATGTCCGGCAGCTGCAAATAGGTGTAACAGTTGGAGATCGTCGCCTTGCCGGAGGGCTGGCCACCGTCCGTGTTTCGGAAGTTCTGGAAGTTCGTGCCGTATGTGCCGCAGACGATGCCGGCGCAGTAGATGCTGAAGCTCTGCTTGTCCCGTGTCACGGGGACCGGATTGTTGACGTCGGGCGTCCTGTTGTTTTTGACGAACCAATCCGGCAGCTCGTTGAGCGACTGCTCCGCGACGGTAATCCCGCCGCCGGTATAGCAGTCGGTAATCTCGTGCAGCGCCACGCCCGCCAGACCGCCCGCGCGGATAAAGCTGCCGTAGTTGGCGTGCCCGTTGCTGTGCACGCAGGCGACCCGAAGGTCCGCCACGGAGGAACAGCGCTCCAGGCTGACGTTCGCCATGCCGATCAGGCCGCCCATGTTCGCCGTGCCGGCGCCCTGTATGTTCGTGCTGCTGTCGACGACGTCGTAGCCCGCGATGGAGCAGTTGACGATCTTGTTCAGGCCGTTTGCGCTGCCGTTCTTCTCGCAGTAGTCGTAGGCGACGCCGACCAGGCCGCCGATGTTGTACGCGCCGGTCCTGTTCTCAAATTCCGTCCCGTCCGTCGCGCGCTCCACTCTGGGCTTGGAGGCGGCGTCGGCGGAGCCGAACAGGATCACGTTCCTGACGTCCGCGCCCGCCGTCACGCCGAACAGCCCGACGGAGAAGGACGGCGAAACAATGTCCATGTCCTGTATCTTGTAGCTTTGCCCGTCATAGCTGCCGCCGAACCATGTGTACAGGTTGATGTCATACTTCGCGTAAGGGGTGGACGTCGCCATGCCCGCGATGGGGGTGAAGGTAAAGGCGTCCTCTCCCCCGCCGTGCATATCGTGGGTCTGCAGCTGCTGCTTGAGGTCGGCGGCGGCAGCTGTATTGATGCGCTCCCTGCTGCTGCATAACAAACCGTCGGTCGTGACCGTCAGTCTGGCGGCCTCCGCCTCAGTGGCGTAAAAGCCGTAGCCGAACTCGGTGATGACGCCGCCGTCGTCGTGAGCGGTGCAGAGGGTGGAGTCAGCCCTGTTCTCAACCTCCGCCTCCCCGTCCATGATGACGCCGAGATAGGACAGATGCTAGCCGCTGTTGGAGCCGCCCTCCTCATGCTCCCAGTAGAACACGCCGATCCGTCCCAGATCGGGCGCCTCCTGCCAGTCGCCGTAGTGGACGAGGTTGCCCGCGTCGTCGGGCAGGTAATCCGTCGCCAGCACGGTGTTGCTGATGGAGCCGGTGTTGCAGCCGAACATGCCGACGCAAAGCCCCTCCTCGGAGATGAAGCTGACGTCGGTGATGTAGTAGCAGCCGCCGTTGTAGTCGTTGCGGAAGGCGGTCGCCGCCGTTTGCCCGATGGGCTCCTGCGATTTCACCGCCTCCGGCTCGCAGGTGAAGTCCGCCCACTCGTAGGCGGAAATCATCCGACCGTCCAGATTCCTGGCGTCCGCGATCTCGGCGGCGCGCGCCTCCGCGTTGTCGCTGTAGGGCACATTCACCACGGTTTTGGCGAAGTGCGGGTTGAAAAAGTAGGTCGCGGCGGTTTCAAGCCCCTCCCCGCCCGGGGCGAGCCTGACCTCGGTGTAGAAGTCGAATGGGTCCCTCTTGTCCTTTGGGTCGGCGTTGACGATGCTCTTGACAAAGGGGTAGACCCGGTACTCCGCGCCCTTCTCATCCGTAATGCGATACCAGACGTAGCCGCCGCCATTCTTCTGGAACGGCGCGGTCTGCCTCGCCCCGTCGATCATCACGACGGTATCGTTCATGAGCTGATTGAAGTCCTTCCGGGACTTGACGTACAGCTCACTGTAGACCACGCCGTAACCGTCGCCCACGACCTTAACGATGGAGTCCACCGTGCCCGCGCCGAAGACGCCATAGGTCGGGCTGCGCCCGGATTGGTACTTCTCATAGTAAACGATGCCGCCCCCCCCCCCGCAGGGCATAGATCCAGTCGACGTAATGCTCGCGCAGGTAGTCGCTCGCCGAGGTGCGCAGGTTGAGGTACGGGTAGTCATACGCCGTGTCGCGGGCGATCCGGTCGAGCCCGTAGGTCTGGGTCGAGGGTAATGTCATTTTTATTCGTATTTTATCACTATTTGCACAGTTTTTCAAGCCATGCGCGGATATTGAGAAAAAAACCGGACGCGCGAGATTTGCGCTTGTATTTATCCGCTCAGGCTGATACACTATAGAAAACAAGAAACGTCAAAATGCAAGGAGGCCGCGCCATGAACTTTGTCTTTCTCTCTCCCAACTACCCTGTGACCTGCGCTTGTTTTTGCCGGCGTCTGCGCGAGTGCGGGGTCAACGTGCTCGGCATCGGCGACGCGCCCTATGACGCGCTGTCCGACACGCTGCGCGGTTCGCTGACGGAGTATTATCACGTCTCCTCGCTGGAGGATTACGACCAGGTTTATCGCGCCGTCGCGTTCTTCATCCACAAGCACGAGCGCGTGGACTGGCTGGAATCGCTCAACGAATACTGGCTGCCCACGGACGCGCGCCTGCGCACGGACTTCAACATCGCTGTCGGCACCCGCGCGGACGGGATCGCGCGCATGGTGGACAAGGCGCGGATGAAGCAGGTCTTCCTCGACGCGGGCATTCCCACCGCGCGGCAGCATATCGTGGACAAGCGCGGCGGCGGGCGCGCCTTCGCCCGCGAGGTCGGCTATCCCGTCATCGTCAAGCCCAGCGTCGGCGTGGGCGCGAACGGCGCGCGCAAGCTGCACAGCCAGAAGGAGCTGGACGCCTTTTACGACGCTCTGCCGGACGAGCCCTACGTCATGGAGCAGTTCCTCTCCGGCGATATCTGCACCTACGACGACAGCAGCTGCGCGCCGCTGTTCGAGTCGACGGAGGTCTACGAGCCGGTGCTCGACGCTGTGGCGGACGATCTGGACGTCACGTTCTACACCCGCCCCAAGCCCGACGCAAAGCTCGCCGCGCTTGGACGCAGGACGGCAAAGGCGTTCGGTGCGGACCGGCGCTTTGTGCACTTCGAGTTCATCCGCCTGAACCGGGACTGCGCGGGCGTGGGCAAGGCGGGCGACTATGCCGCGATGGAGGTCAATATGCGCCCCGCCGGGGGGCGGGACCCCGATATGATGAACTACGCCCAGTCCACCGACGTGTACCGCATCTACGCCGAGATGGTCACGCAGGACGCGCGCAGCCTCCCCGCGTCGCAGGAGCGGTACTTCTGCGCCTACGCCGCCCGCAAGGACGGTCATGTCTACGCCCACAGCGAAGAGGATATTTTGGCGAAGTACGGCGACGCTCTTGTCATGCGGGAGGAAATGCCGGAGATCGACTGGCCGCAGATGGGGCGCTACCTCTACATGGCGCGGTTCAAAACGGAAAAGAAAATGCTTCAGTTTTTTATATTTGTGCTCGAATAAGGAGTGATTATCATGTTTCAGGAGCATATTCACCACTACAGCCATTCTCTCGACCGTGATATGAACGTCATGGTCTACGGGCGCGAGGGCACGCCGCTGCTCTGCTTCCCGACGCAGAACTCCATGTGCCGCAACTATGAGGATTTCGGCATGGTGGATCAGATTTCCGATTTCATCAACGACGGGCGCGTACAGCTCTATGTCGTGGACACGGTGGACGCGGAGAGTTGGTCGCTGGAGCACGGGGAGAACAGCGGCGCTCGGCGCGGCAGGAGCAGTATTTCCACTACATCTTGGACGAGGTCGTGCCGCTGATCCACGAGCGGAGCGAGCGGATGCCCGCCGTGACCGGTCTGAGCATGGGCGCGAACCACGCGGTCATCTGCTTCCTGCGCCGTCCCGACCTGTTTCAGGGCGTGATCGCGCTGTCGGGCGTGTACGCGAGCGACTACTTCTTCCACGGCTGGATGGACCCCACGCTCTACGACAACTCGCCCGAGTGCTTCCTGGCAAATATGCCGCCCGACCACCCCTATATCAAAATGTACAACCGCCGCAAGATCATCCTCTGCTGCGGGCAGGGCGCGTGGGAGGACGAGGGCGTGGTCACACTGCGCAACCTTGAGCGTATTTTCCGCGAGAAGGGCATCAACGCCTGGTGCGACTTCTGGGGCTACGACGTAAACCACGACTGGCCGTGGTTCAAGCAAATGCGCTACTTCCTGCCCCACATCATCGACCCGGAAAATTGAAGAAGGGGGTGGATTTGCCGACGGCAAATCCACCCCCTTTATTATTGCAGAACCGTATCGCGGATGCGTTGGGCGAAGGCGTCCAGCTTTTGCTCCATACCGGGGAGGCGCAGCGCCTCGCCGGGGTCGTTGGCGGTTTCAATGAGCGCAAAGCGCGGCGGGAGGAAGAACGACTTGTTCATGTTCATCGCGGAGATGACCTGCCGCGCCACCGTGTCCCCGCCGGAGTAGCCGGACACGACGAGGGCAAACACCGCCTTGTCGTAGAACCGCGTCTGGCGGAACAGCCCGGTCAGGCGGTTGATGAACGCCGTCAGGTTCGCGGACAGGGCGTCGTTGTAGTTCGGGCACAGCAGCACCACCGCGTCACAGCGGCGCACCGCCGGCCAAACCTCGTCCTGCATCAGCCCGCCGTAGAAGCAGCGATCCTTCTCGCCGAAGTGCAGGCACGCGGTGTAGGGACAGCCCGCGCAGTCGGACACCGCGCCGTTGCGCAGCCCAATCTCGGTGACGGCACAGCCGTCGCCCAGGCGCCGCTTGACCTGCGCCCAGAGCTGCATCGTGTTGGAGGTGTGGTAGCTCGAGGCGTGGAGCGCCAGCAGCTCCGGCTTCTCCTTTTTCGGCGTCGGCGGCGCGAGCAGCCGCTCCGCCAGCTCGCGGACATTGGCGCGATACGCGCCCAGCAGGTCAGTGTCAAGGAGCTTCGCCTGCACCCGGAAATTGGTCAGCGAGCCGGTGCCCTCCACGAGCGGACGCCCGATCAGGGCGCAGCCCGCCAGGTTCGCCGCAAGCGCCAGCTCAGCGGCGGTGGATTTTGTATACAGCTCCCCCGCCCCGTCCACAACCAGCGCGGCGGTGCAGCCGTCGAGCAGGGTCGGGTTTTGGCGCAGGGTCAGCAGCAGCCGCGTGTAGGCGGCGTTGATCCCGTGGCGGCCCAGCGCAAGCGCAAAGAGCAACCGTCTGCCCCGCAAATCGGGCAGGGCGGACATATCCGTGAAAACACGGCGGTCAATGCCGTGCAGCGCCTCGTCCAGCACGGCGGCGAGGCGCGCGCCGTCCTCCGCCTCGTCGGGCGGCGGCGCAATCACCGGCAGTTCCATCAGACGATCTCCCTCAGGATGCGCGCCGCGTCCTCAATGTGTGCGAACAGCGCGTCCGGCACGGCGGGCAGCAGCTCGGTCTCGACGCCAGCCGGGGTATAGCGGTTTTTGCAGCCCATATAAACGCCGTCGAGAAACACGGAGCCGCAGTGCCACGCGCCGCGCAGGGTCAGCAGCAGGGACAGCGCGCCGGAGGACAGCGCCGGGGCGACGTAGGGCTTGAAGCCCAGCTCCCGCATTTTGAGGTTGGCGGTGACGGTGCGCTCCGTCAGCGCGGCGGAGAGGTCTTCGTCGTAGTCGGACAGGGAGTTGGCGATCCACAGCCCCGTACCGTGCGGGCCGAAGGCGCGCCCATCGGTCAGGAAGGAGGCAAAGCGCGCGTCCCGCTTGGCATAGTAGGCGGCGCGGGCGTTCATGACGCCGAGGCCGAAGCCCTGCACCTGCTCGGGCAGCAGCCCGCGCCCGTCCCAATTGCCGTTCTCGTCGCGGTTGCTTTCGAGGTACGCGGTTTTCGCCAGCGGGTCGACGGGGTCGGACACCGCCGCCCACAGCCCGCGAAACCGCTTCTCGCGCGCCATGCGGGCGTAGTGCCGCACGATGGCGGCGTTGCTCTCATACTGCGCCATGCGCACGTCGCGCACACCGGAGCCGACGGGCGGAATGCCCCTGGACGCGACAAAAACCAGAACGTCGCAGTCGAACAGGCGCGCCGCGTCCACGACCTCGACCTCGGGAAACGTGCCGTAGTCCCACGGCAGCGACACCTGCCCCATCTCGAACTCCCAGCGGGCGGTGAGCTGCTCGGAGACGTCGCAGACGCCGATGGAGGAGATCACGTCCCCGCCGAGGAGCTTGAGCCCCGTCAGCAGCGTGGAGCCCACGTCGCCGAGGGCGAGGATGTGGACGCGCTTTTTCCCCTGCTTCGGCGGCTCCATACAGCGCTCCCAGCCCGCGCGGCTCCGGTTCACGACCGTCAGCCGTCCCTCGGCCAGCGCCGCGCCCAGCTTTTCGTCCAGCTTGACCTTGGGCAGGCGCGAAGCGTCCAGCGTGTTCAGCCCCTGTCCGTCCGCCAGCTGCCCGGCGCAGGTCGCCTTGAAGCTGCCGCGCCCCAGGACGGGGTCGCCGTCCACGAGATAGAAAATTCTTCCGTCTTGTTCGATATAGTCGTTCATAGGCTCACGTTCCTCATCAACTGTTCCAAATCATTTTCCAGATACACCGACGCCGCGAGGCTGGCGTCGTAGTGCAGGCAGGCGCCCTTGTCCGGGCAGAGCGGCAGGATGACCGCTTCGCTCAGGCGGCTGAGCGTCAGATTCCGGGAGAACTGCTCGCGGTACGCCCGCTCCAGCGCCAGCATGACCTCCCGCGCCGATTCCAGACAACAGCGGGACAGCTCGAACACCGCGCGCTCCGAGCATTCGCCCTGAAACGCGGGCACGGCGTAGGGCAGGATGTGGTTCACGCCCGGCAGCAGCCCCGGCACCGGCGCCTCCGCGCGGCGGACGGTGTTGCCGCCGATGAAGGGATAGAGCGTCGATTCCACGAACCACTGGCGCAGCGTGGGCACGAAGTACGCGCCGTCCACCGGCCGCCCCTGCTGGCGCATCAGGTCGCGCCCGTGACCGGAGAGCAGGCCGACGAAGACCATGCGCACGTCGATCCCCTCCTCCCGGAGCAGCGGGTCAAGCGCCCGAATGCGGATGCCGGGGTGCATCACGTCGTCCACAAGGATGACCGGGCGGTCAAACGAGCGGATGGTGCGGATCTGGCGGGGAATGGCGGGATAGTACGGGAACGCCTCGATGGAGCTGGAACGCAGGTCAGGCTCGTAGACCTTGTCGGTGTGGATGGTCTTGGTAACGGTGTTGGGGATGATGCGCCCGCGCAGCATCTTGCCGAACGGCACGCACATGCACTCCCCCAACCGACGCGGCACGACGGGCGTGTCGGGGACGCGGTTGAAGGCGGTGATGCGCTCGAGCAGGCGCTGGTGGATCACGTCAGAGCTGAGCGTCAGCACCAGCGAGCCGGGATACAGCCCCGTCAGCGCGCGCTGCAGGCGCCGGTGTCCCCCGGCGATGGCGGCGAGCACCCGCGCGTCATGCGCCAGCGGCTCCTGGATCGTGGTCTCCAGGTTGCGGATCAGCACCGTGGGCAAGCGCATGTCCACCTCGAGCAGGGGCATGTCTCCCTCACGCCGACAGAAGCCCTGCAGCGAAAACAGCTCCTCCAGCTCCGGCGTCAGCCCTCCGCGCGGGCGGCAAAGCCCGTAGACGCAATCCTCCTGCAGCGAGCGCGCCAGCAGCTCGCTGAGCAGGAGCTGCGCGTCGTCGCCCGAGGCGCTGACGCCCGTGATGAGCAGGGACCGCCCCGCCGCGCGCAGGCGCACCCGGTCGGTGAGCGCGGCGTCGCCCAGCGCGCCGAACAGCTCCGTCGCGCCGAGACAGCACCACGTGATGAAGCCGACGCGCTTCCCGCCGCGCCGCAGCGCCACCACATCGTCGCCCTCACGGGCGGCGTCGGCAAGCTCCGGCTCGTCAAGGACGCGGTACGGCGGCGCAAGCCAGTCAAAGGCGATGTCGGCGGCGGTGAGCAGCGGCTTCTCCTGACTGTCGCGCAGGTATAAGCCGTTCTGGTAGATGAAATCCTGTATGATCGGGTCAATGAAGTGCGAAATGTCGCGGTTCTGGTCCACGTTCTCGCGGATGCGGGTGGAGCTGATGTTTTCCAGCTCCGGCGGCAGGCGCAGCTCCATCAGGTCGCCGCTCAGGTGCAGCGCCTCCTTCCTCGGAAGCGCCGGTTGGTCGGGGCGGCTGAAGACGATGTGGTTCATCGAGTGGATCGAGTACGGCTCCGGGTCGCGGCGGTACGCCGACGCGCCCGCGATCACGTCCGCGCCGACGACGAGGTAAAGCCGCTGCCCGCCGAAGATGTCGCGCAGGCGCTTGAGGTCGGCGGGGTTGGCGATGTTGACCGGGATGTCGTTCGGGAACAGATGGACGTGGAAATCGCCCGCCACCGACATGTTGATGATCTGGCGGCGGAGCAGGTGCGGCTGCGGCTTCTTCGACCACGAGAACTCGTCCACGGCGAGGTAGACCTCGAAGCCCATCTCCCGGATTTCCCTGACGATGCCCTTGTGGGAGAGCGTGAAGGGGTCGAAGGTACCGGGGAAAAACGCGACCTTGCGCGAACGCTCGAAGCGGAACGCGCCGCGTTCGAGCTTGTGGAGCGTCAGAAAACGGTCGATGTGCGCCAGCGCCGAGGCACGGTAGAAGAAGGTCAGGGTGTCGGTGTCCGGCGCGGTGTCCATCAGGAACAGCAGCTTGCGGCAGCAAAGCGTGAACAATCGCTCCTGCATATCGAGCGCGTCGCCGTCAAAGAGCTGTCCGAACACCAGCAGCGCCTCCTGCCGCACCGGCTCGCGATAGTGCGCAAGGCCTTGGAGCAGCAGTCCGATCAGCTCGTGCCAGCGCTCCGTATAGCGCGCGGTCGGCTCGACAAAGCGCCCGCGATACTCCTCATAATGCTCCAGCATGACGCCGATCGTGCGCAGCGCGCCCGCGACGGCGCTGTCCGTCGGCGAACCGAGCAGCGTCTTGAGCCAGAGCGTCTGCTCGTCCAGCTCGCTGGGGTGCAGCAGCAGCACCGCACGCCCCAGATAGTCGGGGATGTACTTGGAGATGGCGTACTGGCCCAGCTCGATGCCCTTGCCCAGCTCGACCACGACCTCGTTGCGCTGCTCGCGACGCAGGAGCGGCAGCACGTCCAGCAGCGCCGCGCCCGCCGCGTGGCGCACGACCACGCGCTCGGAAACCTTGATGAGGTTGGAAAAATGCGTGCAGATGTGCAGGATGTTGTCCTTGCCGCTGCGCTCCGCCTGGTCCTTGAGAATGCCGACGCCGACGACCTTGTTGACCCACGGCGTCGCGGTCTTGAGATTGTCGAGGAAGATTTCGCCCGTCACGTCGCGCTCAAACACCTCGCGGTAGACGGACGCATCCTCCCCCGCGCGGCGCAGGATACGATAGCGCAGAAACCGGAGCGTCAGGCTCTCCTCCGGCTCGCGGGCGGTGGCGACCTCCGCAATGCGGCGCATCTGCGGGTGGTCGTGGGACAGCGGGCGCTGCGCCTCCTGCAAAAACAGCAGCGCCGCCGTTTGCAGCCTCGTGTCGCCGTTGAGGGCAAACCAGGCGGCGAACTCGATGAGTTGTCCGCGCTTCTGCTCGTCGTAATACTGCGCGGGCAGGCTCTGGATCGCGTCGAGCAGCGTGAACGCCGTGTCGGGCGGCTGCGTCTCCGGCGACTCGTAGTAGCGCAGCAACGCGCCGACGAAGCGCGGCAGCGTCTCCGGCCGTCCGCTGCGCAGCATCGCGTCCACGACGATCTTGAGCGTGTAGCCGATGTGCGAGCGCTGCTGCGCCGTGGTCTTGTGGTCCGGGTGGATGATGATCTCCAGATACTCCGCCCAGAGCGTGAAGGGCACCTCCTCCGCCGGGTCGGAGGGCGCGTCGTCCGGCAGGCGCTTGCGGTAGACCAGATGGAACTTGGCGATCATCTGCCCGATCAGACTCGCCGCCTGGCGCCGGATGTCGCCCTCGCGGTGGCTCAGCAGCTCATACATCAGCGCGAGCGCCTGCGTCTTCTGCCGGGCGGAGAGGTAGGTACAGTATTCCTCGAAGATGTTGAGGTAGACGCGCAGCTGCTTCCAGTCGCGGCTGGCGCGCGCCGCCTCGATGATGTTTCCGAAGCGCTGCTCGTTGGACAGCTGGTTCATCAGGCGCAGGTGGTGCTCCATGGAGAGCATCATCAGCCGCTCGACCGATTCCTCCGCGGTCATCAGCGCAGGGTCCTTCCCGGCGGCGTGGACGCGGGGCGCGCCGGTGAGCTCGATGTCCGCGCCGAGAGAGCGCAGATAGCGCTCGAAGTCCTGCAGGCGGCTGTAGACGAGCTGGTAGCGCCGGTGCTTGACGGCGTCCACGTTTTCCAGCTTGCGGAGGATGACTTCAAATGCGTCGGTCAGGGAGAAAATCTCGGTGATCTCGTTGCCCGCCGCGTCGCGCCGCTGCTTGCAGCGCATGTCCGCGTAAATCAGGCACAGGGACTCCCCCGACAGCGCGTCAAGCTCCAGGTCCCACGTCGAGTGGTTGGACGCGATGTGGCTGATGGCGTTCATGCCGCGCTTTTCAAGCCAGTACCCGGTGTAATAATAGTGCATCCAGGGCACCGCCTCGCCGGGGCGGCAGCCGTATTTGCCGATGTCGTGCGACGCGGCGGACGCGGATACAAGCGCAAGGTCGATCTCCTCCCCCGCGTCGCGGATGCCGCGCGCCACAGTCAGCGCGATGTGGTGC
The DNA here is from genome assembly GCA_946411835.1 of uncultured Clostridia bacterium. GTDB lineage: Bacteria > Bacillota > Clostridia > Oscillospirales > Oscillospiraceae > Hominicoprocola. The sequence goes on from CAMKFK010000027.1 coordinate 21,906, forward strand.
ACGCCCGCAATGTGGCTGAGGGTGCGATAGGGCGTCACCTCGTCGCCCAGGCGCATCAGCTCGTAGATAAACTCGTCGCGCCACGCGCTCAGGAACCGGCGGTACTCCTCCGCGTGGTCGCAGAGCGCGTACTCCTCCGGCGCAAGGAAAGCGTATTCGTAGAGAGGGTCAAAGGGCATACTGCGACGCTCGCGGTCGAGCAGCGTCTGAAGGATCGTCAGAAAGGTCAGCGCGCCGCGCTCAAAGCCGCGCGCGTCGGGCGCGAAGCGCCCCTGCGGGTACATCCGCGCGCGGATAAAGTCATAGCTGAACGCGCACCAGCCGCGCGCAGGCGCGTCGCCCAGCAGCGGCGCGCAGACCTCCGCCACGCGCGCGCAGGACAGCCGCCCTCCTTCCGCCGTGACGTCCAGCAGCCGCTCCGCCAGCGCGCTTGCGCGCAGTATGTCGACGGCCTCTCGCCGTCCCTTTGCCAGCCCCCGCTCGCACAGCGCGGCGGCAAGCGCCTCCTGCAATTCGCGTATCGCCTTTTTGCTCATTGTTCGACCCTCGTCAATCCCTGGATTTTGTATCAGTAACTGTATAATTGTATCATTATCGTTTTGCCGCGTCAATCGGGGATTTGGTTTTTTGCCCGGCAGGATCGAGTAGGAGCGCCCCGTGAGGGGCGCGACCTCTCACACCACCGTGCGTACCG
>CAMKFK010000028.1 GCA_946411835.1 uncultured Clostridia bacterium
GTAGCATTTGGAAGAGTTTTGTTCATATTATGTTAACTTATTCAATTGCCGTGAGGTCAAACAACCCACTCGACGGAACCGAAAGGCGGCTGCATTGTTCTGTCAACTCGTTTTTTGCGCTTCCTGCGGCGTCAAGACGTGCAAACGGCGCGCTGCGGTCAACGGATGAACCACAGGTCCATATCGGGCGCGCCGGAAAAGCCTGCAACGCTGCCCTTGTCCGTGTACTGCCACATGACAAAGTCGTAGATAAACTTGGGGTACGCGCCGTCGTACTGCCCGGCGTACCAGATGTCGTAGTCCTGCAGGCGGGAGACGTCATACTTAATGTAACCGTCGTGGGTGTTCATGTAGACCATCGGCGTGTAGCCCGCCGCCTTAACGCGCTCGCAAAAGGCGACCGCGCAGTCGCAGACCGTGCTTACGGGGAGGCCCTTTGTGCGTGCGCTGCCGGTCTCGGCAGTTTCCCAGTCGAAGACGACGGGGGCGTCGATGTGCTTGTCCCGAATCTTCTCCAGCACATAGTCTGCCTCCGCCACCGCCTCCTTGGGCGTGATCGCCTGCGAATAGAAGTAGACGCCGATCTTCAGCCCTGCGGCGGAGGCGTCGGCATAGTAGCGTTCGAACATCGCGTCATCGTAGATCGAGCCGGAAATCTGGTAGCGCCCGCCGACGCGGAGAATGGCAAAGTCAATGCAGTCGTCCGCCGCTGCCTGCCAGTCCACCTCGCCTTGCCAGCGGCTGGCGTCCACGCCGCGCAGCACGGTGAGACCGGGGTCGTTGTAGGTCATCGTGTTCTTTCGTCCGGAGAACAGCGCCTGGTCGTAGTGGTTGAGCGCCACGTTTTTGGTGTTCAGCACGCGGCTGCCGTACTGTAAGGTCTGCTTGACGCCCAGCGACGACGCGCGGCGCAGCCGCCAGACGATGGCGGATACCTCGGCGCGGGTCAACGGCATATCGCCGTGGAACACGGCTTCGCCGCCCTCCACCGAGCCCTCCAGGATGCCGACCTCGGTGAGCGCGGTGACAAAGCCGTCGTTCACGTCGGCGTAGGGCGAGTCGGCGAAGGACTGCCCAAAGCCCATCGCCCCTGCCGCGAGGCGCGCGACGTTGAGGCGCGTGATCGGCGCGTTGAGGTTCTCGAGCACCGCGTCCCGGAGCAAGCCGAGCTGCCGGACATAGGCGCTGTAGCCGCTCGCCCAGTGGCTGCCGTCGGAGGGCTGAACCTCATGACCCGCCGCCAGCAGGATGAGCTTGAGCGCTTCACCTGTTGAAGTGGGGTCGCCGGGGGCGTACAGCCCGTCCGGGCGGCCGTTGATGACCTGCGCCTCGCTCAGCTCCATGACGTAGTCGTAGAACCAGCGCTCGCCGGTCACATCGGGATAGTCGGCGCTGTAGACCTTGTCCGTCCAGACCGCCCTGACGTGGCGGTTTTCGGACACCGTGTCGCCAAGACGGATCAGCTCGCCGTCCTCGGTCTCCATGGCGTCCACGACGCGGCCGAGGCGGTACATGGCGGGGAAGTAGTCGTAGGAGCCGCCGCGTTCGTACACGGCGAAGTCGGTTTCGCAGTCCACGTCCTCCTCGCGCTCCACGGCGAGATAGCAAAACTCGTCCGCGTATTCCGTGCTTCCGTCGAGGTAGAGCGCCGCCTCCGCCAGCCGCCGCTCGGCGAGCTTGGGCTGCACCGCGCCGCCGCTGTGGCACCAGATGCCAAAGGCGCGCGCGGTCTCTCGCCGGGACAACTCTGCCTTGCCGAGCAGCAGGCTGCGCAGCAGGCTGTCGCTGTTGAGCCATGACGATCCGAGGGAGTAGGTGAAGTCCAGCAGCGCGTCAAACTGCGCCTGCGTGAGGTTCAGACCGTTCTGATGCACGTAACCGTTGAGCGTCGATTCCGCCGCGCTCAGCTTCGTGCGCAGCAGACGCACCGCCTCGTCCTCGGTGATGCCGTCGGGATAGTCGCTCTCTTTGATCTGGGTCCCGAAGCCGATGTACCACTTATCACCGTCCTGATAGGCGGTTTCGCTGTAGCCTTCACAGCGGCGGATGAGGTCGATGCAGCCCTCGCCCGCCGTCAGATACGTGGCGGCGCGGGCGCTGAGGGGAAGGGCGAGCTGCACGGTCAGGCAGAGCAGCAGCGCCAGCGCGGTCAGCGCAGGGAAACGGTTTCTCATGGGAACCTCCACTTCATTTTTTTAATCTCGGGCAGTCGCGCTCTCGCGCGGTTCGCAGCAGACAGCCGACCGCCTTGGCCGGCGTGAGAGCAGGGCGTGAGCCTTCTTCCTTCACAGCCGAACGGACTGTTATGTCAACGACAAGCATACCACAGCTTTCGACAAAACGCAATGGAGAAAAAAAGAAGCGCCCTGCCATATGACAAGGCGTTTCCCTGCACAGTATTGATTATAAGCCGAGCTCCACCGCCCGACGGAATCGGACCTCGCCTGCGAGCGCGCGGTCGATCTGCGCGATGAGCGCGTCGCGGTCGCGGTTGAGCGTGCCCTTAAGGGGGAGGTAGTTGCTCGCGTGGTTGGAGCGGAAGACGCTGCCCTCGCTGTCGATGTGCTGCAGGATCACGCGGTTCTCCGCCGCCAGCTCCTTCGGCCCCAGCAGGGTCAGCTCCCCGCGCTCAATCCAGTCGTGCAGAGGCGTGCCGGAGTAGACGCGCAGCGTCAGCATCGCCACGTAGTCCGCCTTGATGCGGCTGAGCGCCGCCGCCGTGGCGACGGCGTGCTCCTCGCTCTGTTCGCGTCCGCCCATGCCGTTGATGGCGGTGACGGAGAGCGTCATGCCCGCAGCCTTGGCGCGGAGCGAATGCGTGATGATCTCCTCTGCGGTGACGCCCTTGTCGTACTTCGCAAGCAGCGGCTCCAGTCCGGTCTCCAGACCGACGTAGACCATTTGCAGCCCGTGCTCGCGCAGCGTCTTGAGCTCCTCGTCGCTCTTGCGCATGAGCGCCTTGGTGGAGGCGTAGGCGCTCACGCGCTCGCACTCCGGGAAATACTGTCGGATGAAGTCCAGCACCGTGAGCAGGTAGTCCATCGGGAGGATCAGCGCATCGCCGTCTGCGAGGAAGATGCGCTCGATGCGGGAGTAGTACGAGCGCGCCTCGGCAAGGTCGGAGAGCACCTGCTCGACGGGGTTGATGGAAAACTGCTTCCCCTTGTACATGATGCAAAACGCGCATTTGTTGTGGCTGCATCCCAGCGTGCACTGGACGATGAGGCTGTGCGCCTCGCTGGGCGGACGGTATACGGCTCCGGAATAGTGCATAACGGCATCTCCTTATTCGTTCAGCTTGCTGCTGCATTTTGCCATGAAGCGCGCCGCGTCCACGACGACGCGGCGGTGGCTGCCCGCGCCGATGCGTCCGGCGCCGTCATAGGCGGAGACCTCGAAGTCCACGGTGCGCCCGTCGGCGGAGAGATCCGTAACCTCGGCGACAGCCCGCACGGTCATGCCGACGGGGGAGGGCGAGACGTGGGTCACGTTCAGCTGCGTGCCGACGCTGGTCTTGCCCTCGGGCAGCTCCCGCTGCAAAAGCAGATAGGCGGCGTTTTCCATCAGCGCGGTCATGCAGGGCGTGGCAAGCACGTCCAGCCCGCCGCTGCCGACGTGCCGCGCGGTCGTTTCCTCCGTGACGGCGGCAGAGACCTCATAGCGTTGTCCGATTTCCATAAAGACCTCCTACATTTCCGTGAACGACGCGAGCTGTGCGACGTTGGCGCGCACATGGTCGAGGAACAGCTTCGTGAGGGACGACGGCGCGGCGTCCCTCCGCACGCACAGACCGACGTTGCGGTAGTGCGTCACATCCAGCGGGCGGCGCACAAGACGGTAGTGCTGCGGGTGCAGGATCAGGTCGTGCACGATGCTCACGCCCAGCCCGCACTCCACCATGGCCAGCAGCGCAAAGTCGTTCGACGCCTCGTAGGTGACGCGCGGCTGGATCGGCAGACTGTCGAGAAACCGATCGACCTCGGTGTCCGGCAGCTCGTTGAGCTTGACAAAATCCGTCTCCGCGAGGTTTTTGACCGCGAACACCGGCTCGTCCGCCAGCGGATGACCCTCCGGCAGGATCGCCACGAAGGAGTCGCGCAGCAGGAAGGTGGTTTCAAACTCAGGCGCGGCGGGCAGGGCGAGAAAGGCGCAGTCGACCGCGCCACGCCGCAGCCAGCCGCCGACCTCCTCGTACTCGCCGTTGAGGAGCTGGATGCGGATGTTGGGGCGTTTTTCATGAAAGGTTTTCAGCAGGTCGGGCAGCACGCTGGTGCTCAGGCTCGTGAAGGAGCCGATCCGCAGCAGACCGGACTGAAACCCGTGCAGCTCGGACACGGCAAAGCCGAGGTCATTGTATTCCTTGACGACGGCGCGGATCGCGGGCAGCAGGGTAAGCCCCTCGCTGGTCAGCTCGATGCCGGAGCGCCCCCGGTTGAGCAGGCGGACGTTCCACTCGCTTTCGAGATCGGCAATCATCTTGCTTACGGCGGACTGGGTGTAGCCCAGCTCGTTGGCGGTCTGCGTGATGCTGCCGGTTTCCACGGTGCGGAGGTAGGCAATGTATTTGCGGATGCTCATGAAAAAACCTCCTTATTCCGCCATGATTATATTCCATTTTGGAATAAAATGCAATCAATACTTTCGCTTGCGATTTGAATAAGCAATCTGTACAATAGGATTTGTTATAAAAGCACTGCGGGTTGTCATATATGTCAAATCTGGAGTGCGAAATTTGGTTAGGAGGCACAAAAATGATTCGTTATTCCGCAATCGGCGCCGTCGGGTATGTCTGTGGCGAGATGCTGCGCATGATGGTCGCGCATCCCGAGGGCCGGCTGGTCAACGTGCTCGACTCCTTCGGCGTGGGCGACCCCATCTCCCTGCACCATCCCGCCCTGCGCGGCTTCTATGAGCAAAAGATCATGGACCTGACCGAGGAAAACGTCCGCAAGACCGCCGAGGACAGCGACGTGGTGTTCATTCAGGTCCCGTCCGGCGACGTTGCCAAGTGGGCGGAGATCATTCTTGCCGCCGGCAAGAAGATCATCGACATCGGTGCGGACATTCGTTTTCGCGACGTGAGCGTGTGGGAGAAGTGGTACGGCGCGAAGCACCCGAACCCCGAGATGACCCGCAGCGCCGTGTACTGCATCCCCGAGGTCATGCGCGAGCTTGCCGTGGGCAAGCGCTGCATCGCCAACCCGGGCTGCTATCCCACCGCCTCCACGCTGGGTCTCATGCCCATGCTGGAGACCGGCGACATTGTGGAAAACACGATCGTCATCGACGCCAAGAGCGGCTACACCGGCGCGGGACGCCGTCCCGCCACGAACAAGCTCCTTGCCGAGGCGGAGAACAACTTTTGTGCCTACGCGCTCGGCGGCGGACACCGGCACACGCCCGAGATCGAGCAGAACATTGCCTACATCACCGGCAAGGACCTGATGAAGCCGGAGACCTGGCAGTTCATCAACTTCCAGCCGCACCTTCTCCCGCAGGTGCGCGGCATCGAGGTCACGATCTACGCCACCCTCAGGAAGGATTACACGAACGACGAGTTGTATGCGCTCTACCGCAAGCGCTATGAAGGCGAGCCGTTTGTGCAGGTCTATCCCGCGTCCCAGCCCGCTCAGACCAAGTGGGTCTACGGCACGAATTTCTGCGCCATGACCCCGACCTACGACGCGCGCACCAAGCGGCTGATCGTGTCGAGCGTTATCGACAACATCGGCAAGGGCGCCGCAGGCCAGGCGATCCAGAACATGAACCTCATCATGGGCATCCCGGAGACGACCGGGCTCATGTTCCCCGCGATGTATCCGTAAGCAAGCACATTTCGCCGCGCGCGGCGACAAACATACGAAGGGAGAAACAGCATGGAATACAAGCTCATCGAAGGCGGCGTGACCGCTCCGCAGGGCTTCACCGCCGGCGCGTACTACGCGGGCGTGAAGAACCCCGACAAGAAGCAGGAGAAGCCCGACGTGGCAATCATCTACTCCGAGCGGCCCTGCTCCTGCGCCGCCTGCTTCACCACGAACAAGTTTTGCGCCGCCCCGGTCATCCTCGATCGCGAGATTCTCAAGAAGGGCAAGGCGCGCGCCGTGGTCATCAACTCCGGCAACGCCAACGCCGCCACCGGCGAACAGGGCATCAAGGACGCCAAGGCGGTCGAGACCGAGGCGGAAAAGCTGCTGGGCCTGGGCGAGGACGAGGTCTTCGTCTGCTCCACCGGCGTCATCGGCCAGCGCCTGCCCTATGAGCGCGTCATCGACGGTGTACGTCACATCGTGCCCAACATGAGCAAGGAGAAGGGGACCGACGCCGCGTGGGCGATCATGACCACCGACACCAAAAAGAAGGAATCCGCCTACGAGCTCCGGCTCTCCGGCGGCACCGTGCGCATCGGCGCGATGGCGAAGGGCTCCGGCATGATCCACCCGAACATGGCGACCATGCTCGTCTACGTCACGACCGACGCTGCCGCCGACCCCGCCGATTTGCAGCAGATGCTCTCCGCCGCCGTGGACAAGAGCTTCAATATGTGCACCGTGGACGGCGATACCTCCACCAACGACTCCATCTTCCTGCTGGCGAACGGCGCCTCCGGCGTCGAGATCAAGACCGAGGAGGACAAGAAGGCGCTCGCCGGCCTGGTCGAGCATATCTGCCTCGACATCACCCGCCGCATCGCCTCCGACGGCGAGGGCGCGCAGCACCTGATCGAGGTCGAGGCATACGAGCTGCCCACCGAGCATGACGCGCGCCTTGTGGCGAAGTCCATTGCGGGCTCCATGCTCTTCAAGGCGGCGGTCTTCGGGCGCGACGCCAACTGGGGACGCATCATGGCTGCGGCGGGCTATTCCGGCGCGGACGTCGACCCCACCCACGCGGACTGCATCATTAAAAGCGACGCGGGCGAGATTCAGGTCATGAAGGACGGCTTTGGCACGGACTTCTCCGAGGAGCTGGCGACCAAGATCCTCAGCGAGCACGACATCACCGTCATCGTCCGCTTCTACCAGGGCGACGGCTGCGCCAAGGCGTGGGGCTGCGACCTGACCTACGATTACGTCAGGATCAACGGCGACTACCGCACGTAAAGGGGAGGGACGACCCTTGGATATTGCGAACAAGGTCGAGACGCTGATGGAGGCGATGCCGTACCTGCAACAGTACGCGGGGAAGACGGTCGTCATCAAGTATGGCGGCAACGCCATGATTAACGAGCAGCTTAAGGACGCCGTCATGCACGACGTCGTGCTGCTCCGACTTCTCGGCATGAAGCCGGTGCTCAGCCACGGCGGCGGTCCCGGCATCAACAGCATGCTCGACAAGCTGAACATCCCCGTGCAGTTCATCAACGGACTGCGCTATACCTCCGAGGATACCATGCGCGTCGTTGAGGCGGTGCTGATCGGCCAGGTGAATACGGAGCTGGTGGGCTATCTCAACAAGCTGGGCGGCCGGGCGGTGGGACTCTCCGGCGTCAGCGGGGAGATATACCGCTGCCACAGGCGCAGTGAGGAGCTGGGCTTTGTCGGCGACGTCGACGCCGTAAACACGGACGCCATCCGCGCGGTGCAGGACGCGGGCTTCATCCCCGTGATTGCGCCCGTGGGCACCGACGGTCAGGGCAACACCTATAACATCAACGGCGACACCGCGGCCGGTAAGCTGGCGAGCGCGCTGAACGCCGAGAAGCTGATCCTGCTGACCGACATCGAGGGGCTTTGCAATTCCATCGAGCTGCGTGACGTCATCAGCTACCTCAACGTCAGGGACGTGCCCGCGCTTAAGGAGAAAGGCACCATTGCGGGCGGCATGATCCCAAAGGTGGACTGCTGCGTGCAGGCGATCGAGGAGGGCGTCGCCTCCGTCCATATCATCGACGGCAGAAAGCCCCACAGCATCCTCTACGAGGCGTTTACCACCGAAAATCTCGGCACGACCATCGGCACGGCGCGGGAGAGCTTCGGCATAAAGTGGTGAGTGCAGGGCTCCGCAGTGACGCATACAGTACTTTATTCTATCATTTTAGGAGGATTCTACCATGATCCAGAGAATGACCAGCAACGCCGAAGTGATTGAGAACGGCGACAAGTACCTTTACGGCAACCACATCCGTATGCCCATCGCCATGAAGGGCGGCAAGGGCTGCTGGGTCTACGACGAGGACGGCAACCGGTACCTCGACTATGTCGGTGGCATCGCGGTCAACGGTCTCGGACACTGCCACCCCCGCATCGTCGAGTGCCTCAAGGAACGCGCTGAGACGATGCTGCACTGCTCCAACTATTTCTACAACGAGCCCGCCGTACAGACGGCGAAGCTGATCGTTGAGAACAGCTGCTTTGAAAAGGTTCTCTTTGCCAACTCCGGCGCCGAGGCGAACGAGGGCCAGATCAAGCTCGCGCGCAAGTATGCCAAGGACCACGGGCATCCAGAGCGCTTTGTCGTCATCACGATGAAAAACAGCTTCCACGGGCGCACCCTCGCCACCTGCACCGCCACCGGACAGTATGGCGTTCACCGCTACTTTGAGCCGCTGCCCTCCGGCTTTCGCTATGCCACCTTCAACGATCTCGAGAGCGTCAAGGCGCTGGTGGACGAATACACCTGCGCGATCCTCACCGAGCCGGTGCAGGGCGAGGGCGGCGTTCGTCCCGCGACGCCGGAGTTCCTCAAGGGCCTGCGCGAGCTGTGCGATGAGAAGGGCATCCTGCTGATGTTCGACGAGGTGCAGGTCGGCTCCGGACGCACCGGCAAGCTCTTCGCCCACCAGTATTACGGCGTGGAGCCCGACTGCTGCTCCATGGCGAAGGCGCTCGGCTCCGGCGTACCCATCGCGGCGGTCTGCGCCAAGGGGGATGCCGCCAGGACGCTGACCCCCGGCACCCACGGTTCCACCTTCGCGGGCGGTCCGCTCGCCTGCGCGCTCGCCATGACCACGCTCGACGTGATGATAAACGAGGGCGTTCTGGAAAACTGCGCCAAGGTCGGCGAATATTTCCGCAAGCGCGCGCATGAGGTCATCGAGAAGAACCACCCCGACGCGGTGGACGAGATTCGCGGCCTCGGCCTCATCAACGGCATCCAGCTCAAGAAGGAGAGCGGCGCCCCCGTCGTCGATTTCTGCTTCAAGGACAGCCGCGTGCTCATCAACAATACGAACGGCAACGTTCTGCGCTTCATTCCGCCGCTGGTCACCACCGAAGAGGAGGTCGACATCGTCATTCAGGCGGTGGACGACGCCATGACCAAGCTCGGCTGGTAAGAAAAAATCATAAGTACGATTAATAATATTGATAACGCCTTGCAAAATCCCTCTCGCTGTGCTACCATAGCGCGGAGAGGGGGAACGGCAAACAGCCCCTTCATCGTTTCCCAAAACGTATGTTTTCAGAAAGGTTGGTTATCATTTCATGAGCGAAGATAAGAAACGCTTTCCCAAGGTAAAGCTCTGGCACGCGCTGGTCGTGCTGCTCATCACCATCGCGGTGATGGCGAGCTCCATCATGGAGTTTGACAACCCGCTGTTCATGGGCGTCGACGAGGTCCACGGGCCGATGTTCATCGGCGTCTGCGCCGCCGCCATCATGGCGCTGTGCATCGGCTTCAAATGGGAAGACCTTGAGAAGATGATGCTCGACGGCATCTATAAGGCGCTCCAATCCATCCTGATCCTTGCCATCGTCGGTATTCTGGTCGGCGTGTGGATTGACGCGGGCGTCGTCCCGACAATGATTTACTACGGTCTCAAGATTCTCAGTCCGAAAATCTTTCTTGTGGCGGTCGTCCTGATTTGCTCCATCACGTCTCTTGCCACCGGCACCTCCTGGGGCACGATGGCGTCCATGGGCGTTGCATTCCTTGGCATTTCCTACGGCATGGGGCTCAACCCCGCCATCACCACCGGCGCGATTTTGTCCGGCGCGTACTTCGGCGACAAGATGTCCCCGCTGTCCGACACCACGAACCTCGCGCCCGCCATGGCGGGCACCGACGTGATGAGTCACGTCAAGTATATGATGCTGCCCACCGGCATTACCTACGGTATCTGCCTGATCGTCTTCCTGATTTTCGGCTTCACCGGCGTCAGCGGCGCCGCCGACATGAGCCAGGCCGCCGCGCTGGGCGACGCCATTGGCGGCATCTTCAACACCAACCCCATTCTGATCCTTCCGCCGATCATCGTCATCGCGGCGATTGCCATGAAGGTTCCCGCCATTCCCGGCATTACGCTGGGCATCTTCTCCGGCTCTCTGCTGGGCATTCTCTTCCAGCCGAACTGCAACCTCGGCTCTCTGCTTGTCGCCAGCTATGGCGGCTACTCCCTTGAGGTCTCCACCGGCCTCGAGGCGGTGGACGGCCTGCTTGAGCGCGGCGGCATTGACTCCATGCTCTTCTCCATCTCCCTGACCATCATTGCCATGATGTTCGGCGGCATCATGGAGGGCACGGGCATGATGGGCGTCATCGTCGATCAGATCAAGAAGCTGGTCAAGACCCCGGCGTCCCTCGTCACCGCCACCGAGCTGACCTGCCTGGTCTCCAACGTCACCATGCCGGAGCAGTACATCTCCATCATCATCCCCGGCCGTATGTACGCCGCCGAGTATGAGAAGATGGGCCTGCACCCCGCCTGCTGTTCCAATGCGCTGGAAAGCGCCGGCACGGTCACGTCCGCGCTGGTACCGTGGAACACCTGCGGCGCGTATATCCGCAGCACGCTGGGCCTGAACGCATGGGGCGCCGGCGGATACGGTCCCTTTGCCATCTTCAACTGGCTCATGCCCGTGATGAACATTGCGCTCGCCTACGCCGGGCTGACGGTTTCGGATATGGACAATGTGCGCCTCGCCAGAAAAAGGAAAGGGTAAGAGGGGAAGCGGACCATGAACGGAAGAGATCGTTATCCACAGTTGGAGGTCGATCTCGGCAAGCTGAAAGAAAACCTGACAGCGCTCCGGGAGCGCTGTCAGGATTCTTTTGTCGGGATCATCGGCGTGGTCAAGGGCGTGAACGCATGGGACGCGGTGGTGCGCGTCTTTGACGAGGCGGGGCTGCCGTATCTGGCGACCTCCCGCCTCGACCAGCTCGGCAAACTGCGCGGCATGGGCGTCCGGACGCCGCTGATGCTCATCCGCGTGCCCATGCTCTCAGAGCTGGACGACATGGTGCGCATCGCGGACGCCAGCCTGCAAAGCGACCTGACCGTCCTGCGCGCTGCAGACGCGGCGGCGGCGCGGGCGGGGAAGACCCACGGCGTTCTGCTGATGATCGACCTCGGCGACCTGCGCGAGGGCTTTTGGAACGCTGAGGAGCTGGTGGACGCCGCCGTGGAGGTCGAGACGGAGCTGAGGCACCTGCACCTGCTGGGCGTTGGCGTGAACCTGAGCTGCTACGGCTCGATCCGCCCGGACAAGCGCAATATGCAGGGGCTCAGCAGCCTCGCCGTCGACGTGGAGCGCGCCGTAGGGCGCCCCATTGAGCTGGTCAGCGGCGGCGCGTCCACCTCCACCTACATGGTGCTCGACGGCACCATGCCCGGGCGCGTCAACAACCTGCGCCTCGGCGAGATTCTGCTCGTCGGGCGCGCGAACTACGGCTGCGACCCCGACTTCACGCATAAGGACGTCTTCACGCTGCGCGCCGAGGTTGTCGAGTGCCGCGACAAGCCCAGCTTTCCGGTGGGACAGCTCACGGTGGACGCATTTGGGCGCGTCGGTCACTACGTCGATCGCGGCGTCCGCCGCCGCGCCATCATCGACGTGGGCAAGGTGGACTACGGCGACCCCGCCGACCTCTTCCCGCGCATGGCAGGCGTCGAGGTGCTGGGCGCGTCCAGCGACCACACCATCCTCGACGTGGAGGCGGTGAAGGACCGGATCAAGGTGGGCGACGTGCTGGAGTTCGGCGTCAACTACGCCTCGCTGGTCAACCTGACGAACACCCCCGGCGTGGAGCTGGTGACAAAGGAATAGGCGTCTTAAGCCTCCTCTGAAAGAGGAGCATAGTCAACTAAACTGTCATTGCGAGCCAGTCCGCAGACTGGCGTGGCAATCCGTACTTCCCGGCTAGCCAGCAAAAAGAGAACGGATTGCCACGTCGCTTCGCTCCTCGCAATGACATAAATAGAGCAAAAAAGCGGACGGTTTCCGATACCTAGGAAACCGTCCGTTTTTTGTTGTGTTTTGCCGAAGCGGGTGTTATAATGACGACAATGAGATAAAAGGGAGGCGCTGATTATGGCGGAAAACAAGAAAAAGAGATGTTTTGTCATTACACCCATTGGAGAAGAGGGTAGTGAAATCCGAGTTCATATTGACGGAGTGATAAGAGGTGCAATCAAACCTGCATTAGAAGATAAGTATGAGGTTTTTCCAGCTCATGAGATAACAAATACTGGATCAATTACTAAGCAGGTGATTGAAGAGTTATTTAAGGATGAACTGGTTGTTGCAAATCTGACTGGATTAAATCCAAACGTTATGTATGAACTGGCTTTTCGACATAGTGTTGGCAAGCCAGTTATCATCATCGCAGATGAAAAAACAGATTTGCCATTTGATATTATAGACAGCAGAACATTGTTTTATAAAAACAATCCGTTAGGTGTAGCAGATCTTAAAGATGAGATAGTTAAATTTGAAAAGAGCATTGATTTTGATGAAAGCAAAAAAACCGGAGCTATCTATGAGTATCTTCGACAGATTGGCATTGAAGATACCCTGATATACAGAAGGCGACTAAATATTTGGCAATTGCAGAAACATTAGATAATTCTTTGGATGGAATGACGAATTATCCTTTCAAGTTGCAATCTTCGAATTATCTGCGAAATAATCTGAAAGATAATAAAACTGATATTATATCAAGAACTTACCCTGAAATAATTATTGAAAGGGACGAAGACAAGAAGCATTAATACATCACACGAGGCTTTTGTAAAAAATTAAAAATGAATGCGCCAGAATCCGTTTTGTTTTGTGACTTGAACGGTACAAAAAGAAGTGGAGAGAAAGTCCCATGGACATCCTAACCGACCTTGCCAACTTCATCACGGAAGCCCCCAGCTCCTACCACGCGGTCGCCGCGATTACGCGCCGCCTCGACGCGGCGGGTTTTACGCGCCTGCGCGAAAACGAACGCTGGACGCTCTCGCCGGGGCGGGGATACTACGTCGCGCGCAACGCCTCGGTCGTGTCGTTCCGCCTGCCGGAGTGTGAAGCAAAATCCATCCACATCATCGCTTCCCACAGCGATTCTCCCACCTTCAAGCTCAAGCCGAACCCCGCGCTGTGGAGCGACGGGGCGCTCCGCCTCAACGTCGAGGGCTACGGCGGCATGATCCGCCGCTCGTGGTTCGACCGTCCGCTGTCCGTGGCGGGGCGGGTACTGGTCGAGGATGGCGGCGTCCTGCGTGAGAAGCTGGTCTACCTCGACCGGGATCTGCTGATGATCCCGTCGCTGGCGATCCACCTCAGCCGGGACGCCAAGCCGGACGATACGATCAGCGTGCAGGGCGAGCTGCTGCCGCTGCTGGGGCTGAGCGAGGACGGCTGGGCGCGTGTGCTCGCCGAGGCGGCGGACGCCGCGCTGGAGCACATCATGGGCGCCGACCTGTTCCTGACCTGCCGCGAGAAGCCCACGATCTGGGGCGCGGACAGGGAGTTCTTTTCCGCGCCGAGGCTGGACGATCTCGCCTGCGTGTACGCCTCGCTCGAAGGCTTCCTCGCCGCGACGCCGTCGTCGCACATCGCTGTGCACGCGGTCTTCGACAACGAGGAGGTGGGCAGCCGCACCCAGCAGGGCGCGGAGTCCGACTTCCTCGCCGCGACGCTCCGCCGCGCCTGCCGCGCGCTCGGCATGGACGACGAGGCGTTCGCCGCCCTGCTCGCGGACAGCTTCCTCGTCTCCGCCGACAACGCCCACGCCCTGCACCCGAGCTACGCGGGGAAGTACGACCCCGTCAACCGCCCGCGTCTGAACGGCGGCGTGGTGCTCAAGCGCCAGGCGGGGCAGCGCTACACCACCGACGCTGTGGGCGAGGCAGTGTTCCGCGCGATCTGCCGCCGCTGCGGCGTCGCCGTGCAGGACTACGCCAACCATTCCGACGTGCCCGGCGGCTCGACGCTCGGCGCAATCGCGCAGACGCAGCTTTCCGTGCGCGCCGTCGACATCGGACTGCCCCAGCTCGCCATGCACGCCGCGTTCGAGACGATGGGCACGGCGGACGTGGGCGCGCTGGCGGACTTCGCCGGGGCGTTCTGCGCCGAGCCGCTTCCGACCGTGGAATAGGGACGGACCAAAATCGCATACCATAGCTGCGGGGAGTGATGAAAATGCTTTCCGCAGCGATTTATTTACTGACGCACAGCCTGATGCTGACGCTGCACCTCGCAGGGAACACCGGCTCGTTTCCGAAGCCGCTGACGGCGGCGGAGGAGCGCGACTGTCTCGAACGGATGGCGCGTGGCGACCTCGACGCGCGCAACACGCTCATCGAGCACAACCTTCGCCTCGTGGCGCACATCGTGAAGAAGTACTACGCGCAGGAGAGCGAGCAGGACGACCTGATCTCCGTCGGCACGGTGGGGCTCATCAAGGGCATCACGAGCTACCGCCCGGAGAAGAACACGCGCCTCGCCACCTACGCGGCGAAGTGCGTGGAGAACGAAATCCTGATGTACTTCCGCTCGCGGCGCAAGCTGCAAAACGAGGTCTCGCTCAACGAGACGCTGGACGCCGACGGCGACGGCAACACGCTGTCTATCCTGGACGTGGTGGGCGTGGACGACACGATGTACGCCGACCTGCAGGACCGGGAGGACTGCGTCCGCGTGCGCCGTCTCGTCGGCGAGGTGCTGACGCCCCGCGAGCGCGAGATTATCACCGCGCGCTACGGGCTGGACGGGCGGATGCCGCGCACCCAGCGCGACGTGGCGGCGAAGCTGGGCATCAGCCGCAGCTACGTCTCGCGCATCGAGAAGCGCGCCCTCGAAAAGCTGGAGGACGCGCTGGGGAAGAGAGGTTGACTTTGCGCGGCGTTCCCGCTAAAATAGGGGAAAGAGAAAGAAAAAGGGGAGCGCCGCCATGGTCACGATTTTTCATCTGTCGGATCTGCATATTGAAGAAAGCACGTTTTGGCATAATCTGAAGGAAAGCTATCTGGACGAGGCGAGAAAAGTCGGCAGCGCGAAGCAGCGCGGCGAGAAGCTGCTTGTCCTCACCGGCGATTTTCACAACTACGGGGAGGATGGCTACACGCTTGCGGAGGAGTTTCTCTCCGAGCTGATAACCGCGCTGGATATTGAGAAGGAACGCGACGTGTTCCTTGTCCCCGGCAACCACGACGTGGGAAACGATTCCGCACTGGGGGATGACGGGAAGGCCCGGCGCGACAAAGCGGCGGCCTGGCTCAAGGAACACGACACCAGCGAATACGATGACGAGGGGAGGGGGTATTCCGACTACGTCGGAATGCGCCTGGAGGCTTTCGCGCCCTATTGCCGCTTTGCCCGCGCGCTGGGCGCGTATCCTGCGGACGGCGAGCCGTATCTTCCCGCGCGGGTCCACGTCCGCAACTGGCGCGGCAAGCTGAATTTCCTGCACCTGAACACGGCGCTGACGGCGACGGGAGACCCCGTGCGCTCGGAGCAGGCGGATATTCTCACCGCGACCGGACGAACCATTTGGAACGATGCGGACAAGAGCCTGCCCGTGCTGGCGCTGGGACATAACAATTTCTTTGATTTGGTCGAGGATCACGAAATACGCCAGACGCACCGCAAATCCCTGACCCCCACGCTGAAACGGTACGGCGTCTGCGCCTACCTCTGCGGCGACGTTCACGCGGAGGAGTACGAGACCAGTCACAAATGGATTTATCTGGATTCCGGCGAGGACTACGACAGCGAAAAGATTCGCAACGCGGTCGGCGTCAAGGGCGCCGTCAGCGAGCGCGACAACAAGCGCGGCAAGGACTGCGACGTCGGCTTTTATCTGCACGAGTGGGACGAGAAAACCGGCAGGGTCAGCATGACGCTGATGCGCTGGGAATCGCAATGGTCGCAGGGGGAGTTCCGGTCCGTTCCGGCGGGCAGCTACTTCATCCCGCGCCCGACCGGGACGTCGCCCGCGTCTCCCTCTGCGCCGGCGGACGGCGCGCCGCCGCCCGAGACGCCGCGCGAGGACAGGGCGCGCGCCCTGTGGCTCGCTGGCAGGGACGACGAGGCGCTGAACCTGCTGGGCGAGGCGCAGCAGACGACGGCGAAGCAGTACATCAGCAAAACGCAGCTGAAGATCGACATCCTCAAGAGCAAGGGGCTGAACCGCGAGACGATCCCAAAAATCCGCGCCTGCTACGAGGAGTGCGCCGCCCTCGCCAAGGCGCACCGCGTCAGCGTCTATGTGCTGTACGACTATGCGAGCTTCCTGTGGAAACAGAACGACTACCCGCCCGCCATCGAAGCGGCGCGCTGGCTGCTGGATTATGAGCGGCAGGAGCGCGCGCCGGAGGAGAATCAGGCGGCGCTGGAAAATCTGCTGGGCAATCTGCTGTGCAAAAACAACCAGATGCAGGAGGCGGAGGAGCAGTACCGCGAGGCGCTGACGATCCGCCGCCGACTGGCGGAGACGAACCCCGCCGCGTACGAGCCGGACGTTGCGATGACCTGCAACAATCTGGCGGCTTTGTGCTACAGCACCAACCGCATGGCCGAGGCGGAGGAGCAGTACCGGGAGGCGCTGGCGATTTACCGCCGACTGGCGGAGACGAACCCCGCCGCGTACGAGCCGGACGTTGCGATGACCTGCAACAATCTGGCGGCTTTGTGCTACAGCACCAACCGCATGGCCGAGGCGGAGGAGCAGTACCGGGAGGCGCTGGACGCATACCGCCGACTGGCGGAGACGAACCCCGCCACGTACGAGCCGTACGTTGCCGGGACCTGCAACAATCTGGGGGAATTGTATCGCGTCTGGAATCGGATGCGAGAGGCGGAACCTCTCTACCGGGCGGCGCTGGAGTTGTACCGCCGACTGGCGGAGACGAACCCCGCCGCGTACGAGCCGTACGTCGCGACGACCTGCAACAATCTGGCGATTCTGTACGCACAAACAAATCAGCAGGAGAAAGCGGAAAAGTATTTCCGCGAGGCGCTGGACGCATACCGCCGACTGGTGGAGACGAACCCCGCCGCGTATGAGCCGTACGTCGCCGGGACCTGCTTCAACTACGGCTTGCTGCTCCTGAAAGATGCCTCCCGCAAGGACGAGGCGAAGCCCCTGTTCGAGGAGGCGGCGCGGCTGTGGGACAAGTACCCCCATTTCAGCGACCGGGCGCGGAGGGCGCACAGTGAGTTGGACAAGCTGTCCGCTTCCAGAGACAAGCCGTTCGGCTGGTTTCGCCGGAAAGACAAAAAATGAGGCAGCGAAAGCTGCCCCATTTTTTTGTCGCGTGATTTACAGCTTGATGTTAAATGCGTTCTTGCCGGCGTAGACGGCGGCGTCGCCCAGCTCCTCCTCGATGCGGAGGAGACGGTTGTACTTCGCCACGCGCTCGCTGCGGCTGGGGGCGCCGGTCTTGATCTGACCCGCGTTCAGCGCGACGGCAAGGTCGGCAATGGTGGTGTCCTCGGTCTCGCCGGAGCGGTGGGACACGATGGCGGTGTAGTGCGCCTTGTGCGCCATCTTGATGGCGTCGAGCGTCTCGGAGACGGAGCCGATCTGGTTGAGCTTGATGAGGATGGAGTTGCCCGCGCCCAGCTCGATGCCCTTGGCAAGGCGCTTGACGTTGGTGACGAACAAATCGTCGCCGACGAGCTGGCACTTGCCGCCGAGCTGCGCGGTGAGCTTCTGCCAGCCTTCCCAGTCCTCCTCGTCCAGCCCGTCCTCGATGGAGCGGACGGGATACTTCTCGATCAGGCTGGCCCAGTGGGCGATCAGCTCGTCGCTGGTGAAGTCCTTGCCGCTCTTGGGCTGGTGATAGAAGCCCTTGCCCTTGGGGCTCTTCCACTCGGAGGCGGCGGCGTCCATGGCGAGGACGAAGTCCTCGTACGGCTTGTAGCCCGCCTTCTCGATCGCCTTGAGGATCAGCTCGATGGCGGCCTCGTCGCCGCTGAGACTGTTGGGGGCGAAGCCGCCCTCGTCGCCGACGGCGGTGACGTCCTTCATCTCCTTGATGAGCCCCTTGAGGGTCTGGAACACCTCGGCGCACCAGCGCAGACCTTCCTTAAAGGAGGGCGCGCCGACGGGCATAATCATGAACTCCTGCGTGTCGACGCTGCTGTCCGCGTGGGCGCCGCCGTTGAGGATGTTCATCATGGGGACGGGGAGGGTGTTGGCGTTCTGGCCGCCGAGATAGCGGTACAGGGGGATTTCCAGGTCGTTCGCCGCCGCGCGCGCGCAGGCGATGGACGTGGCGAGGATGGCGTTCGCGCCGAGCTTGGACTTGTCGTCCGTCCCGTCGGCGGCGAGCATCGCCTTGTCGATGGCGTAGATGTTGTAAGCGTCCACGCCGTCCAGCGCCTCGCAGAGGGTGGTGTTGATGTTTTCGACCGCCTTGGTCACGCCCTTGCCGCCGAAGCGCTTCTTGTCGCCGTCTCGCAGCTCAAGCGCCTCGAACTCGCCGGTGGAAGCGCCGCTGGGCGCCGCGCCCGTTCCGGTGACGCCGGTGTCGAGCAGGACGTCCGCCTCGACGGTGGGGTTGCCGCGCGAGTCAATGATTTCGCGGCCGATGACCTTCTCAATCGTGGAATTGTACATGGGAATCGTCTCCTTTTCAAAATAAAATCAAAGGATATGCAGAACATGGTTACTGTACCACATCTTGCGCTGTTTTGCAAGATGGAGCGGAAAGAATTGCGTCACAGGAACGCCGCCAGCAGCGTCGGCGTGACGAACGACTCGATGAGCGCCGAGACGAGCAGCAGCGGGACGATGAAGCGCGCGTAGAGCAGCATCGCGTCGGCAAACGCGCGCGGGATCGCGCCCTTTTCGCCGCGCCGGAGCAGCGCGTCGCTGACCGCGCGGCAGAGGTTCAGCCCCGCCGCGATGGCGAACACCAGCGCTGTCAGCTCCGTGACTCCGTGGGGCAGCGTGCCCGCGAGGTAGGCGGCGAGCGACAGGTCGCGCTGTTGGTAATACGCGCCCATCGCGCCGAGCAGCAGGGCGTTGACGCCGAGCTCCATCGCCGGGAGCCGGATGAACGGGATCAGGCCGAGCAGGATGGCGGAGAACAGCGCCGAAAGGTTGTTCATCAGAATCGCGCCGAACAGCGCTGCGCTGTCCGCCTCGGCGAGCGCGTTGTCCTCCACCAGCGAGGCGAGGGCGTCGAGCAGGGGGACGACCGTCTCCGGCTTCACGCGCTGCAACACGTAGCCGATGAAGGTGAGTACGACGAACGCGACCGCCGTGACGCGGATCGTCTCCCGGAGCGGCGCGGGGATATAAAACCGGCGCTCGCGGTTCATGAGAGCTTTTCGACGCCGAGCCTCACGCGGCGGAGCGTCTCGTCCTTGCCGAGGATGCGGCAGATTTCCACCGCCCCGCCCGGCGTGACGAGCTTGCCCGCCGCTGCGATGCGCAGCGGCCACATCAGCGTCGCGTTTTTGACGCCCAGCTCCGCCGCGAAGGACGTCAGCGTGTCGTGGATTGCGTCGTTCGTCCAGTCGTCGAGCGCCTCCAGCTTCGGCAGCACCTTTTGCAGCATGTCGAGGGACACGGCGGCGTCGGTCTTGGACTTCTTGTTGGTGAAGAACGATACGTCGTAGTCGGGCAGGGCGTCGAAGAAGTCCACCTTCTCCGGGATGTCGGTCAGCTTCTCGCAGCGCGCCTGCAGCAGCGCCGCGATTTCGGCGGCGTCATACGCCTCGTTCTTCACGGACTGGCGGATGTACGGCTCCGCGACGGCGGCGAACGCCTCCGGCGGGAGGGAGCGGATGTAGTTGGCGTTGAAATAGGTCAGCTTCTCGATGTCGAAGATGGCGGGGGACTTGGAAATGCCCGCGAGGTCGAAGCAATCTACCAGCTCCGGCAGCGTGAAGAACTCCTGCTCCGCCTTGTCGCCGCGCGGCGACCAGCCCAGCAGCGCCACATAGTTGAGAACGGCGGGGGTCAGGAAGCCCTGCGCCTTGAGGTCCTCGTAGCTGGGGTCGCCGTGGCGCTTGGACATCTTGTGCTGCGCGTCGCGCATGACGGGGGAGCAGTGCACATAGGTCGGTACCTCCCAGCCGAACGCCTCGTAGAGCAGGTTGTACTTCGGCGCGGAGGACAGATACTCGCTGCCGCGCACGACGTGGGTGATGCCCATGAGGTGGTCGTCGATGACGTTGGCGAAGTTGTAGGTGGGCATCCCGTCGCGCTTCAAGAGCACCTGGTCGTCGAGCGTCTTGTTCTCGACGGTCACGTCGCCGAAGGAGGCGTCGCGGAAGGTGGTCGTGCCCTCGCGGGGGATGCGCTGGCGCACGACGTAGGGCGCGCCGGAGGCGATGCGGCGCTTCGCCTCGTCGAGCGTCAGGGCGCGGCAGGGGTCGTCCGCGCGGTCAAACTCGCCCGTATCCTCGGCGGATTCGGTCTTCTCGCAGAAGCAGTAGTAGGCGTGGCCGCGCTCGCAGAGCAGCTCGGCGTACTTGCCGTAGGTGTCGCGGCGCTCCGACTGGACGTAGGGCGCGACGGGGCCGCCGATATCGGGGCCCTCGTCGTGCTCCAGGCCGCACTCCTGCATCGTGCGGTAGATGACGTCGGTTGCGCCCTCGACGAGCCGCCCCTGGTCCGTGTCCTCGATGCGGAGGATGAAGGTGCCGCGGTCGTGGCGGGCGATGAGGTAGGTGTAGAGCGCGGTGCGCAGGTTGCCGACGTGCATATAGCCGGTGGGGGAGGGCGCGAACCGCGTGCGGGTCTTCCCGTGCGGGATCTTGCTCTCCATCTCTTCAAAATAGGTCATATCCAGAGCCATGAGGAATACCTCCCGTAAAATGTCCCAAACATTTTATACAAGTTGGGCGGAAAAGTCAACTGCAAACGAAAAAAGGCGGCTCGATGAGGGGAGCCGCCTAGGAGGTGATTTCTACTTTGGCATAGTCTCTTAGATTTTGCGGAATCGGTATGTTGTATTCTTTCATTTTAATACGCACAATACACAAAACACTTAAGAAAAAAACCACAATACAAGCAATGGACATATAGTAATATAAATCGCTTTTTTTAATATGCGTATCGGGTTAACTCAGCATAACACAAGATGTAGCGACAGCTCTTG
>CAMKFK010000029.1 GCA_946411835.1 uncultured Clostridia bacterium
GCCCGCCCAGCCGTTCAATTAGCTGTTCCATGTCAACTCGCCCCCCCCTTGAGTTGACATAGTATCACGTCGGCTTAAGAAAGTAAATGCTGTCGCCGTGAAGATGGGGATAAAGTAATTGACGTATCTTGTCCTCATATAGTATAATAGAAAAGATTCATTGCAGAAAAGGACTGGGATAACAAAGATGATGAGCCAAATGCTGCGAGACGCCAGAGCCTATGAGGAACAGCGCGAGCGATTGATTGCGCCGCCGGACCGTCCCGCGTTCCACCTGTCCGCGCGCGTGGGCTGGATGAACGATCCTAATGGTTTTTCCTATTATCAGGGCAAGTATCATATGTTTTACCAATACTACCCCTATGATTCGCACTGGGGGCCGATGCACTGGGGGCACGCGGTCAGCCGCGACCTGCTGCACTGGGAATATCTGCCCGCCGCGCTGGCGCCGGACGTGAGCTACGACCATGCGGGCTGCTTCTCCGGCAGCGCGGTCGAGCTTGGCGACGGGCGGCAGCTGCTGATGTACACCGGCGTTGCGCACGAGGTGGTGGAGAACGGCGAGCTGCGCGACGTGCAGACGCAGAACCTCGCCGTCGGCGACGGGGTGAACTACCGCAAGTACACGAAGAACCCCGTGCTCACCGCCGCCGACCTGCCTGCTGGCGGCAGCCGCGAGCATTTCCGCGACCCGAAAATGTGGCGCGAGAGCGACGGCAGCTACCGCATGGTCGCCGTCAACCTCGCAGCCGAGGGCGGAGGCCAGGTGCTGCTTTACCGGAGCGACGATGGCCTGCGCTGGGAGTACGTCGGCGTCGTGGCGGAGAATCGCGGACGCATCGGCGCCATGTGGGAGTGTCCCGATCTGTTCACGCTGGACGGGACGGACGTTCTGCTCGCCAGCGCGCAGGATATGCTGCCCAGGGGCTTCGAGTATCACAACGGCAACGGCGCGTTCTATCTGCTCGGCAGGCTTGACCCGCAGACGGGACGCTTCACCGAGCAGAGCGATCACGCCGCCGACTACGGCATCGACTTCTATGCGCCGCAGACCGTGCTGACCCCGGACGGGCGTCGCGTGATGATCGGCTGGATGCAGAACTGGGACACCTGCAACCTGCGCACCAAATCCGTCGCGTGGTTCGGGCAGATGAGCCTGCCCCGCGAGCTGCACGTCAGGAACGGCGTCCTGTACCAGACGCCGGTCCGCGAGCTGGACGCGCTGCGGCATGACCGGGTGGAGCACCGCGCCGTCACGGTGGAAAACGGGGAGGTCACGCTGCCCGGCGTGATGGGACGGACCGTGGATCTGGAGATCGAGCTGGAGGCGGGCGACTTCACGCGCTTTGCGATTTGGTTTGCCCGCAGCAGCGAGTACCACACCGGCGTCAGCTTCCGCCCCCACGAATCCGTGCTCAAGATCGACCGCAAGTTCTCCGGCTCCCGGCGCGCCATCATCCACCAGCGCCGCGCCAAGGTGCGCCACGAGGGCGGCAAGCTCAAGCTGCGCCTGATCCTCGACCGCTACAGCGCGGAGGTCTTTGTCAACGACGGCGAGCAGGTCATGTCCGCCACGCTTTATACCGATCTGACAGCCGAGGAGATCGCGTTTTTTGCCGATGGCAAGGCGACCTTCTCTGTCACGAAATATGATCTTTAAATGAAAGGGGCTTTACAGTGAAGTACGAAATTAAGGGCGATAACCTGCCCGTCGTGGTCTGTTCGCTGAACGACGGCGAAACCATGGTCACGCAGTCCGGCGCGATGAGCTGGATGAGTCCGAACATGGAGATGAACACCACCGGCGGCGGAGTGGGGAAGATGTTCGGCAGGCTGTTCTCCGGGGAGAGCCTGTTCCAGAATCTCTACACCGCGCGCGGGCAGGGCATGATCGCGTTTTCGTCCAGCTTTCCCGGTTCCATCCGCGCGGTGGAGATTGCGCCGGGACGCGAGGTCGTGGTGCAGAAGAGCGCGTTTCTCGCTGCCGAGAAGGGCGTTGAGCTGTCCGTCTTCTTCCAGAAGAAGCTGGGGGCGGGCTTTTTCGGCGGCGAGGGCTTCATCATGCAGAAGCTCTCCGGCAGCGGCACGGCGTTTTTGGAGATCGACGGTTCGCATGTGGAGTATGAGCTTTCCCCCGGCCAGCAGATCGTCATCGACACGGGCTATCTCGCCATGATGGACGCCACCTGCTCGCTGGACGTTCAGAGCGTCAAGGGCGTCAAAAACGTGCTCTTCGGCGGCGAGGGGCTGTTCAACACGGTCGTCACGGGTCCGGGACGCGTCGTGCTGCAAACGATGCCGATCAATCAGTTCGCTTCTCAAATCATCCCGTATATGCCCCTCCAGACGAAGGGCAGCTGAAAGCATCCGCATTTTTTGCGTATTTCGGAAAGGTTGTGATCCCATGTTGGACAGAAAAACACTCAAGGCAAGAGCCAAATCAGCGTTTCAGGCGAACTACTGGCGCTGCGTCGTTGTGGCGCTGATTATGGCGGTCATCATCGGCGGAACCGGCTTCAGCGGCAAGAGCCGCGTGGAGCAGTCCGTCAACAACAGCGAAGCGGTTGAATACGTGCTCGAATACGACGCCGACCATGACGGTTCGTTGAACAACGGCGAGCTGTTCGCCATGTTCCGGGGACTGGCGGGACGCTTCGGCAGGGGCGTGACGCTCGCGGCGCTGGCGGTGGTTGCGGGCGCCTTCGCCGCCGTCGCGACGGCGGGCTGGCTGATTTCCGCGCTCGTCATTGCGCCGCTTGACCTCGGCTGCAAATACTTCTTCACCCGCAACAGCGACCGCCCTGCCGAGCTTGGGGAGATCGGGCGCGGCTTTGCCCCGGCGTGGTGGAACAACGTCCTCACGCTGTTCCTCAGGTCGCTGTTTCTCGGACTGTGGTTCGCGCTGTTCATCATCCCCGGCTTTGTCAAGATTTACTCCTACCGCCTCGTCCCCTACATTCAGGCGGAGCATCCCGAGATGAGCGGCACGGAGGCGATCACCCTGTCCCGTCAGATGATGGACGGGCACAAGTGGGAGGCGTTTGTCTTCGACCTTTCGTTCATCGGCTGGTATCTCCTGGCAGCGATCACCGCGAGCATCGCCGGGCTGTTCTGGGTCGCGCCCTACAAGGCGGCCGCCGACGCGGAGCTGTACAAGGCGATCCGCGACCGTTTCGTTTGATACGGTTTATCCGAAAGAATGACTGCGGCGGGACCGCCGCAGTCATTTCAGCGTCCTTATGGGAGGTTTCCCTTGAACAACAACGATCTGACGGAGGGCAGCGTTCTCAAGTCGCTGCTGCGTTTCTTTTTCCCGATCCTGCTGGGAATGCTCTTCCAGCAGCTCTACAACACGGTGGACGCCATCGTGGTCGGGCGCGTCGTGGGACACGAGGCGCTGGCGGCGGTGGGCGGCAGCCCGGCGGTCATCATCAACCTTGTCATCGGCGTGTTCACCGGGCTCGCCTCGGGCGCGACCGTCATCATCTCGCAGTTCTTCGGCTCGCGGGACGACGAGCGTCTCAGCCGCGCCGCGCATACGATCCTCGCGTTCTGCCTGCTCGCGGGCGTGGCGGTGACGGTGCTGGGCAGCGCGTCGGCGCTGTGGTCGCTGCGCCTGGTGAAGACGCCGGAGGACATTCTCGACCTCTCGGCGCGCTATCTGCGCATCTACTACGTCGGCGCGGCGCCGCTGCTGCTGTTCAACGTCGCCTCCGGCATCCTGCGCGCGGTGGGGGACTCCCGCCGCCCGCTGCTCTACCTCGCCGTCTGCTGCTGCGTGAACATCGTTCTCGACCTGCTGTTCGTGGCGCAGCTGGGCATGGGCGTCGTCGGCGTCGCGTGGGCGACGGTGTTTTCCCAGCTCGTCGGCGCGGCGCTGATCCTGCTGCGGTTCGGCCGCAGCGCGGGACCGGAGCGTCTGGAGCTGCGGCGTCTGCGCGTCGAGGCGCGCTCCCTGCGCCGCATCCTCTACATCGGCGTCCCCGCCGCGATACAGGGCTCGATGTACTCGATCTCGAACATCCTCATTCAGTCCGCCATCAACGACTTCGGCACCACCGTCGTCGCGGCGTGGACGGCGATCGGCAAGTTCGACGGGATATACTGGGTGACGAGCCAGTCCTTCGGCATCGCCATCTGCACCTTCGTCGGCCAGTGCTTCGGCGCGGGCAAGTACGACCGCATGAAGGAGGGCGTGCGCAAGTGGCTGGCGCTGGACATCGGCGTTTCGGTGTGCGTCTCCGTCACCCTGCTTAGCCTGAGCCGCTGGGGGCTTTTGATCTTCACCTCCGACGCGGCGGTCATTGCCGAGGCGCGGCGGCTGATGTGGTACTTCGCGCCGTTCTACGCCGTGTGGTGCTTCATCGAGATACTCTCCAACACGCTGCGCGGCGTGGGCGACGCCGTCGCGCCGACGGTCGTCAGCCTCATGGGCGTGTGCGTCCTGCGCGTGCTGTGGCTGCTGTTTGTCTTTCCGCACTGGCATACGATCACGGGCGTCAGCGTCTCCTATCCCGTGACGTGGAGCGTGACCGCCCTTGTGTTCATCATCTACTACGTCCGGGGCAAGTGGCTCAGCCGCGCCATGGGCGGCGCGCGGGCGGCAAAATAGCTTGCCACGCCCTGTCCGCTGTGCTACAATGGCCACAATTCGATTCAGAGGAGGATATGCGGCATGAAGATCAGCGAGCTCGTCGAATCCAGGCAGTATTCCGTTTCCTTTGAGGTGTTCCCGCCCAAGACCGAGGATACGCGCGAGAGCGTGACGCAGGCGGCGCGTCAGATCGCGGCGCTCGGTCCCGCGTTCATGAGCGTGACCTACGGCGCGGGCGGCGGCACGAGCGACTACACCGCTGAGATCGCGCGCGATTTGCAGGAAAACTGCGGCGTGCCGATGATGGCGCACCTGACGTGCATCACGTCCAGCCGGGAGCGCATCCGGAGCCAACTGACGCTGCTCAGGGAGAAAGGCGTCGAGAACATTCTCGCCCTGCGCGGCGACATTCCCGAGGGCTTTGTGCTGGAGCGGCAGAGTTACCATCACGCCATTGAGCTGGTGCGGGACATCAAGGAGCTTGACCCGGGCTTCTGCGTCGCGGGCGCCTGCTATCCCGACACGCATCCCGACGCCCCCAGTCAAAAGGAGGATATCCGCCGCCTGAAGGAAAAGGTGGACGCTGGCATGGACTTCCTCATCACGCAGATGTTCTTTGACAACCCCGTGTTCTACAGCTACATGTACAAGCTGCGCGAGGCGGGGATCACTGTGCCGGTGCATCCGGGCATCATGCCCATCTGCAACGCGAAGGTGATGAAGCGCACGCTCAAGCTCTCCGGCACGACCCTGCCCGAGCGTTTCCGCCGCATACTTGATACCTTCGGCGACACGCCCGACGCCATGCGTCAGGCGGGCGTCGCCTACGCGACAGACCAGATCATCGACCTCTTCGCCAACGGCATCCGTTCGGTGCACGTCTACTCGATGAACAACCCCGACGTCGCCAAGGCGATTCTTGGCAACCTGTCCGCCATTCTCAGCTGATGGACTTTTACGCGACCCTCGGCGCGTCCTGCGCTGACCGCGCAACGCTCGCCGACCTGTTCGCCGCCGGAATGACCGCCGCACGCCTCAACCTGTCCCATACGACGCTGGACGCCTGCGCGCCGCTGCTGGAGCGCTTCTTCGCGGCGGCGAGGGAGGCGGGCGTCAAGCCGCGTCTCGTCGTCGATTTACAGGGACCGGAGCTTCGCGTCGGCGCGCTGGACAAGCCCGTCGCGCTGGCGGAGGGCGGGGAGGTCGCGCTGGGCGCGGGCGGCGTCCCCGTGCCGCAGAGTGTCGTGGACGCCGCGCAGCCCGGCGACCGGATTGCGATGGACGACAGCGCGTTTCTGCTCGAGGTCGTCTCGGCGAACGGGGACGCCCTTCGCTGCGCCGTTCTGCGCGGTGGGACGCTGCAAAGCCGCAAGAGCCTTGCCGTGCTCGGGCGCGAGATTGACGCCCCTGCGCTGACGGACGCCGACCGCGCCAACCTGCGCCGTGCGAAGCGGTACGGCGTGACCGACGTGCTCCAGCCCTTTGTGCGCGACGCGGAGGATGTGCGCGCGGTGCGCCGGGCGCTGGACCGGGAGGGGCTGTCTGCCGTGCGCATCCTGGCGAAGATCGAGAACCGGCGCGGCATGTCGCAGCTGGACGGCATCCTCGCCGCAGCGGACGAGATCTGCATCGCGCGCGGCGACCTTGGCAACGCCATGCCCCTGTGGGAGCTGCCCCGCGCGCAGAAGGAGCTTTCGCGCCGCTGCCGTGAGGCGGGGAAGCCGTTTTGCGTGGCGACGCAGCTCCTGTGGTCGATGGAAAGCCGCGCCGTTCCCACGCGCGCGGAGGTGTCGGACGTCTACAACGCCGTGCTCGACGGCGCGTCGGGATTGATGCTCACCGGCGAGACCGCTGTGGGCAAATATCCGGCGGAGGCAATGCGCTATCTCGTGCGCACGGCGCGCATGGCGGAGAAATGAATATTGCGGTGAATTATTCATCAAAACAACAGTTCGGCTTGCGGTTCGTACACAAGCCGAACTGCTTTTTCTCCGGATTTGGGCAATGTAACGGTTGACGAGAATATACAATTGTATTAATATACAGTCATACTTTACGCGAAAGCGACACAGCAAAATGGAGGATCGAACGATGAAAAAACTGATTGCGCTGCTGCTGGCAGCCGTGATGGCGCTTTCCCTCGCCGCCTGCGGCGGCAAGAGCGAAAGCGCCCAGGCCTCCGCCTCGGCGGAGACCGCCCCCGCTCCCACCGAGACCGCTCTCATCGAGCCGACGGAGCCGACGGAGCCCGCCGAGGCGGCGCTCGTCACCGTCACCGAGGGCAAGCTGACCGTTGCCACGTCCCCGGACTTTGCCCCCTATGAGTTCTACGCCGTGGAGGACGGAACGCCCCGCCTCGCCGGGTTCGACGTGGCGCTCGCCGGCTACATCGCCGACTATCTGGGTCTCGAGCTTGAAATGGTGCCCATCGACTTTGACGGCGTTCTGATGGAGCTCCAGACCAAGAACGTTGATCTCGGCCTTGCCGGTCTCTCTCCCGACCCCAAGCGCGAGAGCATCATGGACTTCTCCGACGTCTACTATCAGGGCGGCCAGTCCTTCGTCACCGTCAAGGGCAGCGAGGACAAGTTCCCCAGCCTCGAGGCGACCAACACCGCCGACTTCCAGATCGGCGCGCAGACCGGCTCCATTCAGGTCGATCTCGCGCAGGAGAACAGCCCTGACGCCGAAATCATCCAGCTGGCAAAGGTGACGGACATCATCGCCGAGCTGCTTGCCGGCAAGCTGGACGGCGCGTACATCGAAACCGCCGTCGCCCAGAGCTATGCCGTCAACTATCCCGAGCTCGCCATCGTGCTGGACGTGCCTTATGACGTGTCCGGCTCCGCCGTGGGCGTCAGCAAGGGCACGCCGCGCTGCTCGACGCCGTGAACGAGGCGATTGCGCAGGCGATTTCCGACGGCAGTATGGACCGGTTCGTCGCCGAGGCGAACGAGCTGGCGTCCGGCGAGATCATCGAGGGTCTGCTCGACTGATCCGCCGCAGCGCGACACGGTCACCGGATTCCTCCCGCCCGTCGGCGGGGGGAATCCGACTAACATACAGGAGCGGGTTTGTATGGAACATTTCATTCAGGCGGCTAATTTTGCGAAGATTTCCGATTATTCCAGGCTGTTCTGGCAGGGCGCCGCCGTGACGGTCATGCTGTCGCTCTGCACGGTCGTCATCGGCTTTCTGCTGGCGCTGCTGCTGGCGACGATGCGCCTGTCCAGGGTATGCCCCCTCGCGTTCCTCGGCGTGGATCGGGAGGGCAAGCTGCGTGACGGCGGGGTGCTGCTGGCGGTCAGCCGCTTCAACCCCCTCGCGTTTCTCGCCACGGCCTACGTTGAGATTCTGCGCTCCACGCCGGTGCTGGTGCAGGTGTTCATCATCTATTACGGCGTGTTCGGCGCGCTGGTGACGCTGCCGAAGCTGACCTTTCTCGGCTTCGTCAAGTTCGAGCGCTTTTTCCCCGGCGTGGTTGCGCTGGGCATGAACTCGGGCGCGTATCTCTGCGAGATCATCCGCTCCGGCATCCAGTCCATCGACGGCGGACAGACCGAGGCGTCCCGCTCGCTGGGCATGACGCAGTTCCAGACCATGCGCTTCATCATCCTGCCGCAGGCGATCAAGAACATTCTGCCCGCCATCGCCAACGAGTTTGTCGTTATCATCAAGGAGTCCGCCATCACCTACACCATCGGCGTGCAGGACATCATGTCGGCGGTCAACGCGGTGCGCGGCGCGACGTTTATCATCATCGAGCCTCTGCTGGTGGCGACGGCGATCTACTTCTGCCTCTGCTTCCCGACGAGCAAGATCATCGCAGCCTTTGAGAGGAGGATGAGCCGTGGCGACCGCAGATAAGCTGATCGAGGTCAGGGACCTCAAAAAGTATTACAACAAAGGCGCAATCAAGGCGCTTGACGGGATCACCGCAGACGTCAACCGGGGCGACGTGGCGGTGGTCATCGGACCGTCCGGCTCCGGCAAGTCCACGTTCCTGCGCTCGCTGAACCTGATGGAGGAGCCGACGGGCGGCAGCATCATTTTCGACGGTGTGGACATCACCAAGAAGAAGGTGCCCGACGCGAACGGCAAGCTCGTCAAGCTCGACATCGACCGGCATCGTCAGAAGATGGGCATGGTGTTCCAGCACTTCAACCTCTTCCCGCACAAGACCATCATGCAGAACATGACGCTCGCGCCGGTTCAGGTGCGGCATATGCCGGTCGCGCAGGCGGAGGAGAAGGCGTACACGCTGCTCGAGCGCGTGGGGCTTGCCGACCGCGCGGACGCATATCCGATCCAGCTCTCCGGCGGGCAGAAACAGCGCATCGCCATTGTGCGCGCGCTGATGATGGAGCCGGAGGTCATGCTCTTTGACGAGCCGACCAGCGCCCTCGACCCTGAAATGGTGGGCGAGGTACTGGACGTGATGAAGGAGCTGGCGCACTCGGGCATGACGATGGTGGTCGTCACGCACGAGATGGGCTTCGCCCGCGAGGTTGGCAACCGCGTGCTGTTTATGGCGGACGGGCGGCTGCTGGAGGAGAACGCCCCGCGCGAGCTGTTCGAGCATCCGCAGCACCCGAGACTGAAGGATTTTCTGAGCAAGGTTCTATAAACCAAAAAGAGCGGCGCAGCCGCTTTTTTTGGTAAGGGGGGATTATGGATATGGGAAAGCAGAACGCCTTATCGCATATTGAGGAGAAACGTGACCTGATCTGCGAGGTGGCGGACAAGATTTGGGACTATGCGGAGCTGTCCCTGCAGGAGACAAAGTCCGCCGCGCTCTATTGCCGCGTGCTGGAGCGGGAGGGCTTCGCGGTGGAGCGCGGCGTGTGCGGCATACCGACCGCATTCGCGGCGCGCTTCGGCGCGCTCGCGCCGACCGTCGGCATCCTCGCCGAGTACGACGCGCTTTCCGGGCTGTCCCAGCGGGGTGGGGCGACGGAGTGTAAGCCGCTCATCGGAGTCGGCGCGGGGCACGGCTGCGGACACAACCTGCTCGGCGCGGGCGCGCTCGCGGCGGCGCTGGGCGTGAAGCGCTGGCTGGAGGAGACGGGCAAGCCCGGCACGGTCGTGCTCTTCGGCTGCCCCGGTGAGGAGGGCGGCGCGGCGAAGGCGTTCATGGCGCGCGATGGGCTGTGGAAGACGCTGGACGCCGCGCTGACGTGGCACCCGGAGGATTGCAACGAGGTCGTGACCGGCACCTGCAACTCGACGATCCAGGTGCAGTACACCTTCCGGGGGGTCGCCTCCCATGCCGCCGGCGCGCCGGAGCTGGGGCGCAGCGCGCTGGACGCGGTGGAGCTGATGAACATCGGCGTGCAGTTTCTGCGCGAGCACATGCCCTCCCGCGCGCGCATCCACTATGCCATCACGGACGCGGGCGGGCGCAGCGCGAACGTCGTGCAGCCGATGGCGCGGGTGCTCTATATGACGCGCAGCAACCGCGTCCGCGACGCGCTGGCGCTGCAAGCGCGCGTGGACAGGATCGCGGACGGCGCGGCGCTGATGACCGAGACGCGCTACGAGCGCAAGTTCATTGACGGCACGGCGGACACGGTGAGCAACCGCGTGCTGGAGGATGTGCTCTACCGCAACTTTGCCGCCCTCGGCGTGCCGCAGTACAGCGAGGAGGAGCTGGCGTTCGCCGCCGCCGTGCGCGAGACCTACGCGGGCAACGACGCCGCTCCCGGCGTCGGCTCCGCCGCCGACGCCGCCTACGCCGCCGAGGTGCAGAGACTGCGGCGCGAGAGCGGCCACGCGATGAACGATTTTCTGCTCCCGCGCTACACAGGCGACGCATTTAACCCCGGCTCCACCGACGTCGGCGACGTGAGCTGGCTGACGCCCACGGCGCGGTGCCACGTCGCGGCGTGGCCGAACGGCTGCCCGGGTCACAGCTGGCAGAACGTCTCCTGCGGGGCGACGAGCATCGGACACAAGGCGGCGCTCCACGCGGGCAAGGTGCTCTGTGCGAGCGTGATCGATCTATTCGACGACCCGAGTCTGCTTGCCGCCGCGCGGGAGGAGTTCCTCCGCCGTACGGCGGAGGGCTACGTCTGTCCCATCCCGCCCGACGCGAAGCCGACCATATCCGATTAATTAGAATCACCCGAAAGCGTCGCTTTCGGGTGATTCTTCATTGTTGAATGTGCCGCTTGATGGCGGCGAAGGATTCGTCGCTGATGTCGTGCTCGATCTTGCAGGCGTCGTCCACGGCGGTCGCCTCGCTGACACCGAGGGAGATGAGCCAGCGGGAGAGCACCGTGTGGCGCTCGTAAATTTTTTCCGCGATGCTGCGCCCGCTGTCGGTCAGAGAAAGCCCGCCCGCTTCGTCGATGTTGAGGTAGCCGCCGTCGGCGAGCAGGTGCACGGCGCGGCTGACGCTGGGACGGGAGAAGCCCATCTCCTCGCCCACGTCGATGGCGCGGACATACCTGCTTCTCTGGGAGAGCACAAGGATCGTCTCCAAATACATTTCCCCGGATTCCTGCAAAATCATGACGGATACCTCCCGTTCTTTTTTCCGTCGTATCATACCACAAATTTGGATTGTGCACAAGAGATTTTTTTCCTCCTCGCCGCATAGGCTGACAGCGCAAGGGGGAGTGCACATGAAACGATATCTGCTGCCGCTCATGGCGGCGCTGCTGCTGGCGGGCTGCGCCGCGCGGGAGGACAACGATCGGGCGGCGGACATTCAGCGCAGTTACGCCGCCATGGCGGGCTGCGCCGCTCGCGTGGAGGTCGCCGTCGCGCGACCGGACGAGACGCTGCGCTGCACGCTCGACCTCGAACGCGACGGCGACGAGACGCAGCTGACCGTCGTCGAGCCGGAGGCGCTCGCGGGCGTCGGCGTCACCGTGACGGGCGACGCGCTTGCCCTGCGCTACGACGACATGATCCTTGACGCGGGCAGCGCCGACGAAAACGTCAGCGCGGTCAACGCGGCGGATATCGTCCTGCGCGCCGTCGCCTCGGGTTGGCTCGTCGAGCGCGGCGCAGAGGGGGACGCCCTGCGCCTCTGCTTCGAGACGGAGCAGGGAGGAACGCCGCTTCGCGTCGCCGTCTGGTTTGACGAGACGAATGCGCCGCTGCGCGCGGAGCTTGAAAAGAACGGCGAAATTTTGGCGGAATTGCGGTTTACGGACTTCTCCTTTCGTGGTACAATAGAACCATCCTGAACACGGAAGAGAGATGAAAGCGATGGAGACGCCACTCAGACGGACCTGGGCGGAGATCGACCTTGACAATCTGGCGCACAACCTCGCGGTCATCCGGCGGCAGGTCGGCGAAGGCGTGAGGCTGCTCGGCGTGGTCAAGGCGGACGCCTACGGGCACGGTGCGGCGCCGGTGGCGCGCAAGCTGGAGGAGCTGGGCGCGGACTACCTCGCCGTGTCGAACATCGACGAGGCGGCGGAGCTGCGCGACGGCGGCGTGACGCTGCCGATCCTCATGCTGGGCTACACCCCGGCGGAGCAGGGCGAGCGCGCCGTCCGCATCGGCATGACGCAGGCGGTGACAAGCCTCTCCGCCGCGCGCGACTGCGACGCGGCGGCGGCGCGCGCCGGACAGCCGATGAAGGTGCACATCAAGCTGGACACCGGGATGGGACGGCTCGGCTTCCCCTGTGACGACACGCACTTTGACGCCAGTCTCCGCGACGTCCGCGCGGTGCTCGCGCTGCCGCACCTCGACGTTGAGGGCGTGTTCACCCATTTCGCCGTATCCGACGAGGACGCGCCGGAGTGCGTCGCCTTCACAAGGCTCCAGCACGAGCGGTTCCTCCGCATGATCGACGCCGTGGAGCGCGGCGGGTTCCGTTTCCGCGTCAGGCACTGCTGCAACGCGGGCGGCATCGCCTCCTATCCCGAGTGGGCGGCGGACATGGTGCGCTGCGGCATCATCCTCTACGGGACGGGCGAGCTGGCGGAGCGCATGGGCATGAAGCCCGTCATGCGCTTTAAATCCACCGTCGCCGCCGTGCGCGACTTTGGCGCCGGCGCCTCCATCAGCTACGGACGGACATATTTCACCGACAAACCCTCGCGCATTGCTGTGCTCTCCGTCGGCTATGCGGACGGGCTGCACCGCGCGCTGTCGAACAAGCTGACCGTCAAAACGCCCTACGGCATGGCGCGGCAGGTCGGGCGCATCTGCATGGACATGTGCATGATTGACGCCACCGACCAGCCGCAGCTCAAAATCGGCGACGAGGTGGAGATTTTTGGCGAAAACGTGCGCTGTGAAACGCTGGCGCGTCAATGCGGCACGATCTCGTATGAGCTGCTCTGCGCCGTGTCCAGGCGCGTGCCGCGGCATTACGTTGAATCAAAAGCCTGACGTTCCGCATAGACTGTTCCGGGCAGGTATATTATCCGCCCGCATGAGGGAGAATGAAGACAGCCTTCCATGCGAAGGACTTCTTCCGCTCGGAGTGTGAACAGCGTGGATACCAACGTAAAACGAGGCGACATCTATTACGCCGATCTCTCTCCCGTGGTCGGGAGCGAACAGGGAGGCGTCCGTCCGGTGCTGATTGTGCAGAACGACACCGGCAACCGATACAGTCCCACCGTCATTGCCGCCGCCATCACATCGCAGACGAACAAGGCGCACCTGCCGACACACATCACCCTTGCCGCGCCGGACTGCGGCCTGCCGCGCGACTCGGTGGTGCTGCTCGAGCAGATCCGAACGCTTGACAAGCGGCGGCTGCACGAGCATATGGGGCGCGTCAGCGGCGAGCTGATGGGAAAGGTGGACGCCGCCATTGCGGTGAGCTTCGGCTTGCAGCATACACAACTGGTATAAAGATAACGCGGGGGAGCGGAGGCTCCCCCGAAGAAAGGGTTGGATACAGATATGAAAAGAAATCACTGGGTGGTCCGTCTTGCGGGGTTGTTGCTCGCGAGCTATACGCTGCTGGTCGTGGGGGTCCTGGCGGCGTCCGGCGCCGCCGGAACGCAGAGCGACCCCTTAGTCACGCTGAGCTACCTGAACGACACCTTTCTGGCGCAGCTGCTGGGCAAGGTGGACGAAAAGCTGGACGCGCGGGACAAGACCCTCTCGGACAAGCTGAACGCGCAGGTCTCCGCCGACACGAAGAGACTTGCCGAGCAGTACGGCGGCGCGGTGGGCGGCGGCGCCTCCGGCACGGCGGAGACCTTCACCGTCGTCACCCTCAGCGAGGGGCAGACGCTTTCCGGCGGGATCGGCTGTGAGGTCATGCTTCGCGTCGGCAAGGCGACCTGTGTCGCCGCGTCCGCGCCCGGCTTGGTGGACGAAACCGGCGGCACAACGATCAACGGCGGGGATGCGCTCGCTGTGAACCACCTCTACCTGATGACCGTTGAGGATCGCGGCGTCAAGGCGGCGTCGGCGACAGTCAAGCTGCTGGTGCGCGGCGGGTACATGATTGTTTAGCTGTATTGCACGAAACGGCGCGGGGAAGGCACGTTATTTTTTGTATCGAATTATACGCCTTGCGGTCAGCCATATTGCATGATATAATATATAAAAAGATACGCAAATGTGCAGAACCCGAGCCGCCACCGGGCGGAAGAACTGAGAGAACGGAGAGAGACAGAGATGAGAAAAAACGGTCGGATGTTGTTTGGCGCGGCGCTGCTGCTGACGCTGCTGGTGCTTTTCTCCGCCACCGCGTTTGCGGCGGGCGGCTTTGCCGAAAGACTGGGGCAGGTGGTCGCCTCCGCGCCGATTGCTGACCGATCGAGCGTCTGGCGCTATTACAGCGACGGCGCTGCCAAGCAGGGCGCGGGCAACTATTCCGGCGCCGTCAATTCCTATGCTGCGGCGCTGAAATATTTTGCCGCACACAGCGAACCGGGCAACGACGCCAATGAGATCAACGCCTATCGCCAGATCGCCGAGTGCTACGGCGCGGCGGCCGAATACGGGATGGCGTCCGCCGCGTGGAGCGCGGCGGCGCGCAGGTGCGAGGCGTACATCGCCGCTCACCCGAACGAGCCGGGCAAGATCGAGGAGCAGATCGGCTATGAGCGCAACGCCGCCGCGCTGTCGTCTGTTTCGCAGCTGTACCTCAAGACCAGCGACCCAACGCAGGGCAGCGGGACGTATTTCGGCGTCTCCGGCGAGCCGGTCAACGGCATTGTCATGGGCGCTTACGCCGAGGGGGACGGAAACGTTCACGACGCCTACGGCGCGAAGCGCTACTGGGACGAGTATCCGTCCGTCACCGGCGTGGACACGGGCATCTTTCTGCTCTATCTGGACTACGGTATGCCGCTCTCAAGCTACGAGAGCCACGTCAGCGCCGCGCGCACCAAGGGCTTTGCCATCGAGCTTGCCCTGCAGCCCAACGGCGGTCTGGACGCCGTGAGGGACGACGCTTACCTGCGCCGGCTGGCGAAGGACGTCGCGGAAAGCGGCGTACAGTTCTACATCCGCTTTGCCGGCGAGATGAACGATCCCTCCGGCGGGAACAGCTGGTACACGACGGATACGGCAAAGTACATATGCGCGTTCCGCACCGTCGCCGGCGTGTTCCACACCGATGCGCCCACGGCGGCGATGGTGTGGTCGCCGAACTTCTACCCCTCGTACAACATCGCGGACTATTATCCCGGCGACGAGTATGTGGACATCGTGGGCGTTTCGCTCTATATGTCCTACCGTCCGGAGCTGAACCCGCTGGGCAACGGCGTGGAGAACCGCCGGTGGATCGACCTGATGGAGCCGATCTATGAGCTGTACGGCGACCGCAAGCCCATCATGATATCGGAGGGCGCGGTCTGCCTCGCGGCGGCGGACGGGAGCGATCTGAGCGATTTCGCCGCCGAACAGCTGGAGGATTTGTTCCGCTATCTGCCCATCCGCTATCCGAATGTCAAGTTCATCGTCTGGTTCGACACCAACGACGTCGTGGGAAACGACGCCTACAGCGCCATCACCTCCAACCAGACGGTGCTGGACGCCTATCGTCAGGCGGTGCGGAACAACCCCAGCATGGTCTCTGCCGTCGACGCGCCCGCCGCCCCGGTCTATTACGGGAAGCTCGGCTCCGGCTCGGACATTGTGGACGGTCCCGCGACCCTGTGCAGCTATGTCAAGGGCGTCGAGCCCATCGCGTCCGTGGTGTACGAGAGCAACGGCGTCAAGCTCGCGGAAAGCAAGACCGCGCCCTATGAGGTCACGGTGGACTTCTCGGCCTTCCGGGGGCAGACGGTGCCCATCACGGTGCGCTCCTATTACGCGAACGGCGCGCTGGCGGGCGTCGAGACCTTCACGCTGAACGTTGCGGGAACGCCCGACAGGGGCACCGCCTATGCGCGCTCGCAGACCGTCGAGCTGGACGGCAGGTCCGTCACCCTGCCCGCCTACGCGCTCAAGGACGCGCGGGGCTATGAGACGAATTACGTCAAGCTGCGCGACCTCGCCAGCCTGATGAACGGAACGGCGGCGCAGTTCAACGTCAACTGGGACGGTGCGGTGAACATCGCGGCAAGGACCGCCTACGTTCCCAACGGCAGCGAGATGACGACGCCGTTCTCCGGCGACCGCGTCTATCGGAACAACACCGCCGTCATCCGCATCAACGGCGCGGCGGTCGACCTGCAGGGCATCGTCCTGACCGACGACGCGGGCGGCGGCTACACCTACTTCAAGCTGCGCGACATAGGCAAGGCGCTGGGCTTCAACGTCGGCTGGAGCGGCGCGCGCGGCATCTACATTGAAAGCAGCCGGTCCTACACGGGCTGACCACGCAATAAAAAAGAACGCTTCCGAAGAAGCGTTCTTTTTTATTGCGTGGACTGTAGACCAAGCCCCGCAAAATTTCGCGCCCGCAGGCGCGAAATGAACCGAAAACCCCTTTTTCTGACGACATGCGCGTCAGAAAAAACACCTTGCGCGGAGCGTTCGTTCGATTTGTCCGCGAGACGAGGACAAATCGTGCGAGTAGCGGAGCGAAGCCTTCTCAAAAAAGTGGCTTTGCCACTTTTTTGACACTCTGAAAAAAGAACGCTTCCGAAGAAGCGTTCTTTTTTTGCCGCGTGGATCGAATTACTTGCTGTAGTCGTAGAAGCCCTTGCCGGACTTGCGGCCGAGCTGACCGCCGCGCACCATCTTCTTGAGCAGGAGGGCGGGACGGTACTTGGGATCGCCGGTCTCTTCGAGCAGGACGTTCATGATGGCGAGGCAGACGTCCAGACCGATGAAGTCGCCGAGCTCCAGCGGACCCATGGGGTGGTTCGCGCCGAGCTTCATCGCCTTGTCGACATCCTCGACGGAGGCGACGCCGGTCTCGACGAGACCGATGGCCTCGTTAATCATCGGGATTAGGACCTTGTTGACGACGAAGCCGGGAGCCTCCGCAACCTCGACAGGGTCCTTGCCGATTTCCTTGGAGAGGTTGTAGACGAAGTCGAAGGTCTCCTGTGTGGTGTTCGCGCCGCGAATGACCTCGATCAGCTTCATGCTGGGCACGGGGTTGAAGAAGTGCATGCCGATGACAGGGTGCTTCAGGCCGAGGCCCACCTCCGTCACGGAGAGGGAAGAGGTGTTGGTGGCGAAGACGGCGCTCTCCTTGCACATTTCGTCCAGCTCGGTGAGCAGCTCACGCTTGACGGACATCTTCTCCGCGACACACTCGATGACGAGATCGGCGTCGGCAGCCGCAGCCTTCTCCTCGACGAGGATGTTGGCCATAATGGCGTCCTTGGCGGCCTGATCCATACGGCCCTTGTCCACGCGCTTCTGGAGGGAAGCGTCCAGCTTGTCCTTGTGACGCTGGGCGGACGCGACGGAGGAGGCGTACATGAGGGCGGTGTGCCCCTTTGCCGCGAAAACCTGCGCGATGCCGCTGCCCATGGTGCCGGCGCCGAAAACTGCTACTTTCATTGTTGTGTTCCTCCTGTAAAAAATATTTGAATGGGTTTTTGCTTCAGTGGTTTGTAAAGGGCTCGTGCTTGCGCTTCTCCAGAAACGCGCCCATACCCTCCTGCTGGTCGGCGGTCCGGAAGCAGGAACCGAACGCCTTCTCCTCGCAGACGACCGCGTCCTCAATGGGCAGATCGTAGCCCGCGTTGATTGCCCGCTTGCAGGCGCGCACCGCAATCGGCGCGTTTGCCGCGATCTGCGCCGCCAGTTTCTCCGCCGCTGCGTACAGCTCGGCGGCGGGGTAGACCGCGTTCACCAGACCAATGCGCAGCGCCTCGTCTGCCTTGATGTTGCGGGCGGTGTATATCATCTGCTTCGCCATGCCGGGACCGACGAGCCGCGCCAGGCGCTGCGTGCCGCCGAAGCCCGGGGTGATGCCCAAACCGACCTCCGGCTGACCGAAGACCGCCGTGTCGGAGCAAATGCGGAAGTCGCACGCCATGGCGAGCTCACAGCCGCCGCCCAGAGCATAGCCGCCCACCGCCGCGATGACGGGGATCGGGAAACGCTCCAGCTTGAGAAAAACGTCGTTGCCCTGCTTGCCGAAGGCCTCGCCCTGCGCCGGGTCAAGACCCTTCATCTGCGCGATATCCGCGCCCGCGACAAAAGACTTCTCGCCCGCGCCGCGCACGATGAGGCAGCGGATCAGCTCAAGATCGACCGCGTCCAGCGCCGCGTCCAAATCGGCGAGCACCTGCGCGTTGAGCGCGTTGAGCGCCTCGGGGCGATTGACGACCAGATAAGCGACGTCGCCCTTGGGCTCGTACTGAACGAAAGACATGGGAAATCCCTCCTTCAATCATAGTGTCCCCATTATAAATGAGCGCGTATGCTTTTGCAAGGGCAGAAAGCGCGGGAAGCGCTTTTTTGTGAAGAATTGCTTTTCCCCCTTGCGCATTGTCCGCTTTTCGGCTACAATAGCGCCTATGAGAATGCGAAAGAAGAAAAACCTAATACCGAGAATGGAGCGCTGTGAGGCGTACCGGATCAAAGACCCCTGCGACCGCAGGGGGCAGTGGCGCGCGCTGATGCCTGCTGCGCGGGAGCTGCGCGTGGAGCTGGGCTGCGGCAAGGGGCGCTTCACCGTCGAAACCGCGAAGGCGGAGCCGGATGTGCTGTTCATCGCCGTAGAACGGGTGGCGGACGCGATGGTCGTCGCCATGGAGCGCGCCGCGCGGGAGGGGCTGCGCAACGTTTTCTTTGTGGACGCCGATGTGAATCGGCTGCCGGAGTTCTTCGCGCCCGGCGAGGTGGATCGCATCTACATCAATTTCTGCGACCCGTGGCCGAAGAGCAATCAGGCGAAGCGCCGCCTGACGCACGGGAACTTTCTGCGCCTGTATCGCCGGGTGCTGGCGCCGGAGGGGCAGATCCACTTCAAGAGCGACAACGCCAGGCTCTTCGCTTTTTCGGTCGAGGAGCTTCCGCGCTTCGGCTTTTCGCTCAGCGAGGTGACAGACGATCTCCACGCCGACGGTCCGCAAGGCGTGATGACCGACTACGAGGCGAAGTTCCACGAGCTGGGTATTCCCATCCACCGCCTGGTGGCGACGATGGAACCGTGGACGGAGCCGCCGGAGAGCGAACCAAAAAAAGAGCAGCCGTGAGGCTGCTCTCAAATTGTCGGCAAAAGCCCCGCAAAATTTCGCGCCCGCAGGCGCGAAAGGAACCTAGAAAATCCCTTTTTCTGACGACATGCGCGTCAGAAAAACACCTTGCGCGTAGCGTTCGCACGCTTTCGCCGCGAACGCGGCGAAAGCGTGCGAGTAGCGAAGCGAAACCCTCTCGTCGGCAAAGGCGAAGCCTTTGTCGACGATTTGAGCAGCCGTGAGGCTGCTCTTTTTTGCGCAGTTCTACAACGCCGCGTGCTCGCAGACCTCCGGCCTGCGCAGTCCCAGGCGGGCGGCGACGCGGGCGTACACGGCGGGGTCGCCCGTGGTATAGATCGAGAATGTGCCGCGCTCCTGCGCGTTGTGCCAATGGTGCTCTGTGAGCAGACGGTCCATATAAGCCGCCTCCTGATCGGCGGGATCAATGAGCTTCAGTTGAGGATAGCAGGCGCGGAAGTTGTCCTCCACGAGGGGGAAATGCGTGCAGGCCAGCAGCAGATGCTCCACCGGCGCGCGATTCAGGATGGCGCCCACCTGCTCGCGTATCTCCGCATTGATGGCGTCATCGTCAAAATCGCCCTTGTCGATCAGTGCGGCGAGGCGGGGCGACCCCTTGGCAAACACCTCGCATTGGGGGGCGCGACTGTGGATTTTGGCGTCGTAGGCGCCCATTTTAACCGTAAACTCGGTGGCGATGAGCCCCACCTGCGGCAGCTTTTGTTCCGCGATGCAGCTTGAGCCTGCGTCGATGATGTTGATGAGCGGGCAGGGCGCCTCGGCGCGAAGCCGCTGGATGAGTGTGGAAATCGTGTTGCAGGCGATGGCGATGCACTTGACCTGCCTGCCCGCGAGAAAGTGGATCATTTTCCTCGTCAGTGCAAGGATTTCGTCCTCCGTGCGGTTGCCGTAGGGGACGTTGGCGCTGTCGCCGAAGTAGATGATGTCCTCACCGGGCAGCAGAGACTGCATCCTGCGCACGACGGTCAGCCCGCCTATGCCGGAATCCAGTATGCCGATGGGGCGTTCGTTGTCCTTCATTCAGGACCTCCTTCATGAGATGGCGGTAAAGCTGCAAGCTCATTGTAGCATATGCGGGGCAAAATGCAAGCCCCATTGAGCGGGAGCGTACAGCTTGCGCCTGCATTCATGCATAGGCAGAGAAAAATCACGGTAATTGAATGAGTTACAAAATTATGAACGCATCCAAGAGGATAGGATT
>CAMKFK010000030.1 GCA_946411835.1 uncultured Clostridia bacterium
ACGGCAAACAGATTGGGATCATGCTGTAGTCCTACTTTTGTGTGTATCTTAGGTTGAACCGACCGTTATGATATGTCTCGGGAGAGCGACCTTTGAGGGGGTGCAGATTGCGTGTATCGGGAAAAACGGCGGATCGGAAGCTATAACAGCTTTGTGGAAAGCGAGCAAAATCCCGTCGTCATTCCCTTGCAATCGGGGAAAACTGCCGCCGCCTTTGCTGTGGCGCATTGCGGCAAGATCGGAACCATGAATCGAAACCGAACCGGAAATCACAAGTCCAGCCAGGATCTGGCGCGCCAGATCGAGGACTGAAAAAAATTCGAGCTTATATAATGCGTACTGAACAAATCCGAAGCCCTTGAAAAGCAAGGCGTTCAAGGGCGCGCGGATTTGTTCAAGTGCAAGTTTTTTGAAGCATAATCTTCAAAAAACTTGCACTTCAGGAACAGTATTGCATACTTTTCCTGATAAACGCATTGAAACAATGTCTGAATTCGCCAAAATCCAGCGATTTTGGCGAATTGCAGGGCTTCGCCCTGCGAATAAACCGCACAGCGGTTTATTCAGTAGACATTATATGGAAAAGCAGACGTGACCGCAACGATCACGTCTGTTTTGCCTTTTTCAGTACGCCACGCCCCAGTAAATATCTGTCGTGCACTCCCTGCCGCAGACGGGGCACTTGCCGGTTGTGCCGCTCTGCTTGAGCGGCATACAGCGCGAGGATACGCCCGCCTTTTCCTTCATGGCAAGCTCGCAGTCGAGACTGCCGCACCACTTCGTGCGCGCGAAGCCGCCCTTGCCCTGCGCCATATCGCGGACCTCCTCCCAGGTGGTCAGGTCGAAGGTGTTGTCCTCCAGGTTTTTCTTCGCCATGGCGTACAGATTGTCGTGGATATCGTCGAGCAGCCGCTTGACCGCGTCGGCAATGCCGTCGACGGCGGCAAAGACCTTCTCGCCGTTGTCGCGGCGGACGAGACAGCACTGGCCGTTCTCGAGGTCGCGGGGCCCCAGCTCCAGACGAATGGGCACGCCGCGCATCTCGTACTCGGCGCATTTCCAGCCCATGGACTGGTCAGAATCGTCGAGCTTCGTGCGGACGCCCGTAGCGTCGAGCGTTTCCAGGATGGACCTGACCGTGTCCAGCACCGCAGGGCTCTTGTGCGCGGCGATGGGGACGGCAACGAGCTGGATGGGCGCAATGCGCGGGGGCAGGACGAGCCCGTTGTCGTCGCTGTGGGTCATGATGAGGCCGCCGATCAGGCGCGTGGACGCGCCCCACGAGGTCTGGAACGGGTATTGCAGCTTGTTGTCGCGCCCGGTGAAGGTCACGTCGTAGGCGCGGGAAAACTTGTCGCCGAAGTAGTGGCTGGTGCCGGACTGGAGCGCCTTGCGGTCCTTCATCATGCACTCGACGGTGTAGGTCGCCTCCGCGCCGGCGAACTTCTCCTTATCGGTCTTGCGCCCCTTGACGACGGGCATGGCGAGCACGTTCTCGCAGAAGTCGGCGTAGCAGTTGAGCTGCTGCTCGGTCTCCGCCATCGCCTCCTCGGCGGTCTCATGGATGGTGTGCCCCTCCTGCCACCAGAACTCGCGCGAGCGCAGGAACGGGCGGGTGGTCTTCTCCCAGCGGATGACGGAGCACCACTGGTTGTAGAGCATCGGGAGCTGGCGATAGGTCTGCAACACGCTGTGCCAATGGTCGCAGAACATCGTCTCGGACGTGGGGCGGAACGCAAGCCGCTCCTCCAGTTCCTCGCTTCCGCCCATCGTGACCCACGCGACCTCCGGCGCGAAGCCGTTGACCAGCTCGCCCTCCTTCTTCAGCAGGCTCTCGGGGATCAGCACCGGCATCGCAACGTTGGTGTGCCCGGTCTTTTTGAACTCGGCGTCCATGAGGCGCTGGATGTTCTCCCAGATGGCGTAGCCGTAGGGACGAAGAATCGTGAAGCCCTTGACGCTGGAATACTCGACCAGCTCCGCCTTGCGGCAGATGTCGGTGTACCATTGCGCGAAATCCGTCTCCATGCCGGTGATCTGTTCGACCTTCTTTTCCTTTGCCATAATCTATTGTCTCCTTTGCGGTTAATGACTAAGCGAATATAATATACGGTGTGCACGAAAAAAAGTCAAGGGAAACGCCGATCAAATCAGCGTTTCCCCTGTCAATATCCGGTTCTGTTTTACGACATCTGCTTCCAGAGGCAGTATACCACGTCGCAGCGCGGACAATCACCCGCCGCCGAAAAGCTCAGGCCCTTGGTCAAGCCGTTTGCCGCCGCCCATGCCAGCGCCTTGGCGGACCAGTCGGCGCCGGAGGCGTCCTCCCCGGCGGCGCGGGTCATGAAGGTCAGCATCTGTTCATAGGCGAGCGTCCCGTCAAGGC
The DNA here is from genome assembly GCA_946411835.1 of uncultured Clostridia bacterium. Taxonomy (GTDB): domain Bacteria; phylum Bacillota; class Clostridia; order Oscillospirales; family Oscillospiraceae; genus Hominicoprocola. The sequence goes on from CAMKFK010000030.1 coordinate 2,387, forward strand.
CGAATATGCCGCTGCCGACGCCGTTGGTGATGCCCTGCTCCGACGCCCACAGCACGGCGCTGTAATACCACGCGCCGGGGTCGGTCACGTCGGAGAAGGATGAGGCGGTGTTCTTCGGCGCGGGACAGCCCGCCGCGCGCCAGAGGAACGTCACTGCCTGCGCGCGATCCACCGTGGCGTTCGCGCCGAACTGACCGCCGCCGACGCCGTTGGTGATCTGCGGGGCATGGCTCACCGCCCAGAGCACGGCGGCAGCGAAATAATCGGTCCTGTACACGTCGGAGAAGCCGCCGACCGTCTCGGGGGCGGGCATGGCGCTGCTGTAATGGACGGAACCTAAAAAGAGCTTCCGGTTCGAGAAGGAATCCTTGCTCTCAACCTGCGCGCGCAGCTGCTCCCACTCCGCCTGCGTTCCGGCGTAATAAACGTCCATCGAGTTGGGCACGGCGTAGTCCCCGAAGGCAAACATACCGATGTGGGTCAAACTCCTCGGGAGCGCGATCGCAACCAAGCGGGAGTGCACAAACGCTCCGCATAGGGCAAGGTTGCCCCTGATTTCCGTTACGCCCTCGGGAATCGTAACGGTGGTGACATTGGTGTCCTGAAATGCAGGGGCGTCGATCGCCTTCACGCCGCTCGGAACCGTCACAATGCGTTCCGAGCCGTTGTATTTGAGCAGGACGCCGCCGAGAATCGCAAACTCGCCGAGCGTCTTCACCCACGGCGTATCCGCAAACGTCCGCGTGCTTATCTCCGTAACGCTGTTCGGCACGCTCACATTGGTCAAATTCACGCATCCGGCGAAAGCGCCGTACCCGATGCTCGTCACGCCCTCGGGAATGACGACGCTCGTGATCGCATCGTTATAGGATAACACGCCGCCGCCAATCGCCTTGATTCCCTGCGGGATGGCGACCGCGCCGCCGGCGCCGTTGTAGCCGATCAGGGTGCCGTTGACCACGGGAAACTCGCCGAGTCCGGCAAGCCACGGCGTATTGTAGAATGCCATGTAGCCCAGATCCGTCATGCCTTTCGGTATTGTGACGCGCACCAGATTTTGGCAGCCTTCGAAGCAATAATCTCCGAACTTCGTCACGCCCTCGGGTATGGTGACGCCCGTAATCTTGGCATTGCCGCTGAACGCATAGCTTGCGATCTCCGTCACGCCCGCTGGGATCACAATGTCGCCGCCCGCACCTTTGTAGCTTTGGAGCACACCGTTTTCAATGACGAAGTCCGGATCCGCCGCCAGCACGGGGACAGCCAGCGAAACCAGGAGCATCAGCGTGAGAATCGCGGAAATTGCTTTTTTCATCTGTCGATACCTCCGTGTGTCGTTTTGCGATTGTGCAGCATGGTCATTTTATCATTTTTTGTCTGAAATGGCAAGCGTATTTTCGCTTTTTTGTGCTTGCCCTTTGGACAGATTCTGAGGGAACCTTTTCGCCCGCCGTTCCGTCTAACAGGTATCAACGTCAAGGAGGATACGACGATGAAACGAATGCTTGCGCTTCTGCTGTGCCTCTGCTTCGCCCTCGGCGGCTGCGCGCGGACGGCGGAGCCCGCGAGCGCTCCCGAGCCCTCTCCCCCGCCCGCCGAGGCAACGGAACCCGCCCCCACGCCTGCGACGGCGGTTAGCCTTGAGAAGCTGGCGCTGGCGCTTGCGGAGCTGCCGGAGCTGCCCGAGGAGCCGGACGAGGTCGCGTTCTACGCGGAGCTTGACGCGCTGGACTACGACAAGCTGGGCGAGGAGGCATACGGCAAGGCGTATGACGAGCTGTGGAGCGGCTTCAGCGCGAAGCAGGACGCCTACCGCGAGGCGGCAAACGCCCTGCGCGGCGAGGGCGTGAACGCGGGGCTGACGGACGCGCTTGCGGCGTACACGCTGCGTACGGCGCGTCAGCTCGCGGCGGACGAGACGGAAAAGAATGTGGTGTACTCACCCGCGAACCTCTACCTCGCCCTGTGTATGCTCGCCGAGACCACCGGCGGAGAGAGCCGCGCCCAGCTGCTCGACCTACTGGGACTTTCGGACGTCGAGCAGGCGCGCGCGTCGGCGAACGCGATCTGGCGCAATCTCTACCGCGACGGCGCGCGGGACAAGACGCTGCCGGCGAACTCCCTCTGGCTGGGCGAGCGGTTCGACTTCCACCAAGACACGGTGGACACGCTGGCGAAGGACTACTACGCCTCGACCTTCTCCGCGCCGATGGGGGAGCGGGCGACGGACGACGCCATTCGCGACTGGATCAACGAGAACACCAACCACCTGCTCGAAGCGGCGGCAAGCAGTCTGGAGACCGACGCCGACACGCTGATGCTGCTGATCTCCACGCTGTACTTCAAGGGGTCGTGGGCAAGCAAATTCGGCGCCCACAACACCCGCGAGGACGTTTTCACCGCAGCGGACGGCACGGAGCAGACCGTCGATTTCATGCACCGGACGGACGCGCGCCGCGTCTGTTATCGCGGCGAGAACTTCACCGCCGCGTCACTGCCGTTTGAGGACGGGACGGCGATGTGGTTCCTGCTGCCGGACGAGGGCGTGAGCGTGCAGAGCATCCTGCCCGACGAAAAGAACGTTTTCGTGTGCATCGACGCGCCGGAAGGCACGGTGCAGAACACCGCCTTCGGACCGCTGCTCGCGCGGGAAGAGTACGCCGAGGTCCATTGGAGCGTACCGAAGTTCGACGTGACGAGCGACCTCGACCTGATCCCCGCCCTGCAAGCGCTCGGCGTCACGGACGTGTTCGAGGATGGCGTCGCCGACTTCTCGCCGCTGACCGACACGCGCGCCATCGTCTCCGCCGCAGAGCACGCCGCGCGCGTCAAGGTGGACGAGGAGGGCTGCGAGGCGGCGGCATTCACCGTCATCACGGCGGAAGCAACCAGCGCGCTCATCGAGCCGCTGCCCGTGGTCGAGATGAACCTCAACCGTCCCTTCGGCTTCCTCATCACCGGCGTGACGGGGCTGCCGCTGTTCGTCGGCCTGGTGAACACGCCGGCGTGACGAACGCTCTTATACTGCACGGCGGGCAGAACGATTTGAAAAGGGATGCCCCCCACGGTTCGACGATACGGCACATAAAGCAAAAGCACGACAGGCTGTGACCTCTCGTGCTTTTGCTTTTTACTGCGTCAATCAGGATTCTTACTCTTTTCCTTAAAGGTTCATTTCCGGGTTGTCGGTACGATCCAGCAGATAATCTACTGAAACATGATAAAAATCCGCCAGTCCAATCAAAACTGCCGTCGGAATGTCCACCTCTCCCCGCTCATAGTTGCTGTATATTCTTTGGCTGCATGAAAGAATGGCGCCCAACTCTCTCTGCTTCAAATCATGATCCTCTCTCAAATCTCGAATTCGCCTGTACATTATGCTCACTCCCTGTTTCAGAGTAGCATTATCATAGCATAGCGAAAAATTCGCTATTGACTTTTAGCGAATTTTTCGCTAAAATAGAATTAGAGATTGTCTTTGGGCTCCATCATTCGGAAAACAAATCTCGGTTTTATACGGAAGGAGGGATAAAGAATGTCCTGGGCTGAACTCATCTGGAAGTGCATGGAGGCTTGCTACAGCTTCGGCTACACCATCGGCAGCGCCATTAGATGGTGGTAAAAACAACCCCCCCTCTGTATTCACACAGTTCGAATACAGAGGGGGTTTTCTTGTTCAATCAGTTTTTTCTTTCTGTTTGCTCAGTCGTCCAGACCGGCCACCGCCTTGTCGAAGAGGGCTTCGACCGCTGCGGAGGGCGCCTTGGAGAGCTTGGAGGCGACGACGGCGGCAAGCAGGCCGCACAGCGCGCCGGGGATGATCTCATAGACGCCCGTGGAGGCAAAGAACGCCAGCCATGCGATATCCACCACCGCGCCGACGACGATGCCGGCGACCGCGCCCTCGAAGGTGAAGCGCTTCCAGAACAGGCTGAGCATGATGGCGGGACCGAACGCCGCGCCGAACACGCCCCATGCGTTGGACACCAGGCTCATGATGGAGCCCGCGTTGGGGTTGGCGGCGACGAGCAGCGCGATGACCGCGATGGCAAGCACCACCAGCCGACCCGCCCAGAGCATTTCCTTCTCGCTCGAGCGGTCCTTGCGGATGACGGGCTTATACACGTCGCTGGCAAAGGCGGAGGCGGCGGCAAGCAGCTGGCTGTCCGCCGTGGACATGGAGGCGGCGAGCACCGCCGAGAGCAGGACGCCGGAAACGACGCCCGGGAAGAGCCTGCGCACCATCGTGATGAACACGAGGGAGTTGCCGTTGATGGCGTCGTCGTAGCCGAGCATCAGTCGGCCCACGATGCCGACGAGGGTCGCGAAAACGAGGATTAGGAACGTCCACGAAATGCCGATTTTGGCGGACTTTTTCAGGGACCTCTGGGATTCCAGCGACATGAAGCGGATGATGATGTGGGGCATGCCGAAGTAGCCGATGCCCCAGCCAAGGCCGGAAACGATCTCCTGCCACGTCCCGACGCTCCAATAGGTCGCGGGCATTTCGGTCGCGGTTGCCGCGCCAAGGGTCGTCGCGGCGAAGATCGGAGCGACGAGCAGCGCGCCGAGCATCAGCATCCCCTGGAAGAAATCCGTCCAGCACACGGCGGAGAAGCCGCCGAGGAAGGTGTAGCTGATGATGATGAACGCCGCGAGGTACATGGCGACGGTGGCGTCCAGCCCGATGACGGTGTTGAACAGCGTGCCGCATGCCTTGATGGAGCTGGCGGCGTAGATCGTGTAGGCGAAGAGGAAGATGACCGCGCAGATGATTTGCAGCGCCTTGGACCGGGAGAGAAAGCGCTTGGTCAAGTACTGCGGGATCGTGATGGCATCGTCCGCCGCGATGGAGAAGCTGCGCAGGCGCGGCGCCTCGATCAGCCAGCTGAGCGTATAGCCGAGGAACAGGCCGATGGGGATCCACAGCTGCCCGATGCCCAGCGCGTAGATCGAGGTCGGCAGACCCATGAGCACCCACGCGCTCATGTCCGACGCGCCGGCGGAGAGCGCCGACACCCACGGTCCCATCCGGCGGCCGCCGAGGAAGTAGGTCTTCTCCCCGCCGTCGCGACTCTTGACGAAGAAATAGACGCCGACGCCCAGCATGAACAGCAGGTACACGACAAAAATAATGCTTTCGGGATTGAACATAAAACTCACCTCATTTTTTCTGACGGAGCGCAGTATAACACAAATCAAACCAGACGTAAATACAGAACAACGTACAGAATCCGGTCTGTACGTTGTTCTGTTGAATTGTCACAATTTTCTTTATTTTCCGCCGTTTATTACTAGACGGTTTTCCGTTCATTTTCCTGTGCGTTTCCGCTTCGCGTCCGAAAGCCGGCGAGAAACAGGGGCATCATGCGCGCGGCAAAGCCGGCGAGCGGGTACTCGCCGCCGCTGAGGCACCAGTCGTACATCAGCCCGCGCTCAAACATGGCGTAGGCGCGCATGACCTCGCTGGCGGAGAAATCGGCGCGGATTTCCCCCTTCGCCTGCCCCTCGGTGACAATGCGGCGCAGGAGCTTATAATAGGTGCGGCTGCGGTCGAGCAGGTGCTTCTCGCCGCGCGTGACGAGCTGGGAGGAGAACAGCCGCGAGAGCAGGTCGATGGACACCGTGTTCTCGATGGTCTCGAACAGGTTGCGGTTGAGGTATTGCAGCAGCTCCAGGCTGTTCTCCGGCAGGTCGCCGCGCCGCATCAGCTCCTCGTAGCGTTCGTCAAAAAGCACGGAAAGCGAGGAGAGCAGCGCGTCCTTCCCGTCAAAGTAGTGGTAGAACGAGCCCTTGGAGGTCTCGGACTCAAAGATGATATCCTCTACCGTCGTGTTTTCATAGCCCTGCTCATAGAACAGTCTCCACGCGGCGTTGACAATGCGCGCCTTCGTGTTGCGCAGGTTCTTTTTTGCCATGGCGTTCCCCTCCTGATTCCGCGCCGGGCGCGCCTGTTTCCCCGGTATCCGCATCCCGCTCCCGCGCGTCTCTCTGTCTCGTCAATTATACCAGTCTCCGCGCCGGTTTTGCAAGACCGGCGCGGGAATCTTTCGTTTTCTCAAAAGAAAGGCTTGATATTATGGCAGGGTGTGATAAAATAGCGTTCCGGTAGAATCTATGGTTATACCATAATAAAAAAGGAAGGTATCTGACATGGCAAAGCTGGATCTGACACAGTATGGCATCATCGGCGCAACCGAGATTATCCACAACCCCTCCTTCGACTTCCTCTTTGAGGAAGAGACCAGGCCGGAGCTCACGGGCTTCGACGTCGGCAAGGTCAGCGAGCTGGGCGCGGTCAACGTTATGACCGGCGTATATACCGGCCGTTCGCCCAACGACAAGTTCATCGTTATGGACGAGAACAGCAAGGACACCGTGTGGTGGACCTCCGCCGAGTACAAGAACGACAACCACGTCGCCTCCCAGGCAACGTGGGAGGCCTGCAAGAAAATCGCGCAGAAGGAGCTGAGCGGCAAGCGCCTGTTCGTCGTGGACGCTTTCTGCGGCACGAACGAGGACACCCGCATGGCGGTGCGCTTCATCATGGAGGTCGCCTGGCAGGCGCACTTCGTCAAGAATATGTTCATTCAGCCCACCGACGAGGAGCTTGAGCACTTCCAGCCCGACTTCGTGGTGTACAACGCCTCCAAGGCGAAGGTTGAGAACTACAAGGAGCTGGGTCTCAACTCCGAGACGGCGGTCGTGTTCAACATCACCTCCCGCGAGGCGACCATCATCAACACCTGGTACGGCGGCGAGATGAAGAAGGGCATGTTCTCCATGATGAACTACTACCTGCCGCTCCGCGGCATCGCCTCCATGCACTGCTCCGCCAACACCGATATGGAGGGCAAGCACACCGCCATCTTCTTCGGTCTGTCCGGCACCGGCAAGACCACCCTCTCCACCGACCCGAAGCGCCTGCTCATCGGCGACGACGAGCACGGCTGGGACGACAACGGCGTGTTCAACTTTGAGGGCGGCTGCTACGCCAAGGTCATCAACCTCGACAAGGAGTCCGAGCCCGACATCTACAACGCCATCCGCCGCAACGCGCTGCTCGAAAACGTCACGCTCGACGAGAACGGCAAGATCGACTTCGCCGACAAATCCGTCACCGAGAACACCCGCGTCAGCTACCCCATCGAGCACATCGAGAAAATCGCCAAGAACGTCAACGGCAAATCCGCCGGTCCCGACGCCGAAAACGTCATCTTCCTCTCTGCCGACGCATTCGGCGTGCTGCCCCCGGTCAGCATCCTGACCCCGGAGCAGACCAAGTACTACTTCCTCTCCGGCTTCACCGCCAAGCTCGCCGGTACCGAGCGCGGCATCACCGAGCCGACCCCGACCTTCTCCGCCTGCTTCGGCCAGGCCTTCCTGGAGCTGCACCCGACCAAGTATGCCGAGGAGCTCGTGAAGCGCATGGAAAAGAGCGGCGCCAAGGCCTACCTCGTCAACACCGGCTGGAACGGCACCGGCAAGCGCATCTCCATCAAGGACACGCGCGGCATCATCGACGCCATCCTCAATGGCGACGTGCTCAAGGCGCCCACGAAGACCATCCCCATCTTCGGCTTCGAGGTTCCCACCGAGCTGCCCGGCGTCGACCCCGCGATCCTCGACCCGCGCGACACCTACGCCAACCCCGCCGAGTGGGATGAAAAGGCGAAGGACCTCGCCGGTCGCTTCATCAAGAACTTCAACAAGTACACGGGCAACGACGCGGGCAAGGCGCTCGTCGCCGCCGGTCCCAAGCTGTAATCGGACCGCCCGCCATCCCCTGAACAAAATGTCCCGCACAGCCGCCCGGCGGCTGTGCGGGACGATTTTTTTGTATCATTCGGTCATCATGCGGATGATCTCCTTGTCGGTCTCGCTCATGCCTACGCGGGCGAGGCGGCTGAAGCTGGCGATGGAGTTCTCCACGCCCTTGACCACCAGACCGTCGCCGCCCCGGAACTGCTGGCCGTTGACGTACATCTCATAGCCAAAGATGCCCGCCTCCGCCGCAATGGCGATCTTTGCCGCGCAGGAGGATTTCGCGCCGTCGCAGACGATGCCGCTCGTGATGGCGAGCGCGTTGACGATGGTGTGCGCCACCGCGTCCTCTCCGCCGCCGTGCAGCCACGCGATGCCCGCGCCCGCGCCCGCGCCCGCGCTGACCGCGCCGCAGTAGGCGGACAGGCGGCCGATGCCGGTCTTCTCGTGCAGGGTGATGAGATTGGAGACCAGCAGCGCGCGCAGCAGCTCCCCGTCGCTCTTGCCCAGCGCCTCGGCGTACTCCACCACGGGCATGGACGCGGTGATGCCCTGGTTGCCGCTGCCGGAGCAGATGACCACCGGCATTTCGCAGCCGTTCATCCGGGCGTCGGACCCGGCGGCGGCGCGCGCCTTGGCGCGGATGCGGACGCTGTCCCCCGTGGTGAGCAGCACCTTGCCGATGTTCGCGCCGTAGTCGTGTTTCAACCCCTCCTCGGAAATCGCCGTGTTCATCTCGATCTGGCGGCGCAGGATCGGCTCCACGTCGGCAAGGTCGCAGGTCGCGGCAAAGTCGCAGATGGCGTGGACGTTGAGCAGCGTATAGTCCGGCTCGTCCGCCGCCGCTTGCAGCGACGCGGCGGGGTCCTTGTCCAGCAGCACCGCGCCGTCGCGCTCGATGTGGACGATGTTGGCGTGCTCGTTGGCGATGCGCACCGACGCGCTGTGCCCGTGCGCGTAAACGCTGACGATGATGTCGAGAATGCAGTCGGACTCGACGGAGGACACCTCGATGGGCGTGGCGGCAAGATAGTCGGCAAGGCGCGCCTTCGCCGCCTCGCTGACGCGGGAGATAACCTCCAGCTCCGCCGTCTCGTCCCCGCCCAGCGCGCCGATCGCGGCGGCGACGGCAATGCCGCGCCCGCCGTTGGTGTTGGGCACGACGACGCTCTTGACGTTTTTGATGACGTTGCCGCTGGCGCGCACCTCCATGCGCTCCGGCTCCGCGCCCAGCACGGCGCGCGCCTTCGCCGCGCAGTACGCCACGGCGATGGGTTCGGTGCAGCCCATGGCGCAGACAAGCTCGCGCCTGAGGATTTCTACATAGGTCTGATAGACCGGATCGTTGCGTTCCATATATCCCTCCGATGTGTTTCTGTAAATGTTAACGGCCCAGACGCCGCTCCATCGCGGCGACGTCCTTGTCCTTCTTGAGCAGCACGCCCGCAAAGGGTATCTCCTTGCGGATGCGGTCGGGATCGACGCCGCCCAGCTCCAGCGCGCGGATCCAGTCCACCAGCTCGCTGGTGGATGGCTTCTTCTCGATGGAATCTATGCCGCGCAGGAAGTAAAACGCCTCCATCGCCTGGCGCAGCAGCGTCTCATCCAGCTTGTCGAAGTGGACGCGGACGATCTTCTCCATCTGCGCGGGGTCCGGAAAGGCGATGTAGTGGAAGATGCAGCGGCGCAGAAACGCATCCGGCAGCTCCTTTTCCGCGTTGGAGGTGATGATGACGATCGGGCGGTGCTTCGCGCGCACGGTCTCCTTCGTCTCCGGGATGTAGAACTCCATCTTGTCCAGCTCCCACAGCAGGTCGTTGGGGAACTCCAGGTCCGCCTTGTCGATCTCGTCGATCAGCAGCACCGCCTGCTCGTCCGAGGAGAGCGCCTCGCCCAGCTTGCCGAGCTTGATGTACTTCGCGATATCGTCCACACCCGCGTTGCCGAACTGGCTGTCGTACAGGCGCTGCACCACATCGTAGACATACAGTCCATCCTGCGCCTTGGTGGTGGACTTGACGCTCCAGATGATGAGCCGCCTGCCCAGCGCCTCCGCGACCGCCTCCGCCAGCATGGTCTTGCCCGTGCCCGGCTCGCCCTTCACCAGCAGCGGCTTTTGCAGCGCGTTGGCGATGTTCACCGCGCCCAGCAGCTCCGGCGACGCGACGTAATGTTTCGTTCCCTGAAAGGTGTTGTTCATGTGAAGCCTCCGTAACGGAATAATAGAGAATTTTATCAATCCGCTGTTGGAAAGTCAACCGTGATTTGTAAAAAGAATATAAAACAGGCGTTTGCTTTTTGGCGCCGCCCGTGTTATAATCGGCACAGAGCATTACGGAAGGGGGCGGCGCGCATGGCGGAGCGGCGGTATATTGCCATTGATCTCAAGTCCTTTTATGCCAGCGTTGAGTGCGTGGATCGCGGGCTTGACCCGCTGCGGACGAACCTGGTCGTCGCGGACAAAAGCCGCACGGACAAGACGATCTGCCTCGCCGTGTCGCCCTCGCTCAAGGGTTACGGCATTCCCGGGCGTCCCCGGCTGTTTGAGGTCGTGCAGCGGGTGAAGCAGGTCAACGCCGAGCGCGCGCGTCACGCGCCGGGCGGTCGGCTTTGCGTCCGGCAGTACGACGATCCCACGATCCGCGCCGACCCAAGCTGGGCGCTGGACTACATCGTCGCCCCGCCGCGCATGGCGCGCTACAAGCAGGTCAGCATGGACGTCTATCGGGTCTATCTCAAATACGTCGCGCCGGAGGATATTCACATCTACAGCATCGACGAGGTGTTCCTCGACGTGACGCACTATCTGGACGCCTACCGCATGACCGCGCGCGAGCTGGCGATGAAAATGATCCGCGAGGTGCTGCGCAAGACGGGCGTCACCGCCACGGCGGGCATCGGCACAAACCTGTTCCTGTGCAAGGTGGCGATGGACGTGGTCGCCAAGCACCTGCCCGCCGACCGGGACGGCGTGCGCATCGCGGAGCTGGACGAGCCGGGCTACCGCCGCGCGCTCTGGGGACACCGCCCCATCACCGACATCTGGCGCGTCGGCCCCGGCATCGCCAAAAAGCTGGCGGCGCACGGCATGTACACCATGGGCGACGTGGCGCGCTGCTCTGTCGGCAAGCCCTATGAATACCATAACGAGGAGCTGCTTTACGAGCTCTTCGGCGTCAACGCCGAGCTGCTGATCGACCACGCCTGGGGCTGGGAGCCGTGCACGATGGAGGAGATCAAGGCGTACCGTCCGGAGGCGAACAGCCTCGGCTCCGGGCAGGTGCTCCAGCGCCCCTACAGCTTCGACGGCGGAAGGCTCATCGTGCGCGAGATGACCGACCTGCTGGCGCTGGAGCTGGTGGACAAGGGCCTGGCGACGGACAGCGTCGTCCTGACCGTGGGCTACGACGTCGAGAGTCTGACCAAGGACTATCAAGGCGCCGTGACCACCGACCGCTACGGGCGCAAGACGCCCAAGCACGCCCACGGCACGGAGCGCCTCGGGCGCTGGAGCTCGTCCTCGCGGGAGCTGGTCGCCGCCGCGCTGCGGCTCTACGACCGCGTCGTCGATCCCCGGCTGCTGGTGCGGCGGGTCTATGTCGTCGCGGGGCACGTGCTGCCGGAGCGCGAAACGCTGCAGACGCGGCAGGCGGAGCAGCTTGACCTCTTCACGGACTATGAACGCGAGGCGGAGGAGGAACGGGCGCGGCAGCGCGAGAAGCGCCGGCAGGGCGCAATCCTCGCCATTCAAAAGAAATACGGCAAAAACGCCATCCTCAAGGGCATGAACTTCGAGGACGGCGCCACGACACGCGAGCGCAACGGACAGATCGGAGGGCACAGGGCATGAGCAGGGACGATTACGAGGACATCATCCGTCTGCCGCACCACGTCTCCGCCGCGCATCCGCCGATGCCGCTGCGCGACCGCGCGGCGCAGTTCGCGCCGTTCAAGGCGCTCTCCGGCTACGAGGACGACGCGGAGGAGACCGCCCGCCTGACCGACCGCCGCGTCGAGCCGGACGAAAGCGCTGCGGCGGCGCTGGACGCGGCGCTGCAATATCTCGGCGCGCACCTCGCGCAGGTGCCGGAGGTGCGCGTGACGTACTTCCTCCCCGACGCGCGCAAGGAGGGCGGCGCGTACCGGAGCGTCACGGGCCGCGTGAAGAAGCTGGACCCCCTTTCCCGCGCGCTGGTGCTCGCCGACGGCGCGCGCATCCCCTTCGCCAACATCGCCGCGCTGGAGGGGGATGGGCTCTGCTGGAAGATCGTATGAAGAAAGACCCCCGAGGCTGACGCCTCGGGGGTCTCACAGCAGCAATCAGTTCAGCGCGTCCTTGAACGCCTTGCCCGCCTTGAACGCGGGAGCCTTGGACGCCTGAATCTCAACAGGCTCCTTGGTCTGGGGGTTGATGCCGGTGCGGGCCGCGCGCACCTTGACCTCGAAGGTGCCGAAGCCGACGAGCTGGACCTTATCGCCCTCCTTAAGCGCGTCCGACACGGAATCGACGAAAGCGGTGAGCGCCTTCTCCGCGTCCTTCTTGGTCAGGCCGCTCTTCTCGGCCATCGCGGCGATGAGTTCAGTCTTGTTCATAGTGTATTCCTCCGTATTGTTGATGAGTTCAGACATACTTTCGTATTATCACACCGGAATTATGAATACTTTCCCGGCAATTGTCAAGACTTCCACCGTAAAAAAACAAGAAAAATTTGCTTTTTTTTCCATCGCCGCCGCACATCCCGTTTTTTTGGACAGCCGAACGGCAAATGGAATGGTTTTTTGCCGCAAAACAGCAATTCCCCTTGCGGTTTGTCGAAAAAAAGGCTATGCTATACAGCAGAAAACGTGAGAACAGGAGGAACCAACCATGGCGATCGTAGTGGTGGGCGCGGTATTCGTCGATATCAAGGGCTTTCCGGACGACCTTTATCATCCGACCGGGCGCAACGCCGGGCGGGTGGAGATCGTGCACGGAGGCGTGGGACGCAACGTTGCGGAGGACATTGCCAACGTGGAGCTGCGCCCGAGGTTCGTCAGCATGGTGGACGACACCGGCTCCGGGCTCGAGGTGCTGCGCAAGCTGGGCAAGCACAAGGTCAACACCGACTACGTCCTGACGCAAAAGGACGGCATGGGCATCTGGCTCGCTGTGTTCGACAATACGGGCGACCTCGCGGGCTCGATCTCCAAGCGCCCGAAGCTGGACGCGCTGGTCAGCCTGCTCGACGAGAAGGGCGACGAGATCTTTCGCGACGCCGACAGCATCGTGATGGAGGTCGACATGGAGAAGGAAATCGTCAAGCGCATCCTGCACTATGCCGGTCAGTACGGTAAGAAGGTCTACGGCGTGGTGTCCAACATGGCCATCGCCTCCCAGCGCCGCGACTTTTTGCAGTCCATCGACTGCTTTGTATGCAACGTGCAGGAGGCGGGCATTCTGTTTGTGGACGATTTCAGCGGCATGGAGCCCGAGGCGCTGACCGAGGAGCTGTACGGGCGCATCGTCAAGGCGAACATCCCCGCCATGGTCGTCACGCTGGGCAGCCGGGGCGCGGTCTATGCCGGGATGGACGGCGAGCGCGGCTACTGCCCGCCCGAGTCCGTCATCGTGCGCGACACCTCCGGCGCGGGCGACGCATTCTGCGCAGGCGTCGTCATCGGGCAGACCTACGGCAAAACCCTGCGCGAGTCTGTGCGCATCGGCACCCACCTCGCCGCCTCGGTCATCACCGTGTCGGAGAGCACCTGCCCCCGCTTCCTGCCCAAGGAGCTGGGGCTCGACATCGACGTGCCGGAATGAACGCTTTTCGGTATGACGTCACCTGCGTCGGCACGGCGCTGGTGGACTCCATCGTGCGGGGCCTCGACCCCGCGCCCGTGTCCGCCGCAGGCTATCGCGCTGAAAGCGGCACGCTCAGCGTCGGCGGGGAGGCGGTCAACGGCGCGACAGCCTGCGCGCGGCTGGGACTGCGCACGCGCATCCTCTGCTTCCTCGGCAAGGACGCGGCAGGCGGCATGGTGCGCGCCGCGCTGGAGGAGGCGGGCGTGGACACGGGCGCCGTCGTGTGGGAAGCGGCGCATGAGACTCCGGTCTCGACGCTGCTGGTCAACCGCGACGGGACGCGCAAATCCATCACCAACACCGCCCACCGCTACAACTTCCACCCCGAGCGCTTTCCCGACGCGCTGTCGGACAGCCGCGTCGTGACGCTCGGCTCGCTGTTCCGCGCGCCGTTCAACGACCCCGCCGTCGTGTACGCGGTCGTGTCGGCGGCGAAGGCGGGGGGAAGCCTCGTCTATGCCGACACCAAGCTGCCCAACTTCCGCGCCCTCTCGCTCGACGATCTGCGCGACAGCCTGCCGCTGCTCGACGGCATCTTCCCCAACGAGGATGAGGCGCGGCACTATACCGGCGAGACGGAGCCGGAGGCGATGGCGGACGGCTTTCTGCGCTATGGCGTGGGGAGCGTCGTCGTCAAGCTCGGCGGCGCGGGCTGCCTGTACAAGGACGCACGCGAAACCATTCGCCTCAGCGCCTGCGACATCGACGCCGTGGACGCCACCGGCGCGGGCGACTGTTTCCTCGCCGGCTTCACGTCCGCGCGCCTTCGCGGTGCCGGACCTGCGGAGGCGCTTCGCTTTGCCAACGCCTGCGGCGCGCTGTGCGCTGCGGCGGTCGGCGCGTCCGCCGGCCTGCGGAGCCGCGAACAGGTACTGGCATTTATGGAAACACACGCTTTGAAGGAGGAACCGATATGAAAAAGGCCGCGATGCTCTTTGCCGAGGGCTTTGAGGAGGTCGAGGCGCTGACCGTCGTCGATCTGCTGCGCCGGGCGGACATCGTCTGCGACATCGTCGCCGTAGACGGCGCGGCGACCGTCACCGGGTCGCACGGCGTCACCGTCGGCGCGGACAAGCCGTTTTCCGCCGCAGACCCAGACGCTTACGACGCGCTGCTGCTTCCCGGCGGTCAGCCGGGCACGGACAACCTCGCCGCAGACGGCCGCGTCCTCGCGCTGCTGCGCGCGTTCCGCGACGCGGGCAAGCTGACCGCCGCCATCTGCGCCGCGCCGACGGTGCTGGCGAAGGCGGGCCTGCTGGACGGGAAGCGCGCAACCTGCTACCCCGGGCTGGAGGGCAGACTGACCGGCGCGGTCGCCGTGGCCGAACCGGTCGTGACGGACGGCACGGTCGTCACCAGCCGGGGCGTCGGCACAGCGCTCGACTTTGCCCTCGCGCTGGTATCGTATCTCGACGGCGCGGCGCGCGCGGACGAGCTGGCGCGCGCCGTCGTCTACCGCTGAGATGCAGCGCGAGACACAATTTCGCAGCGCCGCCGCCGCGAGAGCCGCCGCGCTCCTGCAGGAGGCGTGGGACGGCGCGCACAGGGACGGCAGCCTCGCGTGGCGGCTCGCGGGCAAGTATCATTACGCCATCACCGCGCGGCTGCGGAACCTCCGGGGCTTCCGGCGCGTCCGACTGACGCAGGCGTCCGGCTGGCTCAACGAGTTCCTCGCCCTGGAGCAGCACTGCGATGCAAAGCGGCTGGGCGATGTGCTCAAGCACTTGATCCGCACGGGCGGCTTTCTCGCGGAGCAGCCGGATTCGCTGACGGCGCGCCATGTGCTCGAACGCTACGCTCATGTGCTGTATGCCGCGTCGGAGCAGACGATCCGCGACTTTTCCGACGCACAGCCGGAGGCCGATCTGTCGATGCTGCTGGGAATGCGCGGTTTTCCGGCGGAGCAGCTGCTCGCCAACGGCATCGGCGCGGTGTGGTCGGTGTGGTACGTCCCGCAGGCGATTCGCTCAAGCCTCAAGCTGCTGCTGGCGCTCAACCCCAAGGACGAGTATCCCGAGGCGCGCGCCATGCACCGCCGCTTCATCCTTCACCTCGGCGGCACGAACACCGGCAAGACCTACGCGGGCTTCCAGCGGCTCAAGAGCGCGCCCACGGGCGTGTATCTTGCGCCGCTTCGCCTTCTCGCGCTCGAGGCGCAGGAGACGCTGCTGGACGCGGGCGTGGACTGCGGGCTGACCACGGGCGAGGAGGAGGACCTGCGCGCGGACGACACGCACGTCGCCGCCACCGCCGAAAAGCTCGACCTCAAGGCGCGCTACGACGTGGCGGTGATCGACGAGTGCCAAATGATCGCGGACCGCGCGCGCGGCTACGCATGGACGCGCGCGATTCTCGGCGTGCTCGCGCCGGAGATCCACCTGTGCGCCGCACCGCAGGCAAAAAACCTGCTCATCCGCCTCATTGAGAGCTGCGGCGACAGCTATGAGGTTGAGATACACAAACGGCAGACGCCGCTTTTGTGTATGTCGCACACGGTGGACCTGGACCACGTCCGCCCCGGGGACGCGCTGATCTCGTTTTCAAAGGTCGGCGTGCTCAGCGCGGCGGAGGAGCTGCGCCAGTCCGGCAAGGAGCCCGCCATCATCTACGGCGCGCTGCCCTACGCCACGCGGCGCCGGCAAATGGACGGCTTTCTCGACGGGCACATGGAATACGTCGTCGCCACCGACGCCATCGGCATGGGGCTGAACCTGCCCATCCGCCGCGTCATCTTCATGGAGACGGAGAAATACGACGGCGTGGAGCGCCGCGCGCTCAAGCCGGAGGAGATTCAGCAGATCGCGGGGCGCGCGGGGCGCTTCGGCATGTACGCCAAGGGCTATGTCGGCGCGACGGAGAACCTCGCCGCCATCCGCGCGGGGCTGGAAACTGTGGTGCCGCCGCTGCAATACGCGGTGCTCGGCTTCTCCGACCTCGTGATGTCGGTGGACTTCGACCTGCTGGAGGTGCTGACGGAGTGGAGCAAAATGCCCGCTGCGGAGCCCTATCGCAAGCTGGACATCTCGCGCTACCTTTCGCTGATCTCCAAGCTGCGGGAAAAGGGCTTCCTGCTCACAAAGGAGCAGGAGCTGCGCGCGGCGAACATCCCCTTCGACGAGACGGAGGACGCGCTCATGGAGCTGTTCTTCGACTTCCTGCGCCGCTGGAGCCGGGGCGAGCGGATCGAGCAGCCGGGGCTTCCGGAGGGCGCGTCGGCAACGCTGCCGGAGCTGGAGCAGTACTACCGCAAGCTCGACCTGTACTTTTCCTTCGCCAAAGCCTTTGGCTGCGACGTGGACCGCGACAGGCTCTACGACACCCGCGAGCGCGTGGCGGACGAAATCAATGAGATTTTGATCTACCGCCTGCAAAACAACATCCGTTTCTGCGAGCACTGCGGCAAGGCGCTCCCGCTGCACCATCGCGGGCGGCTGTGCGACGATTGCTACCGTCGACAGCGCGGAAGCGCGCTCTTGCCGCGCAAAAGGAGCAAATCCGGTCGATAAAGCAGAATAACGCGAATTTTGAATGCCAGAATATAAATAAGAGAGGGTGCTTTTTATGACGGCCTGGATCGGGACATTGGAGGAGCTGATGTATGAAATTGCCACGCTCTGCACGACGCTGATGGAGCTGTTCGGCATCTGCGTGCTGGTGTTCACCGCCGTGCAGTGCTTCCTTCGCTGGATCAGGCGCGAGGCGGAAATCCGCCTCGCGCTCGCGCAGGGCATCGCGCTGGCGCTGGAATTCAAGCTCGGCGGCGAGGTGCTGCGCACCGTCGTCGTGCGCGAATGGGCGGAGCTGGGCATCCTCGGCGCGATCATCGTGCTGCGCGGGCTGCTGACCTTCCTGATCCACTGGGAGATTAAGAACGAGGAGCAGGCGCTCGCCAAGGAGCGCGCCAAGTCGGATCATTCCCCTTCGTGACAAAACAGGACGCCTCCGGCTGAGCGCCGGAGGCGTCCTGTTTTGTCATGGTATCCCGGGGCGGCGCATGGGGTTGCGGGAGCCGCGCCATTTCGCGCGGGCAATATCCCGCCGCATGGGCGCTCAGTCCTGTTCGTCCCCCCTGTATGCGGGGCAGCCCTCCGGCGCCTCGGGCAGAGGCTCGCCCTTGATGAGGGCGGCGATGACGCCGCGATGCACCCAGACCATCCAGCCGAAGCCGCAGAGGCAGGCGACGAGCAGACAGCAGAGCAGGATCGATTTCAGGCAGTTTTTCATGTCGTTTTCCCCCTTGATGAATCGTATTTTTTGTGGCAAACTGTAAGTACCTACTATTATAATTATGCGTATCGGCTTTAGTCAGCCGCCCACAAGATATGCGCGGCTACCGTAGC
>CAMKFK010000031.1 GCA_946411835.1 uncultured Clostridia bacterium
TTTCAACCTTTTTAGGGAAGATCACGCGCCGGATTTCCATTGATTTGTGGAGAAAGTACAGCGCAGAAAAGCGTGGCGGCGGGGTAATGATCCTTGCTCTTGATGAACTGGAAGAATGTGTGTCAGGGACTGGAGATGTCGAAGCTGAGGTTGAGAGGCTGGAATTACAGAAAAAGCTGAATGTTTTTCTGTTCGCGCTTCCCTAGGTTGATCGACAGGTGTTCATGTGCCGATACTGGTATATGGATTCTATTTCTGATATTGCGAAACAGTATGCCTATTCTGAGAGCAAGATTAAGTCTATGTTGTACCGGACAAGAAAAAAGCTCCGTGCAATGCTCGAAAAGGAGGGTTACTAAAATGAAGGCGAATGATCTGCTCGATATGATTGGCAATGCCGATGACGGCATTATTGAAGAGGCTAAGAAGAGAAAAAAGCCAGTAGTGGCGAGATGGACCAGGTGGGTCGCAGTTGCTGCCTGCTTAGCACTTGTGGTAGCAGTGGGCATTCCGTATATTTCTGATGTAATAGGCAGGAAAGCTGGCCCTGGACAGAACGATCCGTTCCGACCTCTTGGTGCTGTTGAGTTTAACGGGGCGTATTATGAGATTGTAAAAACAAGTAATACAGACAAACTCGATGATTACAATTTGCCGCATAAGATAACAGTAGATATGATTGGCGAAAGGCTTGGCAGCGGACTGGATTCAGACGGTAGGCAGACCCAAGTGCTCTTTTATCAATATACACCTTATGCGGAGGTCTCAACAACAGAAGCTAATGGAGATAAACGATCTCAGCGAGCTGTGTTTGTCGTTTCTGATGATAACAGATATAGTTTTGCGTTATTCTGTGGATTTATCAATTATGGTGATGGTACACAATACGAAGCAAAAGAAATGTTCGCCGTATATGGCGTAGGCAGCGCAGCAGATATTAGCGTCGTTGAGGCAGACTATGATTCATCGGATGCATTTTGGTCGTTTGTTGATGATCTTTACAACGCCCTTCCAAATAGCAATGAGAAATACCAAAATGAAGTTGATGGAGCCATAGATGTTAAGTTCATTACAAAAGAGGGCTTGGTAATTCAGGGTATACAGTGGGTCCCTGAAACCAATTTCGTTTATTGGGGATTAAGTGCTTATCAGTTATACTAAAGAAACCACAACACAAGGAGACATAAGCTCATCTGGAAAAAGCTCAACGCCCTGCAAGCCGCAAACTTGCAGGGCGTTTCTATGTACGCACCGCAGGGGCTTCCTGCGGTGTATGCTTCTGTCTTAGCGTCCTCTGTCATAATCGCGGCTGCGGGGGCGTGTCTGCTACCGCCGTGCGTCATACCGGCGCTTGGCCTCTGCCTCCATATCCCGGAGCCTCTTCCAAATGCTCCCCTTTTCATGCGGTATATCCTTCAAAAAAAGAAACACTCCTTGCATAAATCGCCAGATTTGTGCGAGGGGTGTATTTCGCTCTCAGGCAGCCAGGAGTTTCATCCGTATCGTGCTGTCTGGCATAAAATTCCCTCGTTTCAGCCTGTAAGGGCAAAAACGAGGGAAAACCATCCTTTTATTGCAGCAGACCTGTGGGAAACGCAGGGATATCATGGCTTTTCAGAGATTTGGACAGACAAACCAGGATTTATTTCTTGAATCGTTTTTGATATTTTCGTCCTGCCATGAAAGCATATACCATGCCCGGCAATGCGATTGCTGCGATGGCAAGCGCATATGGCATATGATCGAAAATGCCCATATCATGAACAACAATCCAAAAGATCAGCATCGGAATTCCCACCAGCAGCCAACCAACGCCTTTGCATCGCTTATATTCTCTTTCAAAATCAGCGCCTCTGTATTCCTCAGGAACATATTGTATGCCAAATAATCCAAGCACCCCATCAACAATCCAAAAAATGCTTAACAACAAAACAGTTGTCACCAATTATCTCCTTCCAGTTTGTTTCGCTCTGCAATCTTTCCGTTTCCACATTATTAGGCCTTGTTTGAAAAATGCCGACATGTCCAAATGGCGGGTCTTTTTCCGTCATACTGCGTTGCCTTCCCTTGGAATACACAAAGTATTCCTGCGAAAAAGCGCCTTGTCTGACGAAAAAATCCCTCGCCCTTGGGCACATTGCCCATTTATCAAACAAGGCCTAGTAAGAAGAAATATGCTGACATATATTTTCATTCACATAAACCGTTGTCGCCTTTTCTCTCGGACGCGAAGCCCTCCCGTCGGCAAAGGCGAACGCCTTTGCCGACGATTTGAGGCGATCTGTTGCCCGGCAGGGACGACAACGACGGCTGAGCGTATTATACGCGCTTCCACTTTGCGCCGTTGGGAATATCGGTCAGCTCGACCCCCTGCGCACGCAACTCATCGCGGATGCGGTCCGCCTCGGCGAAGTCCTTCGCCTTCTTCGCCTCCGCGCGGGCGCGGAGCAACGCCTCCACCGCCGCGTCGGGCGTGCCGTCCTCGGCGATGACCGTGAATTCCGCCGTCCCCGTCGCCGCCGCCCTGGCGTTCTTCTCGCGCAGGGCGTCCGCCTTGGGAAGGAGGTCGAGGCTCAGCACCCGG
This sequence comes from uncultured Clostridia bacterium, assembly GCA_946411835.1. Lineage (GTDB taxonomy): Bacteria > Bacillota > Clostridia > Oscillospirales > Oscillospiraceae > Hominicoprocola. Next base: position 2,585 of record CAMKFK010000031.1, read on the forward strand.
TCGATATCGGCGAGCATGGCGCGCCGGGTGGCGTCGTTCGTCTTCGCCTTGAGGATGTCGTAGACCACGGTCACGCCGTTGGGCGTGTTGACGTCGTTGTCCATCTGCCGGATGAAGCACTCGCGGTTCGCCGCGACCGCGCCGTCGTCCACCGCGCCGTCGTCCGGCTTGAGGTTGGCGATGCGGGCAATCAGCTTGTCAAACGCCTTCTGCGCGTTGTCAAGGTTCTCCCACGAGAACACAAGGTTCTTGCGGTAGTGCGATTGCAGGCAGAAGAAGCGGTAGGCAATGGGGTCGTAGCCCTTCTCTTCGAGCAGCGAAACCGTCAAAAATTCGCCCTTGGATTTGGACATTTTGCCGTCCGCCGTGTTGAGGTGGGCGACGTGCACCCAGTAATTCGTCCACTTGTGCCCCAGATAGCTCTCGCTCTGGGCGATCTCGTTCGTGTGGTGCGGGAACATATTGTCCACGCCGCCGCAGTGGATGTCAAGGTCCTCGCCGAGGTGCTTCATGGAGATGCCGGAGCACTCGATGTGCCAGCCCGGATAGCCCACGCCCCACGGGGAGTCCCATTTGAGCGCCTGATCCTCGAACTTGGACTTGGTGAACCAGAGCACGAAGTCGTTGCGGTTGCGCTTGTTCGTGTCCTCCTCCACACCCTCGCGGACGCCGACGGCAAGGTCCTCCTCGTTGTGGTCGTTGAAGATGTAGTAGCGCGCGAGCTTGCTGGTGTCGAAGTAGACGTTGCCGCCGGCGAGATAGGCGTAGCCCGTGTCGATGAGCTTGCTGATGATCCTGATGTATTCATCAATGCAGTTCGTCGCGGGCTCGACCACGTCGGGGCGCTTGATGTTGAGCTTGCGGCAGTCGTCAAAGAAAGCGTCGGTGTAATACTGCGCGATCTCCATGACGCTTTTGTGTTCGCGCTTCGCGCCCTTGAGCATCTTGTCCTCGCCGGTATCGGCGTCGCTGGACAGGTGGCCCACGTCGGTGATGTTCATGACGCGCTTGACGTTGTAGCCGACGTAACGCAGGTACTTTTCCAGCACATCCTCCATGATGTAGCTGCGCAGGTTGCCGATGTGCGCGAAGTGGTACACGGTGGGACCGCAGGTGTACATCTTGACAAGCTCGGGATGGTTGGGGACAAACTGCTCCTTCTTGTGGCTGGCTGAATTGTAGAGATACATGGCGCTTCTCCTTACTTGGCGTTTTTGAACACGTCAGCGTTTTTCATGAAATACTCCGCGCCGGAGTAGAGCGTGGTGGCGACGATGACAATGTTGCTGATGATTGCCACATAATCAGGCTTGCCAAAGAAATTCGGCTCCTCCTGTGAAATGAGCAGCATCAGAATGAGGCAGACCATGGTTGCGGCGGTCTTGACCTTGCCGGACCACCCGGCGGCGATGACGCGCCCCTGCTCCACCGCAACAAGGCGCATGCCGGACACGGCGAACTCGCGCAGCAGCACGACGGCGAGCACCCAGCCCGGCATCCGTCCGCGCTCGACGAACCAGCACATCGCCGCCATGACGAGCACCTTGTCCGCCAGCGGGTCCATGAACTTGCCAAAGTCGGTGATCTGGTTGTAGTGGCGCGCGATATACCCGTCGGCAAAATCCGTCAGGCTCGCGGCGACGAACACAATCAGCGCGACATAGCGCGCGCCGGGAAAGTCGGCGTAGAGCACCCCGAGAAACACGGGGATCAGCGCCATGCGCAGGATCGTCAGTTTATTCGCGGTCGTCATCGTTCATTCCTCCTCAACGGCTTCGCCGGTCAGCTCGCCGTCCATCGTGCCGGTGAGCCGGACACGGACAAACTCACCCGCCTCCCGCTCGCGCTCCGACGAAAAGTAGATTTTCCCGTCGATATCGACGGATTCGGCGCAGCTGCGCCCGATGTAGCCCATGGACATGGGGTCAAAGCCCTCGCACAGCACCTCGACGGTCTTCCCCAGCCTGCTCTCGTTGTACTCGTCCATGACGCGGCTCTGCACGTCCACCAGCAGCTCCGCGCGGCGGCGCGCCTCCTCCTCGTCCACGCGGTTCTCCATCCGCGCGGCGCGGGTGCCCTCCTCGGGCGAGTAGGGGAACACGCCCGCGCGCTCGATCTTCACCTCGCGCAGGAAATCGCACAGCTCCTCGAACTCCGCCTCACCCTCGCCGGGCAGTCCCGTGATGATGCTCGTGCGCAGGACCAGCCCGGGAATGCGCGCGCGCAGCGTGCGGAACAGCGCGAGCAGGTCGTCCTTGCCGCCCCGGCGGTTCATCGCGGCGAGTATCCTGTCGTTGCAGTGCTGGATGGGAATGTCGAGGTACTTGAGCACCTTCGGCTCCGAGGCAACGGCGTCGATCAGCGCGTCGTCCAGCTCGTTGGGATAGAGGTAGTGCAGCCGCACCCAGTGGAAATCTAACCTGCACAGCGCATGGATCAGCTCCGGCAGACGGCGGCGTCCGTAGTTGTCCGTGCCGTAGCGGGTGATGTCCTGCGCGATGACGATAAGCTCCTTCACGCCGGACGCCGCCAGCTTTTCCGCCTCGGCGAGCACGCTCTCCCACGTCCGGCTGCGGTACTTACCGCGCAGGGACGGGATGACGCAGAACGCGCAATGGTTGTCACAGCCCTCCGCAATGCGCAGGTACGCCGTGTAGGGCGGCGTTGTGATGACGCGGTCCAGCTCCTCGATGGGCGCGTGGATGCTGCCGAAGCGCATCGGCGTCCGCCCCGCGAGCGCCTCGTCGATGGCGGCGACGATCTCGCCGTAGCTGCCCGTACCGAGAAGTCCGTCCACCTCGGGCATGGAGTCGGTGATCTCCCGCTGATAGCGCTGGGACAGGCAGCCCGTGACAAGAATTTTCTTGACCTGCCCCTGTTTTTTCAGCTCGCCCACAGCGAGGATGTTGTCAATTGCCTCCTCCTTGGCGGAGTCGATGAACCCGCAGGTGTTGACGACCACCACGTCCGCGCCCGTCGGCTCGGAGAGCAGCGTATGTCCCGCGTCGCGGCACAGCGCCATCATCTGCTCGGTGTTGACCAGGTTCTTGGCGCAGCCAAGGGAAATGAATGCGACCTTGCTCATGTGTCCGTATCCTCTTTCTGTTGTTCCTCACGCTCGCGCCGTCTGAGATCGCGATAGCTGCGCAGGCTGCGCCCGAAGATATAGAACGCCGCGAGCATCGTCACCGCGCCGCAGAGCATCGTGCTCGTCCTGCCGTGCGTGAGCGCGTAGAGCGTGGCGGACAGCGCCCAGAGCGCGACCGCCCCCTCGACGGCCAACAGCGTGAGAAAGCCCTTTTTGTCGTTGCTGAACCGGATCAGATCTCTTGCCATTGCGTCTCCTCCTCATAGGCGGCGAGCGCCGCGCGGACGTCCTGCCACGAAAAGCCCCGGCGCAGCAGCAGAGCGGCGAGCTTTTTCCGCTCTCGCTCGTCGAGCGCGCGCCCCTTCAGCCGCGCGGCGGCGACGCGTGCAATGGTCTCCCGCGCCTCCGGCGCGCCGGCAAGCGCCTCGTCCCACAGCGCGCGGGGAACGCCCCGGCGGTACAGCTCATCGCGGAGCTTTGCCTCGCCGTAGCCGCTCTCGCTGTAGTGGCGCACGACGGTCCTTGCGTAGGCAAGATCGTCCAGCGCGCCCATCCCCTCCAGCCAGTCCGCGGCGTCGGCGGCGTCCTCCTCTGACGCGCCCTTGTCCAGCAGGCGCTTTTGCAGCTCGCGCTTGCTCAGCGGACGCGCCGAAAGCATGCCTGCCGCGCGGATGCGGATCTCGCTCCGCGCGGCGGCCTTTTTTAATTCTACCACAGCACCGGGGCCGATGTCCAGCCCCGCATACAAGCCGAAACGCAGGAGCTCGTCCTCCGTGATCCGAAGGAGGTCTCCCCCCTCCAGATACACGAGGACTCGCTCCTGCTTACGCTGCGACCGTTCGATCCGTTCGACGCGCATCAGCCCTCAAAATCGTCAGCGGACACGTCCACCGCGCGGCCCGCCGCCTTGGCGGCGACACGCTGCTGCCCGGTCATCAGCTTGTCGAAGTTGGCGCGGACGTCCGCCTCCAGCTTGTCGGCGACCTCGGGATTGTCCTTGAGGTACTGCTTTGCGGCGTCGCGTCCCTGCCCGATGCGCGTCTCGCCCATGGCGTACCACGAGCCGCTTTTCTGCACAAAGCCCAGCTTCACGCCGAGATCGACCAGCTCGCCGAGCAGGGAGATGCCCTCGCCGTACATGATGTCGAACTCCGCCTCGCGGAACGGAGGCGCCATCTTGTTCTTGACGACCTTGGCGCGGGTGCGGTTGCCGATCATCTCGCCGCCGTTTTTCAGCGTCTCGATGCGGCGCACGTCAATGCGCACGGAGGCGTAGAACTTCAGCGCGCGGCCGCCGGTCGTGACCTCCGGGTTGCCGTACATGACGCCGACCTTCTCGCGCAGCTGGTTGATGAAGATGACGATGGTGTTGGTCTTGTTGATCGCGCCGGTCAGCTTGCGCAGCGCCTGCGACATCAGGCGCGCGTGGAGACCGACAAAGCTGTCGCCCATCTCGCCCTCGATCTCCGCGCGCGGCACCAGCGCCGCCACGGAGTCCACGACGATCACGTCGATGGCGCCAGAGCGCACCAGCGCCTCGCAGATTTCCAGCGCCTGCTCGCCGGTGTCCGGCTGAGAGATGAGCATATCCTCGACCCGGACGCCCAGCGCGCGGGCATAGGTCACGTCGAGCGCGTGCTCGGCGTCAATGAACGCGACCTCGCCGCCCGCCTTCTGCGCCTGCGCCAGCACGTGGAGCGCCAGCGTCGTCTTGCCGGAGGACTCGGGACCGTAGATCTCCACGACGCGCCCGCGCGGCAGCCCGCCCACGCCCAGCGCAAGGTCGAGCGCCAGCGAACCGGTGGAGATCGCCTCCACGCTCACCGCCGCCGCGCCGTCGCCGTAGCGCATGATCGAGCCCTTGCCGTAGGCGCGCTCGATCTGCTGCATCGCCGTGTCGATCGCACGCCTCTTTTCCTCAGCGGCGGCGTTCGCCGCCTTGCCCACATTCTTTTCCGCCATGTGAAAGCCTCCTGTATTATATATCCGATGGTTCTCTATGATGCCTTGTCCAGGCGCGTCCCGCAGACCACGCGGGGGATGCCCCCCAAATCCATGACGGTCCGCACGTCGCCGAAGCCGCTCGCAAGCATCAGCTGCCGCACGGCGTCCGCCTGCCCGACGCCGACCTCAAAAAGCAGCTTGCCGGCGGGGCGCAGCGCTTCGCGCCACTTTCCGCAGATTGCGCGGTAGAAATCCAGCCCGTCCGCCCCGCCGTCCAGCGCGAGGCGCGGCTCGTAGCCGCGCACCGAAATGTCCAGCGTTTCGATGTCCGCCGTCGGAATATAGGGCGGGTTGCTGACAATGAGGTCAAGCGCGCCGAGCTGACGCGGCGGCGGTCCCAGCGCGTTGACGCACAGGACGCTCACGCGGGCGCTCAGCGCGTTGCGGCGGATGTTCCGGCGGCAGACTGCGGCCGCTTCCTCGTCCAGCTCGCCAAGCAGCACGCGCGCGTTCGGTACGCGGCTCGCCAGCGCGAGGCCGACGCAGCCGCTGCCCGCGCACAGGTCGAGCACGCGCGGCGGCTCCTCGCAGGCAAGCGCCGTCTCGATGGCGCACGACGCCAGCACCTCGGTGTCCGGGCGCGGGATCAGCACCGCCCTGGTGATGTCCAGCGGCACGCCGTAGAACTCCCACTCGCCGAGCAGATACGCCACCGGCTCGCCGGAAAGATGGCGCTCCGCCAGCGCGTCCGCCGCTTCCACGGCGTCAGACGGGACGTAGAGGCGGATGTCGCGGACAAATTCCTCGTTGCTTTTCCCGGCGGCGCGGCAGACCAGCTCGCGCGCCGCGCGTTCGGGCTCGACATCCCCCGCCCCCTTAAAGCGGCGGCGCAGGTCCAGATACAGGTCGTTGTATGTGATTGCCATTTACCAAGCGTCCTTGCCTTTCTCCTCCGGGATGACCAGCTTGATCGCCTGGATGGCGACCTCCAGCATGGAGTCGTCCGGCTCGTTGGTCGTGAAGTTTTGCAGCCACAGTCCCGGGCGCGAGAGGAAGCGCGTCACCGGGTTGTCATGCCCGCCGACGTAGCGGTTGAACTCATACGCCACGCCGACGATGGGAATGAGCAGCAGCAGATGCATCGCAAAGCGCACCCAGAGGTTCCGCCACTCGACAAAGCTGAACACGACGCTGGAAATCAGGATCGAGATGACGACCACGACGAACAAAAAGCTCGTGCCGCAGCGGGGATGAAAGCGCTTCTGGACGCGGCAGTTTTCCACCGTCAGCGGCAGGCCCGCCTCATAGCAGAAAATCGTCTTATGCTCCGCGCCGTGGTACTGGAACACGCGCTGGATGTCCTTCTGCTTCGACACCAGCAGCATGTACGCAAAGAAAATCGCGAGCTTGAGCGCCGATTCCACGACGTTGTGCAGCACCGCGCTCTTGATATAGGGGTCGATGAAGCCTGCAAGGAACGTGGGCAGCAGGAAAAACAGCAGGATCGTCATCCCGAGCGACAGGACGACCGCCAGCGCCGTGACCAGCTTCTGCGCCGTCTCTCCGCTGAAGTGCCGCTCGACCCAGAGGTCGAGCTTCGACGGCTGGCCCAAATCGTCGTCGGGAAAATAGTCCGCCGAAAACATCAGCGCCTTCACGCCGCGCACCATCGAGTCGACGAAGGTGACGGCGCCGCGGAGCAGCGGCAGACCGAGGATCGGGTACTTGTCGCGCGTGAGGGTAATCTCCTCCTCCTTGACGACCAGCCCCTCCGGCGAGCGGACGACGATTGCCTGCTTTCCCGGGCCGCGCATCAGGATGCCCTCAATCAGCGCCTGCCCGCCGATGCTGGTGCGGAACTTCGCCGCGCAGCTTTGTTCTTCTGCCATATATATCTCCTTACTGTGCCGACCGCCGGCCAACTGCAAAGCCGCGCTTCGCAGCCGGCCCGTGCCGATCATCGCACGCTTGTTGATAGCTTGTTGCATTGGTTTAATAAACACCATCCCTCTTCATTCCTCCACAACGGACATGGGGATGGCTATACGCACGACGGCGCCGCTGTGACCGTCGTCGGCGTTGGACACGTCGAACGCGCCGCCGTGGAGACGGACGATCTCGTCGCACACGGCAAGGCCGATGCCGCTGCCGCGCGCCTTGGACGAGCCCTTGTAAAACTTCTGCTTGACGAAGGGCAGCTCGTCCTCCGGGATGCCGGGGCCGTAGTCGCGCACGCGGATGACGATGCTGCCGTCCTCGGCGCGCACGGAAACGTCGATGCGCTTGCCCGCGCCGCCGTGCTTGCGCGCGTTGTCAAAGACGTTGGCGAAAACCTGCTTCATACGCTCGCCGTCTGCGGCGACGCTGGGGATATCCTCCTCGCTCGGGTCGTAGCGCACCTCGATGCCCTCCTGCCGGAAGAGCTCGCGGTAGGTATAGATGGCGTCCTCCAGCTCGGAGATGAGATCGACCGTGCCGACGCGGAGGGTAAAGCGTCCGTCCTGTATCTTCGTGAAGTCCAGCAGCTCCTCGACCATGGCGGTCAGGCGGCGGGACTCCCTGCCGATGATGGCGAGCCCCCGGCGCGTCTGCTCCGGGTTGCCCACGGGGTCCACCTCCAGCGTCTCCGCCCAGCCGTTGATGGCGGTGAGTGGGGTGCGCAGCTCGTGGGACACGGAGGAGACGAACTCCTGCTGAATCTGCTCCGCCTGTGAAATCTTGAGCGACATATCGTTGATGTTGTCCACCAGCTCGCCCAGCTCGTCGCGATAGTGGTTGTCCACGCGGATGCCGTAGCTGCCGCCGGAGATGCGCCGCGCCGCGTCGCTGACGACGGCGACCGGCTCGACCACCCTGTTGATGAACAGGATGTTGGAAATCAGCACCAGCGCAATCACCGCCAGCGCAAAGCCGGAGGCGATGAGAAAGCTGATGAGAATCTGGTGCTCCACGGCACGCAGGCTGGTCACGTAGCGCAGCACGCCCATCACGCGCTCGTTGAACAGCAGCGGGCAGGAAACGGCAAAAATGCTCTCGCCGGTCTGCGGGTCCGCTCCCCGGAAAAAGCCCATCTCGCCGCCGACGGCGCGCTCGATGTCGTTGGTCCCGGGCAGGGTCCCGGCGGTCAGCCCGTAGGACGACGCCTGCACCCGTCCGTTGGTGTTGATGAATTGCAGCTCGAGCACGTCCTTTTCCTCAAAGGTCTCCACCGAGTAGGACGCAAGCCGGTAATACTCGCCGTAGCTGCGCACGCCGTAGCCCGTGAAGGTGTCCGCCGCCACGCGGGCGCGCGCCTCCAGCCCGGAGAGCATGCTGTCATAGTAATACTGCGCGGACACGACCGTGAACACCGCCACCGCCGCCATAACCAGCATCGCCACCGGCAGCGCGGCGCTGATGAGCCAGCGCTGGCGCAGACCCCGGATACGAAGCGAATTGCGTATGCCCCTGGGAACGACCTGCATACCGTCCTCCTCCCGTCAGTCGATGCTCCATTTGTAGCCGTAGCCCCAAACGGTCAGGATGTATTTCGGCTCCTGCGCGTCGTCCTCGAGCTTGATGCGCAGGCGGCGCACGTTCACGTCCACGATCTTCGGCTCGCCGAAGTAGCCGTGCCCCCAGACCGTGTCCAGTATCTCCTCGCGCGAAAGCGCCTTGCCCTTATTCTCCATAAAGAGCTTGACGATGGCGTACTCCACCTGTGTCAGCTTGACGCGCTCGCCGTTCTTCTCCAGCGTGCGGTTCGTCCGGTTGAGGCGGAACGGCGGCTGGAGCAGTTCCTCCGGCGCCGACTCCGGCGCGGCGGGCGCGTCGCCCGCGCGGCGCAGCAGCGCGTCCACGCGCGCGGTCAGCTCCGCCGGGGAAAAGGGCTTGGTGATGTAGTCGTCCGCGCCGGACATCAGCCCCGTCACCTTGTCCATCTCCTGCGAGCGCGCCGAAAGCATGATAATGCCGATGCGCGGGTTGGACGCGCGGATGCGGCGGCAAACCTCGATGCCGTCGATGCCGGGCAGCATGATGTCCAACAGCACGGCGCGGGCGTCCGGATTGGCGGCGAGCTTTTCCAGCGCTTCCTCGCCGGTCTCCGCCTCCACCACCTCGTAGCCCGCGCGCTCCAGATTGATGACAATGAAGCCGCGAATGCTGGACTCGTCCTCCAAAACCAGAACCTTTTTCATTGCGATGTCCCGCCTTCCGTCAGTTTTCGCCCGTCGTCCACTCCGTCGCGTCGAGCCCGAAGCTCTCGCGCAGGGTCTGCTCGTCGATCATGTCCATGCCCCCGCCGTACAGCTCCGCCGCGTAGGTGACCTGCGCCTGGCGCGCGAGCAGGATGCGCCCGCCGCGCATGGCAAGCTGGGCGCGGTTGACGCCGGTGAAGGCAAAAATCGTCAGGAACGGCTCCGTCTCCTCTCCCTGCACGCGGGAGAAGGTCACGGCGCTGCCATCCGTCCCGCCGGTGCGCGTGAGACTCACGCGCTCGCCCCAGTCGCTCGGCAGGATCAGGCTCCAGCCGCTCTGCGCGTCCTGATAGGTTTCGCGCACCGCCGCGCTCCTGCCCTCGGAATCATACTGCCGCCAGCAGACGCGATAGTAGACGCCCGCCTTCGGGTCGGGCTGCGTGAAGGGCGCCGGCTCCGGCACCTCGGTCACGCCGTCGCCGTTCATGTCGCTGGGATAGAGATCAAGAAAATGGTACACCTTCCCGGCGTCCCCGCTGCTCTTTACGCTGCGCAGTCCGCCGTCGCCCATCGTCAGGATATCCGTCGCGGCGGCGCCGTCCTGCGTGACGAAGGTCACAAACAGCGCGCTCTCACCGTCGGACAGCGTGCCGCTGGTCAGGCGGCTGAGCTCCGCGACCGTGCTGGTCAGGTGCATGGACGAGCGCAGGGCGAGCTCCGTGCCGTTCCAGAAATAGTCGTCCGCCACGGCGTAGTTCTCCTCGTCGCTGCGCAGGACGACCAGGTCCTGCCGCCCGTCGCCGTCGAGGTCGCGGGCGGCGTAGCGGGAGTAGCCCGTCAGCAGAAGGCGCTGCGGCTCGCTTTGGCTCAGCGACCAGACCGAGAGGTTCTGCACGTCCAGCTCGCCGCGTATGCCCGCGAGAATCTCGCGCCAGCCGTCCCCGTCGAGATCGACGTAGTTGACGCTGTAGATCGAGTTGGACGTGCCCTCGATGACGCAGTACTGCTCGTAGCTGTCCTCTGCGGCGCGGAAGACGTAAATCTTGAGCGGGCGCTCGTCTCCGGCGCGGCGGAAAAACGCCAGCGCCTCCTCCTCGCCGTCTCCGTCCAGATCGACCATCTGCACGCTTTGCAGGTTGCCGCCCGAGGTGGGCGCGGCGTATTCCGCGCCGTTCTGGATCAGCTCGTCGATCCGCGCCTCCAGGGACTCGTACTCCTTGGGCAGCTTCGGCAGGCGGTAGAGCGTCTCTCCCATGGGGGAGGCGGCGCAGCCGCACAGCAGTGTCAGCGCGGCGAGCAGCAGGCACAGCGCCGCTGCTTTGCATGACAGTCGCATGACTTCTCCCCCTTTCTCCGTCGGTACAAACAGCAGTATAGCACAACTTGGCGCAAATGCAACGAAAAATCCTCTTGCATTTGCCGCGTGTTTCCCGTATAATAGCATTCGGTTCCGCCGGTGTGATGGAATTGGTAGACGTAGCGGACTCAAAATCCGCCGATGGCGACATCATGTGGGTTCGAGTCCCACCACCGGCACCAACAAAAAACGACTTGTTTCGACAAGTCGTTTTTTGTTGGTCTTCAGGCTCCGCCCTTGACAAAGACATTCGCCTTTGCCGACAATTTGCGCATTCCCCCGGCCGAACGAGCTGTTCCGCCCCGCTCCGCGTAACGTTGACATAATTTGCCCTTGCAATATAGCGCGCAATCCGTTATAATGATTTGCAAAATGGGGAAATATGGGGTTTCCTTCCCCTTTCGATAGGAGGCATCACAGGCGTGATCCGACTGAACAATATCGTCAAGGAATACGAAAACGGTACGCACGCGCTGCGCGGCGTCACCATGAAGATCGAGGACGGCGAATTTGTCTTTCTCGTCGGGCCCTCCGGCTCCGGCAAGTCCACCATCATCAAGCTGCTCACGGGTGAAATCGTCGCCAACAGCGGGCGGATCGCCGTCAACGGCTTCAACCTGATGAACATCTCCGACCGGCAGGTCCCGCTGCTGCGGCGCTCCATCGGCGTCATCTTTCAGGACTTCCGCCTGATCGAGAAAAAAACCGTATACGAAAATCTGAGCTTTGCCATGCGCGCCGTCGGGGCGTCGCCCCGGCTGGTCCGCGGGCGCATCCCCTATGTGCTCGAGCTGGTGGGGCTGAGCGACAAGACACAGCAGTTCCCTCACGAGCTGTCCGGCGGCGAGCAGCAGCGCGTCGCCATTGCCCGCGCGCTGGTGAACAATCCCAGCACGATCATCGCGGACGAGCCGACGGGCAACCTCGACCCCTCGCGCTCGCTGGAAATCATGCGCCTGCTCGGGCGCATCAACGAGCTGGGCACCACGGTGGTCGTCGTGACCCACGAGCGAGACCTCGTCAACCGCTTTCAAAAGCGCGTGATCTCGCTCGAAAACGGGGTGGTCACGGGCGACGGCGTCAGCTACGACGCGAAATGATGAGGGGACAAGCATGAAACACGACTTCAGTTATTTCATCCGCGAGGGCGTCGGCAATCTGTTCAGTCACGGCTTTATGTCCTTCGCCACCGTCGGCATCACGGTGGCGTGCCTGCTGATTATGGGCACGTTCTCGCTCGTGGCGTACAACGCCGAAATGCTGCTGCGGACCCTGGAGAGCGAGTACGAAATCCTCGCCTTTATCGACGATGGCAACTCCGCCGCACAGACCCAGGCAATCGGGCGGCGGATCGCGGAGCTGCCCAACGTCAAGAGCGTGGAGTTCATCACCCGTGCCGAGGCGATGACCGCCTTCGAGGATCGCACGCTGGACGATTACCTGCGCGCCAACATCTCCGAGGATATGTTCCGCGACCGCTACGCCGTGTTCGTCAACGACCTCAACCTCGTCAACCGCACGGCGGACCAGGTGCGCGCGATCGTGGGCGAGAAGAACGTCCGCGTGGACGAGGACATTGCCGGCGGCTTCATCCTCGTGCGCAACGTCGCCGGCGTGGTCAGCTTCGCGCTGATTATCATCCTGCTGGTGGTATCGGTGTTCATCATCTCCAACACCATCCGCCTCACCACCTTCGACCGGCGCGATGAAATCGCCATCATGAAGATGGTGGGCGCCACAAACGGCTTCATCCGCTGGCCCTTTGTGTATGAGGGGTTTCTGCTGGGGCTGCTGAGCGCCATCTTCGCCTTTGCGCTGCAATGGCTCATCTACGCCTCGGTCGCCAAGGGCATCGACGCGGCGGACACGCTGAAATTCCTCGACGTGGTGCCCTTTGGCAGCATCTGGCGTCCGGTGGCGGCGATTTTCGGCGGGGCCGGCATGGTCATCGGCATCGGCGGCAGCTTGACGGCGATCCACAAGTTCTTGCAGGTCTGATACGGGGGTGACCATGAAGAAGCGATTTTTACGCGGCATGCTTGCCGCGCTCTGCCTTGCCGCGCTGCTGTTTACGGAAGCGGCGCCGTTCACGCTGCGGCAGGACGCCTCCGCCGTCACGAAGGAGCAGATCGAGGCGAAGAAGCAGGAGAAAAAGGCGCTGGAGTCGCAGAAAAACGAGCTGAAAAGCCAGCTCGTCACGCTCCAGCGCGAGAAAAGCACCGCCGTCGCGCAGAAGGCGAACCTCGACTCCCAGATTGCCGTGATCCGCTCCGAAATCGCCTACGCGGAGGAGCTGATCGCCGAATATGAGCAGCTGATCCTGGAAACCGAAGCGGAGCTCGCGGACACGCAGGCGAAGCACGAGGCGCAGTTCGAGCTGTTTTGCGCGCGCGTGCGCGCGATGGAGGAGCGCGGCACCGTGTCCTTCTGGTCGGTCATCTTCCACTCGGCGGACTTCTCCGAAATGCTTGCCGCCATGGATTTCATCGGCGAGATCATGGAGAGCGACCAGCGCGTCATCGACGAGCTGAAGGCGATGGAGGAGCAGCTTGCCGAGGAGCAGGCGATTCTGGAGGACCAGCTCGCCGAGCAGGAGGAGGTGCGCGCCGAGCTGTCCGCCCGAAGCGCGGAGCTCAACGAACAGGTCCGGGCGGCGCAGGCGATCATCAGCGAGCTGGCCGCCGACGAGGCGGAGTACAAAAAGCTGATTGCCGAAAAGGAAGCGGCGGCGGAACGGGAGCAGGCGGAGATCCAGCGCCTGTCCCGCGAGTATGCCGCGCAGCAGAACAGCGCCGCGCCCACCAAGGGCGGCTACATCTGGCCGTGCAGCAGCCACTATGTCACCTCGCCCCTCGGCTCGCGCTACACGGGCATCAAGGGCGCGTCCACGAACCACATGGGCATCGACATCGGGCGCGTCGGCTATTCGACGCAGGCGGTCGCCTCCAAGGCGGGCACGGTCATCATCTCCGACTACAACCGCTATCGCGGCAACTACGTCGTCGTCAGCCACGGCAGCGGCAACACCACCACCTATCAGCACCTCTCCAAGCGCTCGGTGTCCGTCGGGCAAAAGGTGTCGCAGGGTCAGGTACTGGGCATCACCGGCTCCTCCGGCGTATCCAGCGGGCCGCACCTGCACTTTGAAATCAGCGAAAACGGGCAGATCGTCAATCCGCTGAAGTACCTGACCAACTATATCAAGGGCTGGTAATCCGGCACGATCCGTGACGAATAAAAAAGGTCTCTTCCCATATACTTTGGGGAGAGACCTTTTTCTGAGGTGCGCCATGTTCGGACTCATCGCTTACCGTACCGAAGAGACGCCGCCCGTGCAGGTCATTGACGGCGTGCGCTTCCGCGCCGTCGGCGTAACGCGGGGGGAATCCCTGCGCGCGCGGCTGTCCGCCCGCGCGGCGGCGGGGACGCTGCGGCAGGCGGACGTGCGCTACGCGCTGTTTCCGGCGGACTACCCCTATGCGGCGCCCTTTGCACGCTGCGGCGTCGTATCCCCGCCGCTCGCGCCGCTCTATCGCGCCGCCGCGCCCGCCATTGTGCGCCGCTGTATGATGCAGCGCGGCATCGAGGCGCGGCACGCCATGGTCGCTTTCGCGGCGGAACGGCTCACGCCGGAGCTGCGCCGCTGCGTGACGGCGCTGTGCCGGGACATTCGCTACATCGCGCTGTGCATCCCCGACGGCGGCGAGGGCTTCGCCCGCGCGCTGCTGCGGGACTATGGCGTCGCCGCGCGTGTCGGCCGCGCGGACGCGCTGCCGCGCCCCGACCTGTTCGCCGTATTCGACGGCACAAGCGTTCCCGGCGAGGCGCTGCGGCTCGACGAGGCGCTGGACGTCGCGTTCGACAGCCCCCGCCCCAGCGCCCTGCTTGCGCTGCTGCATCGCGCGGGCAGGCTGGACGCAGACACGCTCCAAGTCAAATCGCTCACACGGAAACCCGTGTGAGCGATTTGTTTATTTCATATCACGCTTCAATGCCCCGCGAGGCAAGGTATTTCTTAACCATCAGCGCAACCTTGAAGGTGATCGCGTCGTCAAACTCGCGCAGGTCGAGCCCGGTGAGCTTCTTGATCTTCTCCAGACGGTAGACCAGCGTGTTGCGGTGGACGAACAGCTTGCGCGCGGTCTCGGAGAGGATCAGGTTGTTCTCAAAGAACTTGTTGATCGTGAACAGCGTCTCCTTATCCAGCGCGTCAATGGGGTTCTTCTTGAAAACCTCTTGCAGGAACATCTCGCACAGGGACGTCGGCAGCTGATAAATCAGGCGGCCGATGCCCAGATTCTCGTAGTTGATGATATATTTCTCCGTGTCGAACACCTTGCCGACCTCAATGGCGATCTGCGCCTCCTTGTAGGACTTGGCAAGGTCGCGCAGGTGGTTCGCCACCGTGCCGATGCCGATGACGACGGCGCTCTCGCCGCCGACGCGCAGGGCTTCCTCAATGATGGCCGCCAACTTCTCAAGGTCGCGGGTGTCCGCCTCGGGGTCCACCTGCTGGATCAGCACCACGTCGTTCTCGCCCATGGACACGACAATGCCGGCCTGCCGGTCAGGCAGCAGGTTCTGAACCGCCTCCACGGTCACGTTCTCCGCGCGCTCCTCCCGCCGCCGGATGACGAACACGCCGCGCGGCAGCTCCGCGTCAACGTGCAGCTCCTTCGCGCGAATGTAGATGTCGCTGAGCAGGATGTTGTCGGAAATGATGTTCTTGACAAAGGACGTCTTGTCATGCTTTTCCTCATAGTAGCTCTTCGCGCCGTTGAGCGCGACAACTGCCATGGCGCAGGCCGTGCGGCTGACCTCGTCCTCACCCTCGGCGTATGCCGCAAAGTCAAACTGTCCGCCCCAGCCGGGCAGCGCCTTGAAGGTCTTCCCCTCCAGCACGGCGCAACCGTCCTCCGCGTCGTTGATGGGCGCGACGACCTGCGGCCATTTCCTGCCGATCTCCTGAAGGTCTGTGCAGGCGATGACCGTACCCTCGGAATCGATCACGCCGATCCGCGCACCGGTCGTCTCCTTAAACTGAGAAACCACGTTTAAAAACATTCTTCCGGACATAATTCCCTCCCCTTGACCATCCGTCAAGCCGTTTTGTGCAACCCGTCAACGATTTGAGGACATTATATGCGACTGCCCGGAAATATGCAAGAGAAATTTTCTTTTTTTCACAAATTTTTTTTCAGTTTTTTATACATTCCGTAAATAGCCGCGCTTTGGCGAGCCGATAAACATGCGTTTTTCTTGGGCAACTTGTCTATTTGAGCTGTTTCAGCTCCTCGTCGGACAGCTCGCGCCACTCGCCCGGAGCAAGCGTCTCGTCCAAGCGGAGGCTTCCCATCGTCAGGCGCTTGAGGTACCGGACCGGCTTCCCCCGCGCAGCAAGCATCCGCTTGATCTGGTGAAACTTCCCCTCCCGCAGCGTGACCAGCGCCTCGCCGGGAGACAAAAGCTCCAGCCCCGCCGGGAGACAGTGCAGCCCGTCGCCCAAAACCATGCCCGCCGCAAACGCCGCGCGGTCGCTCTCGTCCAGTACGCCGTCCACGCGGACGTAATATTGCTTGTCCACATGCTTCCTCGGCGAGAGCAGCTCGTGTGCCAGCGCGCCGTCGTCCGTCAGCAGGAGCAGCCCCTCCGTGTCCTTGTCCAGCCGTCCGACCGGGAACAGGCCGCGCCGACGGTACTCCTCCGGCAGGAGGTCAAGGACGGTGGTCCCCCTTCCGTCCTCAGTGGCGGAGAGGACCCCGGCGGGCTTGCGGAGCATGACGTAGACGAAGCGCCGCAGGCGCACCGGCGCCCCGTCCACGCAGAGCTCGACCGCGTCGGCGTCGTACTTTTCCTCCGCCGACGCCGCAGCGCGGCCGTCCGCCAGCACCCGGCCCTCCCGCACCAGACGCTTGACCTCACCGCGCGACCAGCGGCCCGTGGATGCAAGCAGCTTGTCGAGGCGTTCCAAAGGCATGATATCCCTCTTTTCCTTGTTATATACTAGTATACAATCATATTTTCCGGTCTATCGCATATGTTATACTAAACTCTAAATAAAACAATTGATAATCCAACTACGACCGGTAACA
>CAMKFK010000032.1 GCA_946411835.1 uncultured Clostridia bacterium
CAAAAGCTGTCGCTACATCTTGTGTTATGCTGAGTTAACCCGATACGCATAAAAAAGTATATGCGTATCGGCTTTAGTCAGCCGCCCACAAGATATGCGCCACTACCGTAGCTGCTGTGCGTTTTATTGGACAGATACCCGTGTAGAATTGGAACATCTCAAGGAAAGCAGAGGTGTTCCAAAAAGTATATCGATAGCAAACGCTGTTGTCCATCAATTATCTTATACGTGGTATTTTCGTCACCCTCCGAGTAGAAAAACAACTCAGGAACAGGGAGACCAAGAATCAGTGATTCTACAAGCTTTGAAGCTTTCTTTATATCCCATACATAGTTTCTTTGAAATAGCGGCACCTCCATAATTCCAGAATCTATCATATCCACAATATTGGCCGGAGTTAAGTCTCGGGGGCTTGTAGTAATATCATATTCCACGATTTGTTCACCGTCATTGTCATTCTCAATTTCAAAGAATCCGTCATCCTTGTTTGTCTGCATTTTTATCTCCTTTCTATTCTATTCAAACGCTCAGATATTATTCGGTTCTCTAAATTCGGCTATCCATTTGCAATAGAGCTGCTAAAAAACAGCTATCTCCCACACCGTTTCATCGCCGCAGATGTTGCGGATCTTCAACCGCAGGGGCTTTTTGTCGCCGCGGATCGTCATGTCCCACAGCTCCTGCGTCTTATTGCCGTCGCGGATGACATAGCCCGCCTTGTCGATCTTGATTTCGCTGTCGGAATGCCATTCGCCCTCGGCGGATGTGCAGTCGAGGCTGAGGTATTCAATCAGCTCCAAACCGTACTCGCTGATCCTTATCTCTTTGAACGGCTTTTTCTCCGTTGCGCTCATACGAGCCTTTTCGTTGAACTCGCCGATTTTCTGTGTTACGCGGTCGCTGATGAAACGGTCAACGGTAACGACGTAGCCCTTGAACAGCGTATCGTCCGCTTTGTCAACATGGAACCGAACCTCGTCGCCGATCACGACGTCGTCCAGCACGTCCTTCAAGTCGCGCAGCTCTATTTCGACGGTCGTGCTGTCGTCGTCCTTGATGAACTTCTCTATCTCCGCCTTGTCGCTGATGTCGATGTAATAGACGATGACCTTCTTGACGCCGGCATCCAGCTCGGGGATTGCCTGATGGATGATTCGGTTCATCATCACGACATCCAGCAGCTTGGAGCTGCTGTCCATGAGGTTCGGCACGTAGACCGGAATCATACCCAGCCTGCTGTCAGAAATCGCGCCCTCCCAGAACGAATCCAGCGAATCCTCATTTTTGAGACCGGGGATCAGCGCCTTGATCTTGTCCATCGTCTGCACGGGATTGCGGTAGAGCTGGACGCCGTCCTTGATTTCCAGCACGTCAAATTCCGCGACGTCGGCAACCAAACGATCGCGGGTGGTCTGGATGGAGTTAATGCCAATATCGCAATGGATGAATCGGCGACCAAGCTTGTTCGCAACCGCCGCAGTCACACCGCTGCCGCCGAAGAAGTCGGCAACGAGCATATTGTCGTCGGAAGATGCTTTGATAATGCGCTCAATAAGTGCTTCTGGTTTTTGCGTTGCATACTCCTCTCGTTCATTTGCTTGAGAATTAACAGGCTTTATATCCAACCACAGGGATTGTGCTGGCATACCGGGCAGTTCGTCCAAATAAACCTTTGAGCGGATACCGCCGGTTCGCGTAATATGCAATCTTCCTTCTCTGTCCATACGCTCCATTGTTTCGAGCGGCATTCTCCACAGAGAACGATATCCCTTGTATTCATAATCATATCCGCCGCCCTTCAATCCTTTTGCGGTCAGATTTCCGCTATCCCACTTTCTTCCGTCGGGATCGGTTCTAGTAAATCGATCAATATAGTCATCGTCATAAGGTTGATATACGGTGTTGAAAATATAGTCTTGTTGGGATTTTGTGTAGAAGTATATACAATCAAAATTATTCCCATAGAATTCCGCATCGCTATGTGCAGTAGCTCTTTTCCAAATTATTTCATTTCTAAAATTGTCTTCGCCGAATATCTCATCCATTAAGACTTTGACGTAGTGACAAATGTGGTAATCCAGATGCACATAAATCGAAGCCGTTTCGCTCATAATGCTCTTGATTGCCATGAGGTTTTCCCACATCCAGTTGAGGTACTTTTCCTTATCCCACACGTCGCCGTACATCTTTTCCTCAAAGCTGCGCAGCTCGTCAAGGTCAAGCTCCTGCTCCGCCTGCGCGATTGCCTCTGCGACTTTGGGATTCCGGCGCAGGTAGACCTTTTTGGCATAGTCCGCGCCGCTGGCAAACGGCGGATCAATGTAGACAAGATCAACTTCCATGCCCTGCGATTTCAGATAAGCGCAGGCTGAGACGCACTCGCCGCGCATGACCATGTTGCCGTCGGCATTTTCGCCCACGGTTTCTGTTTTCTCCATCTCATAGAGCGGCATCCCGCGCTGCAAGACCATCTTGGCATCGTCCGCGCCCTTGTATTTGAGCACGCGGTTGAAGTTGGCAAGCACCGCTTGTCCGGCAATGGGTTCAGGGATGAAGGGGATGTATTTTATCGGCATAATTGTTTCCTCCGTATCAATGCAATGCTAATAAAGAGGCAAAATTATTAACGTTTCCTTGTAGTGTAAGCAGCTCATTTTTCAGAGCAACCATATCAATGGTGATTTTCTCGCCCTTTCGGGTAATATATATTTTACGTTTTAGCAAATCAAGCGTATAGATATGTGTATCTTTTCGATTGTATAGTGTATCTAACAGCTTACTGTCGCAAGTGGAATCAATCAAATTAAATCCGCCAACACCATGCATATCCGCAATGATTCCTTGATTGTATTCGTCTATATGCTCGATGGTGTTTCGCGCTTTTTTGTTGCTAAGAATAGGAAAAACCGTATCATCGAACCGGCAATTTGCTCTGTTAGCCTTTTTCCTCTCCAGTTTTAAGCCGGAATCTTTCTCGACAATGATAAAACGGTTGCTGATTTGCCCAACAGCGTACAATAAATGATCTGAATGATAGTGATAATATTGGATTCTGTTGTCAAAAACTGTTTCATGGTGTGGGAAACCGCTATCAATGTACTCCATTGCGGCAAGTGCGCTGATTATGTAATAGTTGAGATAATAGGCAGCTTCAACTTCGTAAGGCTTTTCGCCGTTATCAATATATAATCCCTGCGCATTTAATGGCATTCTGACCTCCTCGCTACGAAAAGAACGGATTTATCACTTGCTGGATCATCTGATATTGCTCCGCCTCTGAAACGGAATCCTCCAAATACAAAAACTCAAATTTCTCGTACCCAAACCGCTCGTTGTTCAGCTTGCAGAACTCCTCCGCCATAAATTTGCGCTTGTCCGCAAACTTGTCCTTAAACGCTTCGCCCTTTGTCTCCACAATGACCGCCTTGTGGATCTTGCCGTCCTTGCGGCGGATGATGAGGAAGTCCGGCGTGTAAAGACCGATGTAGTTCCATTTTGTCCCGCTGCGCTTGTAGCATTTGACTTTGAACTCGGTCATCGAGCGTTCGCCGTTGTAATAGACCTCCAAATCGGGATAGCTGCCTGCGGTCAGTGCGAGGATGCCATCAAAAAACTTCCGCTCAAAATCGCTGTCCGTATGATAGGGAAGATAGTGGAATGTCCGGTTTTTGTGCGGGTGCGAGATCGTTTTTCGGCACAGCATCTCAAGAACTTCTGTATGACCGGCTTCTTCGGCAAGCTTCATCATCTGCTTTGTCTTCTTGTCGATTTTCAGCTTCCCCTCGTCATCCTGTTTGATCTTCTCGACCGTTTCCTGATTGGGGATGAAATCGTCCGGCTTGTCCGTCTGAATTGTTCCCTTGAAGTTCGATATAATGAGCAAACTGGATTCCTGCGGAATAAGTTCCTCCGTGGAGGAGAAATCGCGCTTATCGCAGAACGCCTTGCGGATCGCGGCGTTGACCTCTTTTATGTTGTATTTGGAACTGAAACAGCGTCCGCCGTCCCGTGGGTATGTGATCGTCTCATAAACCGCCCGCAAAGCGTCCTCGTGCAGGGCTAAATCATCAAAGCTCGTTGTATAAAGCCCTTCGCGGACGATGTCGGAAAGCCAGCTGTCAAAAGTGGCGCTTTTCGTGCCGTGCTCCTCGTCGTCCATTTCCAGCTTGTGGCTTTGGAACGTCAAATCGGTGGTTCTGACCGAGCCCTCCGTCGGCTTTCCGGCATCCGGCGCCTGCGGGATGCTGTTTGCCGGGTCAGCCGCTTCCAGTGTCTGGGTTTCATAGTTGACCTTGAGCTGGTAGAAGTCAATCGGGGGCAGCTTCAAATATTCGGTTCGGTTGTATCGCTTGAGCTCCGTCAGCCGCTTGCTGCCCTGCTCCAGTTCCTTGATAGAGATGTGCTGCTGCTGTTTGAGCTGGCTTTCCAGCTTTTCGGCATTGCTTTTGTTCAGGTAAATGAGCGCCGTTTCCGGCTGTCCTTTCTCCACCTGACGCAGGCAGCGGCACGAAGTTTGAAGCACCATATTTTTTGGGCAGTCCCCCTCTTGGGAGAGAATGATTCCCGTCAGGCTGCGGCAATCCCAGCCCTCCTTGCCGATTTGGACGAGGAGGACAATGCGAATTTTCGACAATGGGCTGTCAAGAATATCAAACTGCATCTGACTGTCCGCCGGAGCGACGTATTTCTTTTTCGTTTTATCCTTGCTGCTGGATTCACGGTAAAATTTGAGGATGCAGTCCGCAGAAAGACCGTATTCGCCCACGATGCGGGCGACGATGGGATAGACGGTTTCCTCCAGCTTTTCGATCGTGCCGCAGTAAATGCCTAGCTTTGCGGTCAGACCGCTGGCATAAGTCTTGTCCTTGTAGGTATCAAGGAAAGTGCGGACGCCTTTTTCTATAATGCGGCTGCTGTCCGCGATGTCCGCAATCTTCACGGTCGGCATCTTGAGGAAATTGCCGACACCGTTGATGAGCGGATAGTAGTACACGATGTTTGTAATCTCCGCAGAGGCAACCGTAAGGCTGTCGGTTGCCCTGACCTTATCCGCCTTTTCCAAATAAGGCGTTCCGGAGAAGCCGACCACGGAATTGACCGATCCGGTTGCAGTCCATTGGTTGACCACCGCACGGAGCTTGCGCTCCTGCGCCTTATCTGCGCTGCTGGCGGCATGGTGAACCTCGTCGATGAAGATGGACAGCGCGGGGAGCCTGCCAATCAGCGCGCGCAGTTCATTCTTGTCCGCCGCGCTTGCAAGGATGTCGATTTGCCCGTTGGTTTCTTCAACACCGTCGAGAATCACCTTTTCCGCATTCGTTACGGCGACAAGCCCAAATAGCTCGGAAAGGGGCTGATGGTTCGCAATCTTCTGGACATTGGGGTTTTTCGTTTTATTGGACTTCTTGGCTGATTTGTTCTCGTCCAGCACCTCAAAAGAGATCATACGCTTGATTTCAGACGCCGCCGGTTCGGGCAAAACCCACGACGGCTCAAACTTTTGAATGGTTTTGAGGCTCGGAACAACGGAGGACTTCAAGCCAGAGGGCGCAAAAATGATGAAATTGTGAGCAAATGCGGTGTTCTGCGGCTCGTTCATCGCAAAATAGAGGTCAAGATAGATAAATGCCGCCATCAGGTACGTTTTTCCGGCGCCCATCGGGAGGCTGAACAGATAATCCGTATAGCCGACCTCATAGAACGCCTCGTGGAAGAACTTCCTGTAGTTGATGCTGTCCGGCGCGTCTTGAATAGTCTGTTCCAGTTTCTTGGAGACCTGCTCGCCCGCGTCATTCATCTGGCGGGCATACTCATAAAGCGCCGCGGCAGCCGGGTTTGCTTTCAGATAATCGCGCGTGGTCGTCGGCAAAGCAGCCGCATCCAAGTCGAGCGTGTTAAAAGCGCCCTCCGCAAATAGCGCGGCAAGCGAAGCGCACCTGCATTTGTTTTTCAGGAAAAGATAGGTCTTTATCGCTTCGATCTGAGCGTCGCGCATAAAGCCAGCCTGCTCAATATAGCCAATGATGGAGTTGACCGTGCAGTCGGCGGAAGCGTACCACTCGTCACGCTTGCGCTCAATCATCTTGAAAAACATGGAGAACCTCCGAGAGCCTATTCTATGGGCAATTTATCATTTGACAGTATTTTACACCATCCGCGGCAAAACCGCAACCCAATTTCACGATGCCGCGCATCCACATCGCACAATCTGTAACCCTTATCGGCAAAAACAGACGCTGCGCAATAGAACGAAATCTTGCTTTTTTGCCGATAGCAGCGTATGCTATCCTCAATCATACGTCTGGAGAAAACAGGGAGGTATCGCTTTTGACCGTCATTGATATTTCACAGGAGGTTTTCTCCTGTCAGGTATACCCCGGCGATCCGAAGCCGGAGAAAAACACGCTTTCCGGCATCGCGGACGGCGGCGTCTGTAACCTGACCGCGTTTTCCATGTGCGCCCACAACGGCACGCACGTTGACGCGCCGTATCACTTCATTGAGGATGGCAAGAGGATCGACGAGCTGGACGTGTCCGTGTTCGTGGGCGACGCTTATGTGGCGCGGCACGAGGGCGACGTGACGGCGGCGGACGCACAAGACATCCTTGACCGCGCGACGGCAGAGAACGCCGCGGAGCGCATCCTGATTGCGGGACGCGCGACGGTTACGGCGGAGGCGGCGCGCGTGTTCGCGGACGCGGGCATCAAGTTGCTCGGCAACGAGTCGCAGACCGTCGGGCCGGAGGACGCGCCGATGGAAGTACACCTCATTCTGCTGGGCGCGGGCGTCGCGCTACTGGAAGGCGTCCGCCTCGGCAGCGTGAGCGAGGGAAAATACCTCCTCAGCGCCGCGCCGCTGAATCTCGGCGGCTGCGACGGCGCGCCCTGCCGCGCGGTGCTGATGCGATAGGGGTGCGCGATATGAACATCACAGTTTATCTCGGCGCGAACGGGGGCGTTGACCCGACGTTCAAAACGGCGGTGCGCGAGCTTGGCGCATGGATCGGCGGGAGCGGTCACGCGCTCGTCTACGGCGGCTCGAAGTGCGGGCTGATGGGCGAGCTGGCGGAGAGCGTGCTGCAAGCGGGCGGCGAGGTCACGGGCGTGGAGCCGCAGTTCTTTATCGACGCGGGGTTTGAGTATGACGCCATCACGCGGCTCATTGTCACGCAGGATATGTCCGAGCGCAAGGCGAAGATGATCGAGCTGGGCGATGCGTTCATCGCGTTTCCCGGCGGAACGGGCACGCTGGAAGAGATCGCCGAGGTCATGAGCAAGGTGTCGCTGCGGCACCTCGACGCGCCGTGCATCCTCTACAACCTCGGCGGCTACTACAACGACCTTCGCGCGCTGCTCCGCCACATGATCGACATGGGGCTTTCCAGCGAGGAAAAACAGCAGGGCATTTACTTTGCCGACGATCTCGCGCAGATCAAGGCGATACTGGAACGCTGACGATGACGGAGCGGAATTACACCTACCTCCTGCGCTGCGCGGATGGGACGCTCTACTGCGGTTGGACGAACGACCTCGAAAAGCGCGTCGCGGCGCACAACGCAGGTATGGGCGCAAAGTACACGAAGCCGCGCCGCCCGGTGGAGCTCGCGTACTACGAGACCTTTGCAACCAAACAGGAGGCAATGCGCCGCGAAGCGGAAATCAAGCGACTGACGCGGCAGGAGAAGCTGGCGCTTTGTCAAACCTTTTACCAAATGTCGAAATAATCTTTTGCCAATCGTCGGAAAAATTTTGCGCCAATCGTCGGAATTTTGCTGGATGGTGAAAATGAGTTGTCGAGTATTACCGTGCTGCCTGCGGGATTGACGCTTCCTTTTAGTTACAGCGGCGCAAATTCTTCCGCCCAGACCACAGCGCAGCTACAGATTTCCTCCGCAGCGCACGGAAACGTCGGAACAAAGACGATCAAAAAATAATCCTTTCGCAGTGGAAAGCGGCAAAAGGAGCAGAAAGCACCACAAAAAAGTTCAAAGTTCGACTGGGGGTCAAGAGGCCGTGAGTTCAAGTCTCGCCACTCGGACCATTGGGTCGTCCTGAAATCGTTGCGATTTCAGGACGGCTCTTTTTTCGTCCCTTTTTTCCTTTTACTGCCCCCTTTCGCGAAGACGCCCCCCGCCGACATATTGGGCGGGAAACAGCCCTCCCGGGGCGACGGGAGGGCTGTTTTCGTTTCACCCGCTGTGATATTTTAACCTCTTGCGTGACAACGGACAAGGTGGGAGGAATCGGCATGGATTACGGTTACGCAAGAGTCTCCACGAGGGAGCAGAACGCCGGGCGGCAAATCGCCGCGCTGACGGCGTTCGGCATCGCGTCGGACGCCGTGTACACAGACAGGCAGTCCGGCAAGGATTTTGACCGCGCGCAGTACCGCAGGCTCATCAACCGGCTCCGGCCGAGCGACACCGTGGTCGTCAAGAGCATCGACCGGCTAGGGCGGAACTACGACGAGATTTTGGAGCAGTGGCGCGTCATCACGAAGGAGAAGCGGGCGGCCATCGTCGTGTTGGACATGCCGCTGCTGGATACGCGGCAGAACCGCGACCTGACGGGGACGCTGATCGCGGACATCGTGCTCCAGCTTCTGAGCTATGTCGCGGAGACGGAGCGGGCGCTGATCCGGCAGCGGCAGGCGGAGGGCATCGCGGCCGCGCGGGCAAACGGGGTGAAATTCGGCAGGAAACCGCGCGAAAAGCCCGGGAATTACGCCCAAGTCAAGGCGGAATGGGAGCGCGGCGCGCTTTCAGCGCGCAAGGCGGCGGCGGAGTTGGGCGTTTCGCACAGTACCTTTTTGGCGTGGGTGCGAACATAAACGCCGGTCAAAAAAGTATACTTTTCCGACCGGAAGGGAGGCGGATCATTTTGTAATCCGATTGCTTTGTGAAGGGCAGAAAACGAAAAACGATTGGGTATTTGCTCAAAAATAAACTGCAAAGGAGAAAAAATGATGAAAAGCATTCGAACACACGGGCTGCGCGCGGCGCTTTCCTGGGTGCTGACGTTTGCGCTGGCGCTGGCGCTCGCGCCGGGCATGGCGCTGACGGCGAACGCGGACGCCTCCGGCGCGTTCGGCACGGGCGCGAGCTGGACGTACGACCCCGAAACCAAGACCCTCACCATCAGCGGCGGCAGCTTTACGAAGAATCAGTTTAAGTCGACGTTTGATGTTGACGATTTCCTGACCGCGCTTGGAACCGGGAATGTGGTTGAACACCTCGTTTTCAGCGACACTGAGCTTAACGAAACTTATTCCGACGTCCTTTTGGAGGGTTTTTTGCCTTGGAATAAGGACATTGTAAGCATTGATTTCAGCGGTCTTGATACCTCCGCAGTTGAAGGCATGACCGAATTTTGTATCAGCTTTAGAAAACTTACCTCCATTACCTTTGGCGGAAAGTTTGACACAAGCAATGTCACCAACATGAATGGTATGTTCCTAAATAACTCGGCTCTTACGGAACTGGATTTAACGAGCTTTGCTCTCCATGACAACGTGGCTACCGGAGACATGTTCAAGGGCTGCACAAGTCTTAAAACCATCAGGGTTTCGGATTCTTGGGACAAAAGTAAAATCATGTATAGCGACTTCATGTTTGAAGGCTGTTCCGCCCTCGTCGGTGAAAAAGGTACAACCTATGACGCAAACTACACCGACAAAACCTACGCCCTCATCGACGACGCGCCGGATGCTCCGGGCTACCTGACCTCCGGCTCGCCCTCGACCGATCCCTCGACCGATCCGTCGACCGATCCCACGCCCGCCGTCCCCGGCAGCCGCTTCCTGGTCGCGAAGCTCAGCGGCGCCGACGCCGACGCCGCCACCGCCGACGTGCTGGACGCCGCCGTCGGCGACACGATTCAGGTCGACCTCATCTACGCCGGGGCGGAGGACGGTTCCAATCCCCTCCCGTGGGTCACCGCCTTCACCCGCTTCACCTACAACACCGCGCTGCTCGACGTCGTCTCCGTGACCGACGCGACGGGCGCGGCGGTCACCTCCGGCGACGATCTGTTCGTCGCCGCCCAGTGGACGCTGGACAACACCGTCGCCGGCAAGCTCCCCGCCGCCGCCGCGTACGGCAACTCCTACGTCACCTACAGCCTGCTGCGCAGC
This sequence comes from uncultured Clostridia bacterium, assembly GCA_946411835.1. Taxonomy (GTDB): domain Bacteria; phylum Bacillota; class Clostridia; order Oscillospirales; family Oscillospiraceae; genus Hominicoprocola. Next base: position 10,135 of record CAMKFK010000032.1, read on the forward strand.
GCCCCCGCCGACGCCCCCGGCGCCGGACAGACGGACGGCGTCGTCGCGACCATCGTGTTCACGGTCAAGGAAAAGCCCGCGAGCGTGGACGCGAACGTGATCGACACCTTCTTCATCCTCACCGACTCCGCCGCCCAGACCATCGACGAGGTTCTGAACGGCAATCACGACGACGCCAGGCCCGTAAACGGCGTCGCCCGCATCCACTACAGCCTCTCCGAGCTGCCCGGCTACGACCTCGACGTCCCCAACGCAGGCGACGACTGGTACGACGGCGAGCCGCACGAATCCGCCGCCATCACCCAGCTCCCCGGCGCGACCGAGCCCAGCGACGGCGCGCCCATCACCGCGACCTACGTCGTCACCTACACCGACCCCTCCGGCAACGAGGTGACGACCACGGTGGACGCCGAGCACCCGGGCTACGGCCTGACCCCCGATCAGCTGAGCTACGATCCCGAAGACCCCGAGTTTGACCTCTCCGCGCCCGTGTTTACCGAGCCCGGCACCTATCACGTGACGGCGACCATCGGAAAGGACGGCGCGGGCGAGAGCGTATTTGAGTACGACTACAAGCTCTCGCCCATGGCGGTCGAGGTCAACAAGTATTCCGACGCGCTGACGCAGGTGCTGTTCTTCACCGGTGAGCCCACGGTGATCGACGTGCAGCTCAGCGGCGGCGCGACGGTCTACCGCTTCTTCGACGTCACCACCGCCGGCTACGCTCCCGACAGCGTGACCGACGAGGCGGTCCGGACCGCGCTGACCGGCGCGGACGCGCGCGTGTACGGCTATATCTTCGACACGGCGAAGCTCAAGACCGCCGTGGGTACGACCGCCTCGGGCAGCGCGCTCAAGGAGGAGCTGGAGCTCGCGTTCCGCTCCCACAATTCGCTGTCCGTCGTCAAGACGATGCGCGCAGGCTCCGTGCCCAGCGACATGGTCGTCCAGTACAAGACCGACCCCGTGAACGACGGCAGCTGAAGCACCAAGCCGAACCTGGATATCTTCCTCGACAATCAGGTGAACGTGTCCGACGTCTACTTCCTCCACGTGCTCTACAGCGCCACCGGCACCGACCCGGAGAACGTGCACGCCTCGATCGCGACGTATCTGACCGATTGGCTCGCGCACGCGCAGAAGGCGATGCTCCGCGCCGACGTGAACACCGACCGGCAGGTCAATTCCACCGACGAGGGCATGGTGCTCGCCTGGTACAAGGAGCACACCCGCACCGACCCGTAATCCAAACCAAATGCCCCGAGCGAAAGCTCGGGGCAATCTTAATAGAAAGGCAAAGAGACCTATGAAGCGATTTTTGGCACTTTTTCTTGCGTTTGGCTTGCTTTTCGGCGGCTTCGTCCGCCCCGTCCGCGCCGCCGCGCCGGAGATGACCTTCGAGCTCACGGCGGACGGCGCGGCGCGTCAGGGCGCGGACAACCACGTCTACGTCGAACAGGGCGGGCGCGTGCGCGTGTACTATCAGGTCGCCTCCGACTCGGACGTGAGCTCCACCTCCGACCAGGCGGAGATCAAGTTCGACCGGGCGTTTTTCGAGTGGGTGGACGATTCCGCGGACCACCTCCGCGCCACGGCGGCAAGCTACAACTGCGGCTATCCCTACGACGCATGGGAGGACGAGTACCGCGTGTTCATGAACCGCACCATGGACGCCCGCGCGTTCGGCGCGGGCGAGACGCTGAGCGTGGGCTGGTTTGACTTGCAGGTCACGCCGGACGTCGGCTCCGGGAAGGTGTATTTTTTCAGGAACAACTCGTTCTGGAACATCGGCGGCTCCGTGCAGCGCACAAAGTATGTCGACTTGATCGTTGAAATCGCGAGCGGCCGCAAGACCACCGCCGTGGTGCTGACCGAGGACGGGAGCGAGAGCTACCGCACGGACGTGATAGACGGCAACTCCTACACCTTCCCCGCGCCGAAGAACGGCAAGCCCGGCTTCGTCTTCGCGGGCTGGGAGGGCGCGGACGGCGCCGTGTACAAGGAGGGCGCGCGCTGCACGCCCTCCGGCGAGCAGCAGCGCTTCGCCGCGACGTGGACGGAGGCCCCGAACGGCCCGGCGGCGCAGTATGAGATCACCACGCTTGTCGGCTCCGACGGGACGATCACCCCAGCCAACGCCACCGTGAACGAGGGCGAGACGCAGCCCTTCACCGTGAGGGCCAACAGCGGCTATGAGATTGACGCCGTCAAGGTGGACGGCGTGCCGCTCTCCGGCGCGTCGGGGAAGACGTCGTACACGTTCACCGTCGGTCCCGTGGCCGCGTCTGCGGCGCCCGTGAGCGTTGAGGTGACGTTCAAGAAGGCGTCCTCCGGCGGCGGAGGCGGCGGTGCCGGCAGCGGCGGCGGAACCGGCGGCGGAGGAGGTACCGGCGGAGGTACCGGCGGAGTCGGCGGCGGAGTCGCAGACCCCGGCAAGGAAACGTACGGCGCAAAATTGGCGACGCCCGAGGAGACCGGCGTCGCCGACTGGCTGATTACCGGCACGCACCTCGTGTACCTGAACGGCTACCCGGACGGTGGGATCGCTCCCCTCAATGTCATAACGCGCGCCGAGGTCAGCATGATATTCTTCCGCCTTCTGAAAAACCAGAACGTCCCGATCACGAAAACCTTCGCCGACGTGCCCTCCGGCGCGTGGTTCGCGGCCGCAGTAAACACGCTGGCGAGCCTCGGCATGCTGAACGGTTACGAGGACGGCGCCTTCCAGCCGGAAAAAGCGATCAGCCGCGCGGAATTTGCCACGATTTTCACACGTTTTGCCAAGCTCACCGGCGGGAAGTCGACCTTCCGCGACGTCCCCGCCGGGTATTGGGCGGAGACGTACATCGCCGCCGCTGCGGATTACGGCTGGATCAACGGTCTCGGAAACGGTCTGTTCGGTCCGGAGCGCAGCATCACCCGCGCCGAGGTCGCCACGATCGTCAACCATATGCTGAACCGCGCGGCGGACAGGGATTACGTCTCGCAAAACCCGTCCCGCCTCAACCAGTTCAACGACCTGACCGACCCCGGCCTGTGGTATTACTATGAAATGGTCGAGGCCAGCAACCCGCATGACTTCGCCTATGAGGGCGGCGCGGAACGGTGGAGGTAAGTCCTGCGGCCGTCAGAAAAGCCATAGATTACAGCGAAATGTACGCGAAGCTCGATCAGGCCGCGTCTGACGCGCCATGTGTTCATCTTGACAATCCTCGACAAGACAAGTATACTGGAGGCGTCGGAAGTTTTTTCCAAGCAGCCGACAAATTGAGAAGGAGGATTATACATGGCACCTATGAACACACCCAATCGTGGGCGGAACACAGCTGCCACCCACAGAAGGCCGGCGCAGACATCCAGTCTGGCGGGTATATCCGGCACGGAAAAGGCGAATACTGGCGTTGGGCGAGGAATCAATATGCTCACCGCCACCTGCATCGCCAAGGACCAGCTTTCCACCTACAAGCTCTTTGACATGGACAAGCTCGCTGTGGAGTCCATGAGCGAAAACTTCACCTATACCGACGTTTACACGGAAAACTCCAAGGTGGAGCTCGCCAAGAGCCTCTCTGTCTCCGCCGGGGCAGAGGCCTCTTATATGCTCTTCTCCGCCTCTGTTTCCACCGGCTACAGCTCCTCCGCCAATTCCTCCGAAGAAAAAGCGTACACCAGGCTCATCACCAAGGTGAAGAAAAAGAGGCACTATTTCCCGGATGACAGCTTCAAGAAGTATCTTCTGCCCGCGTTTTCCGCCGACCTGAACGGCAATATGGAGCCTGCGCAGATATTCAGGACCTATGGCACCCACATCGTCCGCGAGGCCGGGATCGGCGGCGTGCTGAACATGAATTTGACCACCACCAAGACCAGCAACGAGAGCAAGGAGTCCCTCAGCATCAGCGTTAAGGCGTCCTTCGGCAAGATCGCCTCCGGCAGCGTGGACACCGACACGCAGAGCTCCTTCAAGAGTCTGCTGGAGCGGAGCGAGTACAGCTACCGTTCGGTGGGAGGAAAGAACCTCCGCAGCCTGAATCTGGAGAACTTCTTTGTTGAGTATCCCAGCTGGATCCAGTCCGTGTCCGACGACCCGTCCTCGTGGGAGTTTGGCTATCTGCCCAACGACAATTCCCTCGTGCCCATCTGGGAGCTCGCCTCCTCTGCGGCGCGCCGCCGCCAGATCAAGGACGAGTTTGAGCGTCAGGCCGCCCAGATTCAGAGCGCACTGGTCAGCGCGGAAACCTTCGTCAGCGATATCCTGATTACCAGCGACGGGAAAAAGCCCAATGCCAGATCCGCCCCGGCAGGCTACAATCTGGTGGATCGGGACCTGAACGAGGGCGCGGGCGGCGACTTTATCTATCTGAGCTATCGCACCATGACGCAGGGCCAGCTCAGCAGTTCCGGCCGCCTTCCCATCACCAATCTGATGATGGTCCAGTACGACAAGCCGCAGACCTGGACCACCGCCTATTCCAACGACGGGAACGGCATACGCGCCCTCTATTACCGCATCAATGTTGATCTGAACAAGGGCGCGGGCGGCAGATATGTCTATCTCCTCTACACCTATGATAAGCAGTATGCCCCGCTGGTGGCGCTGGACGCCTACACGGACAACAACCGCCCCACCTCCAATGAATGGGATACCGTTACATGGAACGATACCTTTGCCATTGCGGACGTCAACAAGGGCGCAGGCGGCAAGTATATCTATATCCTTCTCAAGCATAAGAGATGATTTGGACCCCATAAAGCAACCGAATAATTCAAACTACGAAAGGGAGACACACAATGGGAAAACTTGAAGGAAAAGTAGCCGTTATCACCGGCTCCACCTCCGGCATGGGGCGCGACACCGCGTACCTGTTCGCCAAGGAGGGCGCGAAGGTCGTCGTCACCGGACGCAACGAGGCACGCGCCAAGGAGGTCGTGGATAAGATCAAGGCGGACGGCGGCGAGGCGATCTATGTGCTGGCGGACGCGGCGGACAAGAGCTTCGCCCAGGCCATCTATGACGCAACAATGGCGGCGTACGGCACGGTAGATGTGCTGATGAACAACGCCGGCATGCTGTCGCTGGCGCAGTTCGCCACCATCACGGCGGAGGAGTTCATGGAGGACATCAACATCAACGTCACCAGCGCGCTGATGCTCAGCCAGAAGTTCGCGCCCGTGATGCAGGCGAAGGGCGAGGGGCACATCATCAACGTCGCCTCCATCGTCGGCTGGGCGGCGCACTGGGGCTTTGTTGCCTACGTCACCAGCAAGCATGCGATGGTCGGCCTGACCAAGGCGATGGCAAACGAGCTCGCACCCACGATCCATGTCAACGGCATCTGCCCCGGCGCGATCAAGACCGCCATGCTTGCCTCCGTCGGCGGTGAGGACGTGTTCCAGCCCATGATCGACCGCACCTGCCTGCGCCGACTCGGAGAGGGCAGCGAAATCGCTTCCGCAGCGCTGTTTCTGGCGACCTCTGATTCCTCCTTTATCGACGGACAGCTCCTCCGCGTGGACGGCGGCGTTGACGTTTGACCTTTTCTCGGAATACAACGGCGCCTTTCGCCTTCTGATATGTTCCCTCTGTGGGAGATCGTGAATTCGTGTGAGACGGCACAAGCGCGGCGGCGCGTCGGGGAAACTTCCCCGCGCGCCGCTGCGCTTGCATTTTTTCGTGATTTGGGTTATGCTGAACAAAAACAAAGAAGGACGGATCAACCATGGAAATACGCCGCGCCACGCTGTCTGACCTCCCCGCGATGACGGCAATCTACACACACGCCCGCCGGTTCATGGCGGAGCACGGGAACCCAAACCAGTGGGGGCCGACCAACTGGCCGCCGGAGGCGCTGCTGCGCGCGGACATCGCCGCCGACGACAGCTACGTCTGCGTTGAGGACGGCAGGGTCGTCGGCACGTTCTTTTTCCGGCAGGGCGAGGACGTGGAGCCGACTTACCGCGTCATCACCGACGGGCATTGGCTGGACGGCAGCCCTTACGGCGTCGTCCACCGCGTCGCGAGCGACGGCTCGGTCAAGGGCGTCGGACGGTTCTGCATCGACTGGGCATACGCGCGGTGCGGACACCTGCGCATGGACACCCACGGCGACAATATCGTGATGCAGCGCCTGCTGCAAAAATGCGGCTTCGTCCACTGTGGCACGATTTACGTCGAGGAGGATGACGACCCGCGCCTCGCCTACGAAAAGGTGCGGAAAACGGACTGCATCCGCATTGACGCCGGCGGGATCACCTACCTCGAACACATGGACGGCACAGACTGGCAGTGGGGCTCGGACTACACCAGCGGCGACCTGTACGAGGCGGAGGAGCTGTATCGCGACGGGCACCCGATCCGGAAAAACCGCCTCGTGTTCGTCCGCTGTCCGGAACCAAAGCTCTACGAGCCAATCACGGCGCGGGATGGGCAGTATTTCGGCCGTCCCTGCTTTGCCGACGGGCGTATTCACATCCTGCTGGTGGATTTCCCGCAGAAAGAAATCCTGATCTATCGCTGCGCGCCGGATATGGCGTCAGCCGAGGTTTTTGTCCGTCTGCCGCTGGATGCGGTGCCGGACTGCTACAACCTCATGCTCCACACCACACCGCTGACGCTGACGAGGCAAGGCCGCGAGAACACGTTCCAGGTCGTGTGGCCGGAGCGCGGATCGTTCGCCACCGACCCCTCGGAGTCGCTGGATTCGCGCGACGGGGACCGGCTGCTGTTCTCGAAGTGGTACGAAGACCCTGACTACCGCGAGGAGCTCGTCGTCCGCCGCTGCCCCACGGGCGAGGTCCTGGAGCGCGCGGACGGCGCGCTGATGACGATGCCCGACGGGCAGAGATGGCTGTTTGTATAATACGATTCTCTCATGAAAATGCGAAAGTCTTTGCGGTATATGTCCCGCCATGCTTCGTTGTCGTTCTCGGCAGGCGGGAGCCAGACAGGTCTCCCTCAGATTTTGACCAGCTCATAGTCCCGCGTGCCAAGGCCGATCTTCTCGCCGTGGGAGAGCGTTTCCTTCCAGCGGACGTTCGGGTTGCTGTCGAGGAAATGGTCGTGGTGGCAGTGCCAGCCCTCGCTCGCCAGGTGGTCGCCCAGCTGGCTGTTGCGCACCGGCTCCGCCGCGAGGCACAGGTCCGCGCACGCCTGATCGAGCGCGACGGGGTCGAAGGACGCGAGCATCCCGAGGTTCGGCAGGATCGGCGCGTCGTTCTCGCCGTGGCAGTCGCAGTTGGGCGATACGTCCATGATGAGGCTGATGTGGAAGGACGGCTTGCCGTTCAGAATCGCCGCCGTGTACTCCGCCATCTTGCTGCAAAGCGTCTCGAGCGCCGTGTCCTGCTCGGTGTTGATCGCGTCGAACGCGCAGGCGCCGATGCAGCGCCCGCAGCCCTTGCAAAGCGCCTGGTCGATGACCGCCTTGCCGCTTTCGTAGGAAATCGCGTCCGAGCCGCACTCCTTCGCACACTGCTTGCAGGAGCGGCACAGCTCCGGGTCGACGGCGGGCTTGCCGTCGCAGTGCTGCTGCATCTTGCCCGCGCGGCTGCCGCCGCCCATGCCGACGTTCTTGATTGCGCCGCCGAAGCCCGTCATCTCATGCCCCTTGAAGTGTGAGAGCGAGACGATGACGTCCGCGTCGTACAGCGCGCGGCCGATCTGCGCCTCCCAGCAATACTCGCCGTTCGGCACGGGGACGGTCGCCTCGTCGGTGCCCTTGAGTCCGTCCGCGATGATGACGTAGCAGCCCGTCGTCATGCTGTTGAAGCCGTTGACCTCGGCGTTGTAGAGATGGTCGACCGCGTTCTTGCGGCTGCCGGGGTAGAGCGTGTTGCAATCCGTCAAAAACGGCTTGCCGCCCAGCTCACGGATCACGTCGGCGACCGCCTTGACGTAGTTCGGGCGCAGATAGGAGAAGTTGCCAAGCTCTCCGAAGTGCATCTTGATCGCCACAAACTTGCCCTCGAAATCAATTTTCCCAATGCCTGCGGCGCGAATGAGCTTTTGCAGCTTGGCCCCCTGGCTCACACCGATCCGCGTGCGAAAATCGGTGAAATAGACCTTTGATTTTTCCATAACGTATCCCTCACATTTCCGTTTTGTTTGGTTTTTCGGTATCCGCCTGTTCCGCCGGCAGCTTGTCCCGCGTGAGGACCCCGGTCGGAATTGCCTCATCATATAATACAACATGGAGTTGACTTCAAGTCAAGTGTTTTTTGCAGCTGGTTGATTCATGAACGAACCAACGCGCGCGGATCGACGAAAAACCCGCAGGAAGCCCATGAGAAAAGCCGCAGTCTCCTGCGGCTTTTCTCATGTTCTATTTGCGGTCGCCATGACAGCCCGCACATCCGGCGCACGAGCCGCAGTTTCCGCCGCAGGAGCATTTCCCGCGCTTTTTGTCGCGGATGAGGGAGGTACAGATGAGAGAGATTATGGCAAGAAGAATGATACCGACAAAAAGCGTACCCATGGAAATCGCTCCTTTCTGAAAAGCGTTGTTTGATTACGCCACCTTGACGTTTCGGGTCAGCTTGGTCGCTTCCTTGTACGGGCGGAACAGCAGCCAGACAAAGCAGGCAATCACCGCGACGGCGAGAAT
>CAMKFK010000033.1 GCA_946411835.1 uncultured Clostridia bacterium
GTTTCATCTATTTTGCTATGATTGTAGATGCAATTTAGTGTGAACAGATTCTAATATCCGAAATCAAGATACGCATACTCTTTGTCTCGTCATCGCCGGTATCAAACAGACTTTGCTGACCGTTAATGTAACGGTTGATCTGCAGCACATCATTGGACTTCACTTGCCCGTCATAGTTCACGTCCCCGTACAGCCACAGCTTGACCTGCCCGACGTCCAGCGCGCCGCCGCTCACAGCGACCGTCTTGATCAGCGGCACATACTTGCCCGGCTTGAAGATCGCCAGCTTGTACGTCCCGTCCGCGACGCCCTCGAAGCTGAACGCCTGCGACTTCATCGCCTTGCCGTCCACGGTCGCCGCCGTAATGTCGCCCTTCGTGCCGGTCACGGCCACGTTACCTGCGGTTTCATACGTCCCGCTCGTCCACTCCGCGCGGATATCCTCATCCGCCATCGTATCGGGATATAGCAGATAAACCGCGTCGTCCGCATCATTCCATGCGACCGCCGTGCCGCTGACCGTTGAGCCGTGCGACTCCAGTGTGCCGAGCAGAATGGGCGACTGTTCGCCGTCAAACCGACCGCCCAAGTATACAAAACCTGCCGATGAACGCCTGGGGATAAAGTCAAAGCTGACCGCACCCCCGCTCGCCTTCTTCTGGTCGACGTACAGGATATGGTCGGTGTTCAACAAGAGTTCGGAAACACCGGCCACCTGCTTGTCGGTCACCAGCAGAAGGTACTGGCTGCCGTCCGCCGCGCCGTTATACGCGGCGGCGTATTTGCCATTTTCAAACGTGACCGTTCCCTTGTAGCTTACCGTGTCGTCATTTTTGTCCCGCGTGTACCCTTCCGTCGACGCGAAAACGCCGCAGGTCAGCAGCGTCAAGAGCGCCGCGAGGCACAATGCCATGCGAATGGTTTTCATAATTATGCTCCTCCTACTATTTTTTTACATTAACTCATTGGCAACAACGCGCTATTGCGTCGGACGTTTCATTACATCATTTGACCCCAGACAAATTGACCATCAAAGTGTACTTTAATGGTCAGCGTTTTCCGTGTTGACTTTCTACATAAAAGTTGCTATTCTATACAAGAACTGGTATGCCCATATCGGAAAGCGCATCTTTTTATGCCGTCAAGCAAAGTACACAATTTTTGCCATTGTCTTTTGTCCAATTCAGAAACGTCTGCCGTGAAATTCCAAGTTTTTGCGCGGCGGCGCGCGCAGACAGGCCGCCTGCCGCCCATTCCGCGCATATCCGCTCAAACTCTGCGGGACGCTCCAATGGCCGCCGCCCAAAGCGCACGCCTCTTGCCTTTGCCGCCGCGATGCCCTCTGCCTGCCGCTGGCGGATAAACTCGCGCTCCGTCTGCGCGACGTAGCTGAGTAGCTGGAGCACGACGTCCGCGATCAGCGTCCCCGTGAGGTCGCGCCCCTGCCGCGTATCCAGCAGCGGCATATCCAGCACCACGATGGCGGCGCGTTTTTCCTTCGTGATTACGCGCCATTGCTCCAAAATTTCTTCATAGTTGCGTCCCAGCCGGTCGATGCTCTTGACGACAAGGGTATCGTCCGGCTTTAGCTTTCGCACCAGCTTCCGATACTGCGGACGGTCGAAGTCCTTGCCGCTCTGCTTGTCCATGAATACGCTGCCCTCCGATACGCCCGCCTCGCGCATGGCGACACGTTGGCGGTCCTCGTTTTGGTCGCGGCTGGATACGCGGATATAGCCGTAGATTTCGCTGCTCATGGGATTACCTCCGATTCTGTGATGTTTGGATCGTATTGCATCAAACATTTGTTTGCTTTTTAATTGCCTCTGTGATAAAATTACAAGCACAAACAGAGGGAGGCGGTCAATATGGCGGGACGCGTTTACGCGGCAATCGACTTAAAATCGTTCTACGCCAGCGTCGAGTGCGTAGACCGCGGGCTGGACCCGCTGACGACCAACCTCGTCGTGGCGGACGAGAGCCGCACGGAGAAAACCATCGTCCTCGCGGTGTCGCCCCCGCTCAAGACCTACGGTATCCCCGGCAGGCCAAGGCTGTTCGAGGTCGTGCAGAAGGTGCGCGAGGTCAACGCCGCGCGCCGCCGTCACGCGCCGGACGGCACGCTGCGCGAGGGCGTCTATGACGATCCGGCGATCCGCGCCGACCCCACCCTCGCGCTGGACTATATCGTTGCGCCGCCGCGCATGGCGCGCTATAAGAAGGTCAGCACCGATATTTACAAGATCTATCTGAAATACGTCGCGCCGGAGCATATCCACGTCTACAGCGTCGATGAGGTGTTCCTTGACCTGACGGACTACCTCGCGCTGCACAAGATGACCGCGCGCGAGCTGGTCATGGCGATGATCCGCGACGTACTGCGCGCCACGGGCGTCACGGCGACGGCGGGCGTCGGCACGAATCTCTTTCTCGCCAAGGTCGCTATGGACGTGGTGGCGAAGCACATTCCCGCCGACTGCGACGGCGTCCGCATCGCGGAGCTGGACGAGAAAAGCTATCGCCGCCAGCTCTGGGCGCACGAGCCGATCACGGACGTCTGGCGCGTCGGCAGGGGCATCGCCAAAAAGCTGGCGGCGCACGGGCTTTACACGATGGGCGACGTGGCGCGCTGCTCCGAGGGCGCGCCGTGGGACTACCACAACGAGGAGCTGCTCTACAAGCTGTTCGGCGTCAACGCCGAGCTGCTGATCGACCACGCGTGGGGCTGGGAGCCTTGCACCATGCGCGAGATCAAGACGTACAGATCCGAGTCCAGCAGCCTCGGCTCCGGTCAGGTGCTTCCATGCCCCTATGCGTTTGACAAGGGGTGCCTGATCGTGCGCGAGATGGCGGACCGGCTCTCGCTCGGCCTCGTGGACAAGGGGCTGGCGACGGATCAGATCGTGCTGACGGTGTGCTATGACATAGAAAACCTCACCGATCCCGCGCGCCGGAAAAGCTACAACGGGCCGGTGGCAAAGGACTACTACGGGCGCATGGTCCCCAAGCACGCCCACGGCACGGAGAACCTGCCGCGCTATACGTCCTCGACACGGGAGATCGTCGCGGCGGCGATGCGGCTCTATGACCGCGCCGTCGATCCCAGGCTGCTGGTGCGGCGCGTGTATATCGTGGCGGAGCGCGTACTGCCGGAGGCGGAAGCGCCGGAGGACGCGAAGGCGGAGCAATTAGACCTGTTCTCGGACAACGCCCATACGGAGGAGCGCGAGGCGGCGGAGCAGGCGGCGCGGGAGCGTGAGAAGAAGCGCCAGGGCGCCATTCTCGCCATTCAGCGCAAATACGGAAAAAACGCCATCCTCAAAGGCATGAACTTCGAGGACGGCGCGACCATGCGGGAGCGCAACGGACAGGTCGGCGGACACCGCGCGGGAACGGAGGACGGGCCATGACGAACAGCGGCAAAGATCCACATCGCTATGACGATCTGCTGGACCTCCCCCATCACGTCTCCGCCACGCACCCGCACATGACGCTCTATGACCGCGCGGCGCAGTTCGCGCCGTTCAAGTCGCTGCCGGGCTACGAGGACGAGGTGGCGGAGACCGCGCGGCTGACCGACGCGCGCGCGGAGCTGGACGCGGAGCGTATCGCGCAGCTCGACGCACGCCTCCGGCTTCTGGCGGAGCATCTTGCCGAAACGCCCGTTGTGTCGATCACATATTTCCGGCCGGACGCGCGCAAGGACGGCGGCAGCTATGAGACCGTGAGCGGCGCGGTGAAGAAGCTCGACACGCTCCGCCGCGCCATCGTCCTGCGCGACGGGCGGGAGATACGGATAGACGACGTGGCGGAACTCGGCGGCGCATTGTTTGCTGCGCTGGGGGGTTAGCTTTCTTTCTCTGCCTTGAGTCCTCCGGTAGAGTGGAAAGTTCAAGGTGCGTCATCATGACGCGCCCCTTATGACAGGCGGAGGTTGCACCTCCCCCTTGGCGGAGGGGCGCGTCTTTTTTCGCCCTATTCCACCGTATACAGGTTCGACGTGCGGCTGCCGTTGTCACGATACCGCTCGTCGCGCCTGATATATCCGCACCGTTCCAGGTCCGCGAGCGCCCTTTGCGCCGTCCTGCGGGAGAGGCGCAGGTCGGCGGCGATGCGCTTCACGCCCGGCCAGCACTTGCCCTCGGCGTCGGCGCGGCCGTGAAGATACAGATAGACCGCCCTTGCGCGGTGCGTGAGCCGCCCGTCGGCGTAGACGTCCCCGTACCGGCTCATGGCGCCGCCCCCCTCCGCCCGACCTGATAGGCGCTGACGCTTTGCGCTTCAGCGCCCGTTGCGGCACGGATGCTCCACATCAGGGCGTCCTTGTCGGCGTAGGCGACCCTGCGCGCCGCGCGCTCCGGCAAAAGGTACGGCGCGCCGAACGTAATGCCCCATTCGAGAAACAGCCGCAGCTTCGTCCGCATCGGGCGCGTGCCGGTTTTCATGACGATGAACGTCCCCTTGGGGACGGATTTCAGCTCGTCCGGCGTCATCAGCGGGCGCTGGATCATCTGCAGCGACTCGCTGGGGTCTTTCTTTCCTCTGGATACGCTGCCGCTCATGACCGTGCGGTTGCCCAGCGCCTTGGACAGCACTTCGGCGGTCTGCGAGTTCGGCGCGAAGCCGCCGAAGATGGTGTCCTGGCAGTTGTCCATGACGATCTCCGCGCCCTCCTTGCCGTAGTTCTGTTCGAGCTGCGCGATGCTTTGGATGATCGGCACCATCGTCAGCTTGCGGGAGCGCCCCGCGCTGAACAGCGGCAGAACGTCGAAGGCGGGCATCGTGCCGAACTCGTCGCAGAAGAACACGACGCGGTTCTTGAGCTTGCCGCCGTGCTCGTCCGCGACCGCGAACAGCTCGCGTGAGAGCGTCTGGATCAAAAGTCCCGCCATGAAGTTCTTGGTGCTATCCTCCTCCGGCAAGATTAGGAAGATGGCGCACTTTTCGGCGGCAAACGCCTCCGCGTCGATGGCGCTGTCAAAGCACAGCACCTGCTCCAGCTCGGAATCCAGAAAGGCGTTGAGGCGGGAGAGCACCGTGGACAGGACGGATTGCATCGCCTGATCCGAGCTGTTGAGCGCCGCGCCCGCGAACCACTTCGCCTTGTGCATATCCGGCAGGGCATCCATGAGCTTGGCAAAACCGTTCTTTTCCTTTGGATTGGCGGGTGGCTCCAGCAGCTCCTGCACCAGCTTGAACACGCTGACGATGTGCCTTCTGTCCGCGCTGTCGGCTTCCGTGGGCGGGAGATATTCCGAGAGCAGCAGCACGACGGCGGTGAGAAGCCCCTCCGCCGCGTCGTAGAAGAAAGCGTTCGCCCCATACTGCGAAGTCTTGCCGTCCGGGTTGATGATGGTCTTGGATAATATCTTCGCGTACTTCTCCGCTTTTGCGCGATAGGCAAGGTTATCGGGGTTTTCCCGCGCCTTGTCCATGTAGGCGTTGATGAGCGTCAGCAGGTTGTACCCGTCCGAACGCGTGGGGTTGCGGAGATCGATCACGGCAACGCGGTAGCCGTAGTGCTCTTTCGCCACCGCGCCGTAATTGCGCGCGAGGTCGCCCTTGGTGTCGAGCGCGAGAAAACTCATGCCGCTGGCGCAGGCGTATTCGAGGTTCGGATAGAGAAAGTACGCCGTCTTGCCGACGCCCGCCGCGCCGATCATGAGGCAGTGGATATCGTCGGCGTCCACCAGCGCCGTGACGTTCCAGCACTTGCGCCGAAGGTCTCGTTTGCTCTCGCAGCCAAGGATCAAGCCCTGCGTTTCGGGCCGTTCTTTTTCATCCTTGCGCCAGAGCGCGGGGCGGAACGCTACGCGGTGGTAGGCGCTGTGGATCTCCTTTAGCGTCGCCCAGCGCGCCGTGCCGTGCTGCCCGTCGCCCACCGTGCGCGACTTGATGCCGTCGAGGGACTGGCGCTCGCTGAATACCATGACAGCACAAACGACGAGTGCGAACGCGGCGACGGCGAGGATCAAAGGCAATACATTGTCTGGCATATCGGTTTCATCTCCTGCGTTTGATTTTGCTGTACTAAATCCTCGTTCCAATCCTTGTGTTCCGGCAGGAGCCGTGCCGTTTCCACGTTCCACGCCCTGCTCAATGCCTCCATCTGCTCGCAGGCGGACTGTCCCGCCTTGTCGTTGTCAAGGCAGAGGAACAGCTTCTTCATCGGCGGCGTCATCTCCTTCATCTGCTGCACCGGCAGGAACGACGTGCCGCAGCAGGCGACGTAGCTATGCTCCTGCCAGCGGTCGGGATACAGAGTGATATACGAGAGCATATCGATGGGTGCCTCGAACACGAAAAGGCTCCCGTCCGTGCCGATGTGATGGAACGAGTAGCGCGGGTCGCTGCCCTCCACGTTGATGCGGAACGCCTCACCGTAGCTGTTGGTGCTGCGTTTATGCGCGTGGCGCGCCACGCCGTTTTCGTCCGTGCCGACGAAGACGCAGTTATGGTGCTTGGCATTCTCGTAGAGCAAGCCCGCCCGTGCGAAGTGGTCGATCACGTCCTTGTCGATGCCCCGCTGCTTGATGAGGTAAGCGTACACGCGGCGCATATCGCCGTTGGCTTCCGGCAAAGTGAAGCTCTTTCGCGGCTCCGCCTCCCGTTTGGAGGTGGCAGGAAATGATTGCCCGCCGTTGCCGCCGAGGAGCGCGAGCATCGCTTCGGGGTAACTCATGCGGTAGAACCGCTGGAGGAACGACACCGGCCCTCCGCCGCGCTGCGCGGCGTGGTCATACCACTCGTTGCCGCGGACGGTGACGCTGTGGTCGCTTGCGAGGCGTTTGTCGTGCCCCGAGCGGATAAGCTTCTCGCCGCGCTGACGCAGAAATTCTTCGAGGTCGACCTCGCCTGCGCGGAGCTTCTGTTCGTCTGTAAATGGGATATACTGTGCGATGGGAAACACCTCCTGATTTGCAAGTTTGAGTTGCATATTTTGGTCATTTCGGTTATACTGTGCTTGTTGAATTACGAGAGGAGGATTGCGCCGATGAATGTTTATTCTGTCGATGAAATTCGCTCCCGCATCGCCCCTGTCGCAGAAAAGCATGGATTGAAAGCGGTCTATCTGTTTGGCTCGTATGCGCGGGGTACTGCGACTCCGAAGAGCGACGTTGACCTGCTGGTAGATATCTCTGGCACAAAAATCAAGAGTCTTTTACAGCTTTCGGAAGTCCTCTGCGACTTTGAGGACGCATTAGGCAAGCAAGTCGATCTTGTTACCACCCGCTCGCTTGAGCGCCCAATCCGGATGCCCAGCGAAGTATACTTCCGGGAGAATCTTAGGAACGAGAGGGTGGAGATTTATGCTGTCGCCTGATTTGCAGAGAGTTGCGCATATTCTCGATTACTGTGTGGAAATCGAAAAGACAATCGAGCGGTATGGCAGGTCGTTTGAGGTATTCGATCAGGACGCGGATTATCAGCGGTCGATATCCTTCAGCATCATGCAGATTGGGGAGCTGTCCAGCAAACTGTCCGCGGAATACCGCGGTGCGACGGCAAGCCGTATTCAGTGGGGGCCGATAAAGGGAATGCGCAATTTGGTGGCGCATGATTACGCGAACGTGAGTCAGGACATTATTTGGGAGACGGCAATCACCGACATACCTGTTCTGAAAGCGTTTTGCGAAGAACAGCTTGCGGAATAATTTTCGTTCTTTTGCGGGAGGCGCTGCCTCCCGCACTTTTACATTCTCTGCTGTTGCGCATATTCCTCATGGTCGTCCGCCTTATGCCCCATAGCGAGGCGCTTATCCAGCATCTCACGTCGCAGCTTCCGATCAACGTGCATCGCCATATAGGTGCTGTCGCTGACGGCGTTGTCCTCAAATATCCTGCTCATGTGATGGAGCATCCGCAGCACGGCGGAGCCGGTGGAGGCGTTCTGCCAGTCGTCCTTGTGGTCGAGGAAATATTGGGCGTAGACGTTGCCCTGCGCCGCCGACTGTGACAGGTACTGCGTCGCAAGCTCCATGTCCTTCGGCACGTTCCTCCCCATAAGATAGAGCTTGCCGAGGGTATACTGCGCGTACTGGTTCCCATGCGCCGCGGAGCGTCTGAGGCACAAGAGCGCCGCGTCCACGTCCTTTGCCGCCTGCTCTCCTGTGAGGTAAACTTTGCCGAGCCGGTACTGCGCGTATTGGTTGTCCCGCTCCGCCGCCCGCGTGAGCCAGCCGATCCCCTCGGCGGCGCGCCCCCGCTCTAGCAGGAGCTTGCCGAGGGCGTACTCCGAGCAGTCCAGCTCTCGCGTAGCGCCGCGCTGGAACCACTCTGCGGCCTTTTCCGCGTCACGCTGAACACCCACGCCGTCGCGGTGGCACTTGCCGAGCTGGTGGGCAGCAGCGGCGTAGCCCTCGTTCCACAGTGTTTCGAGCGCGGCGACGGCGGCGAGCTTTTCATCGCCGTTCGCGTTCTCGTCATAGAGCGTTTTCTTCGCGCGACGGTATCGCTCCGCCTGCTCATAGACCGGGTGTGCCTTGGGAAGCTGGTATGGCGGCTCAATATACCGCTCCTCGGTTTCCTCCGGCTCGTCGTCCATGCGCTCGTCATCGAACGCCGCTGCCCGCTCGGAAAGCTTGAGCGCTTCGCGGATCACCATGTTCCGCACGGGCTTGAACTCCTTCTGCTGGCTCAATGGCTTGCGCTCCGGGAGCTTGCTGCTATAGGTGCGGCACACCTCGTCACGCATCTCCTGCCAGAGCGAGTACGCCTCGGCGACGTGCTCGTCGCGGGAGAGCTCGTCCACAATGGCGTCCACGATCCGCTTGGTCGCGGGCGGCAGGTAGCCGTAGACCTTTTTGCCCTTGGTATCCCGCAGACGCTCGGCAAGCTCGTCCGTGAGCAGCTCCAGCCTGTCGCTCTGGATTGTGCCGCCGCCCATGCGCTCGATGAGCTCGCGCATCTTCGCCGCCGCCTCCTGTTGCAGCGTGTCGCGGTATCGTGTCTGGCGCTGATACACGCAGAGGAGATCCTGCTCGAACAGCCGCCGCGCGAACGCCGACTTGACCCTGCGGATGCCCTCTTTGGTTAGGTAGCCCTCCTTGGGGTCGGAGGAGAACACGACCATGTGGATGTGGACGTGCTTCTCCTTTTCATGCAGCGCGGCGTACCAGCGCAAGTGATCCGGCGCGATCTTGTACCCCTCTGCAATCTCGCCTACGCAGGCGTTGACCACGGCGCGCCAGTTTTCAACATCGGTGAAGCCGAGGCGCTCCGCGTCCTCGCGCCGCATGGAGACCACCGGCGTCCATACGACGCCCGTATGATTTGCCACCTCCCGCACGGCGGCGGAGAGGTTTTGCACCTTGCCATGCGCGTCCCACAAGCCGTGATCGCCGTCGCTCTGGACGCCGGGACGATGCGCGACATAGTCGAGAAAGTTCTCCCGTTCCTCCAGCGCCATGATGAACTGCTCCCAGAGCTGCTCGATGAATACGCCCGCCGTTTTACGTGAGGGCGCGGCACGGTAATCCTCGTATTCCGGCAACTCACGCGCCTCCGGGAACCGCTTCAGCGCACGGGCGATGAACGCCGTCTGCTTATCCGAGGGCGCGAGGTCTGCGTTGTCGCTTTGGAGCAGCGCCACGCCCTCGCGGGTGGCAAAGTACCGTGTGCGATGCGTCAGCTTTGCCGCGTCCTTCCCGCCCTTGAGGTAGGGCGAGATGAATATGAACCGTGCCACGCTTCACCTCATATCTGCCGCTGGACGTCCAGCGCATTGTCGAAGCTGATCTGGCCGTTGGTCTCCTTGACCTCCTGCACCGCGTAAGCACGCAGCTTGCGCCGGTCGATCTCGTCCGCCTTGAAGTGCGCGGCGACGGTGTGGCAGACCATGTTCAGCTCGACGCACCACTTGAACAGCAGGGAGCGCAGACGGTTATTGTTGTTGTCAAGGATGCCGCGGATCATATTGGAGAGCACCTCGCAGAGATACTTGGAGGCGTCGTTGGTTTCGAGGTAGCCGAGATAAAATACCAGCGCCTTTTCGATGAACTCGCTGCGCGTTTCACAGTTGTCCGCCGCCATCCATGCATCGATCTTCCGAATTGTTCCCGGCTTTAGCCATACGGCGGTGCGCGTTTTGCTTTCACTTGCCATTTTGCTTCTTCCCCCTTCCCGTGACACAGCGGAACTCCGTGCAATACGCGTCTTTCCGCCTGTCACGACCATCTAAAATCGTGTTTCTCCCGTTCACCGACCACCTTGCCGTGGACGGGAAAAAGCCCCGCGTTGCGGGGCTTTGTGGGCGAGAGGTGGCCGCTTGCGACCACCTCTCTTTATCTCGTGCATTTTTCGGCGTTTCCGAAGCTCCCGCCGCCCGTGCCGGTGGGAGCTTACGCACCCTGCTCAAAAGTGGGGGCACACGCCCCCGTTTTGCCCCGCAGGGGTACGGATGCCAGCCCCCGCAAGAAAATCGCACACAGGCGCAACAACGGCGCGACACGGCGCTGTCACATCGCCTGTGACATAGCCATAGTGGGAGCGGGCGTGTCATGGCGCGGCGGACGCTTTGGCTTGACCGCCGCCTTGCAGTCGATGAACTCCCGTACCGGCTCCGGCACCTTCTTCTCGTAGAGTTCGTCGAGCGTCTTGCTCAAATGCTGCCGCACGGTGCTGCGTTCCTTCTTCAGCACCATCTCCAGCGCGCGGAGCTTTTCTTCCTCGAACGCAATGCTGATGGTTTCTTTCATGATGCTTCCCTCCGATCAGTCATAGCGGATATACGGCACTTCCAGCCAGTGTGTGAAGTGCCGTTCCGCGAGTTTGGTTTTGACCACGCCGCTGCTCGTGCCGCGCGCCTCGACCACATACCCTCCGCCGACGTACACGCCGATGTGCCCCTCGCACCACACGGCGAGTCCGGGGACTTCGGGTATCGTGTCGATGGTCCCGCTGACCGTGGCGGCATGGTACATCTGATTCGCCGTGACGTCCGGCATCCCGTTCGTGCCGTACTTGATCTTCAGTTCGCTGGGGTCAAACCAGCCGTAGCTCTTGATGAGCCCCACGCAGTTCGTCGTTCTGCCGCCGAGCCACTTGGTTCGGATGATGCTCTCGTACCCTCCGACCATCTCCGGGTACTGTGCCTTGAGCTGGGTAAGCTGCTGTTCCGTCAGCACATAACCAAAGCTGCCCCACACATAGCCCCAGCCGGAACGCCATGCGTACTCGGCGTAGGCGGCGAGGTCGGCGGCGTTCTTCGTGGCAGGATCGGAGAGGACAGATGCGTCGAGGTCAGCACTCGGCTCTGTTCCGCGCAGTCCGCCGCCTGTGCCGCCGCTCTCCGAGGAGCCGGCAACCATCGTGTAGATATGCTCGATGTTGCTCCGGTCATCGTCGGTGATCCCGCGCCCCAGCAGCGCGGCGACGTTCGCGTATGCCGCTTCGAGCGGGAGGGGAACCGTCACGGTGTATTCTTCTTCCTCTGTGCTTACCACGCCGGTTTCCTCATCTGTTACCTCCACCGTCCGGGTGCGCGTTTCGGTGGTATAGAAGCAGTCCGCGAAGCTGTCCGCCGCCCGCTGTGAGGGCGCGTCCTCGCCAAAGCAGAGGGCAAAGAACACCGCCTCCACGCGCGTGAGGTCTACCGCGCTATCCTCCGCCTGCGCGTTGGCGGCGGCGACCGCAGAGGACAGAAGAGAGAACGCGGCGCGCATATCCTCGATATGCGCGTGGTACTCCGCCGGAGCTTCCGCGCTGTATGCCGCACCGTAGAAGCACGCCTTGACCGCCGCGTCATTATGCTCCGCGCTGCCACTGCCGAGGGAACAGAGGACGGCGATGATGAGGATGAGCGGCGAGAGCGCGGCGGCGGCGATCCAGCCGAGCGCCTTGCGCCCCCGCTCATCGGAGAGCAGCGCGCCGCCGAGCTTGGCGGTGATGACGCCGCTCATTGGGAAAGCCCTCCGAGAGCCATCTCCTGTGTCGGCGTCCCCGCCGCCGTCTGCTCCTGCGAGTGGATGCTCTGACAGTACGCCTTGAGTTCGGCAAGAGCCTTTTCATCCGTGGCGCTGTATGGACGCCCGACTGCCCATTCGGTGTATCGTTCGAAGTCAGTTCCTTGCTCCAGCAGCTTTTTCGCGCACTCTGTCGCGCCGTTTTTGACGCATACGTCGAACGCGCCGCAGTCGTCCGCCGCAACCTTCATGCCGTCGCGCAGGAGGATCTCCGCGATCCATGTGTTTCCGCCCGACGTCAGGGCGTTGAGTATTTCCCACGCCCTGTCTCCGCACGGCGCGCCCTTTTTCACCAGCTCGTCCATGAGCTGGAAGTTCTCCGATGGATGGATCGACGCACAATAGAGCAGCTCCGGCGACGACGCCTCGATCCGGCAAGCGGGGCTTTGTTCCAGCAGCGTCCGCGCCATCTGACGGTTCTCGCCGATGGCGTGTGCAATGACCTCGCCGTAATATTCGGCGCGGGGTTCTGCTGCATGGATCTCATACTGCTCCATGAGGAATTGGACGCGCTCGGTATCGCCGACTGCCACCGCGCGCCTGCTTGCGGTCAGGTATGCGATATTTGAGAACGCCTTGACCTCGTTTAGCAGGCATATCGTCATTTTTCTGCCGACCGTTCCCGCGCGCCCCGCCGTCTCAATCAGCAGTTCATCGGCATGATCGATTACCTTGGGAAGCAGTTTCTTGAACGCTTCCAGCTCACCGTCGCGGATAGCAAGCATGGTCTTATCAAAGCTACTGATGCGAAGCGGGCGCTCGCCGACCTCGTCCATATACTGCGTGATGTTCCCGACCATGCGCCGGAGAAGCTGTTCCGTACCGTCCATCTCGCCGACGAGCTTTTCGCGGCGGTCGATCAGCGCGTCGATGAACAGCTTCTGCTCCTTCGGCGTAAGGCAGACGATCTTATCGCCGCGCTTCTCGCGCTCGCCAAGGCGCATATACCGCTCATGGCAGCCGCGTTCGCCGTGGAACGCTTTCGTGATTTCCGAGGCGATGAGGAACATCCGGTCAAGGTCCGCGCCGGTCTCGCCGAGTGTCTTGCCGGTAAAGAAGCTCTTGGTAACGCTCTTGCTGTCCTCATACCACTTGAGATACCCGTCGAGATAGACGCCCTCGCTCTCGCCGTAGTCCGTGGTGACGAAGACGTCGGCGCCCTCCGGGATGCGTCTGCCATCCTGCCAATCTCTGTCCAGCAGGAAGTATTCGTCCGGCAGCATCCCCATGCTGTCGAGGCGCTGTTTCAGCTCTTGGAACACCTCCTCGGCGCCGCGCGTCCCGGCGCGCTCGGTGTAGCGCGGATCGTCCGCCTTGGGACGCCGGATCTCCAGTTCAATGGGGTTCATCGTTTTGCATCACTCCTGTCTTTTTCCCTGATCGGGCGCAAAAAGGGGAGGCTCCGTTTCCGAAGCCTCCCTAATCCGTATATCCTGTTTTATTCACTCACACACGCACAACGTAGTCCGCCCTGCGCGGCTTGGGCTGGGGGTGTTCGCAGTCGGCATAGCCGAGCGCGTGAAAAAAGCGCGCCAAAATATAAGCGTTGGGGCGCGCAGCCTGTGCAAAAGGGCTTGACCGTTTCGCGCACCAAACGGTGAGCGTTGGGGCTTCTGCCCCAGCCGCCCACATGCCCCTTCCCGATGCTGATGGCGCTCACAGTCTCATTTCCATTTCCTGTGTGGCCTGTGTTAATCTTTGCGCCATCACCAAGCTCGGTTCAAGGATGTGCGCGCGCCTCGCCTGCAGCATGGTCATATAAAAGTCCTTTTGAAGATCAGAGATACATGGCGTCGTTTGGACGATCTCCCCGATTTTTTCCATGTCGATCCTTGGCACAATACGCAGCAACGCTCTGTTGCAGCCCTCATACTCTCCCGCATTCAGAAAGCGATGGTAGTTCAGCCGCTTTCCGTTTTGCATAATACTTGAGGTAGGGATCTCAAACACTCTGCTGTTCCGCTCATTCTTATCCAAAAGTACGCGCCGCATGATGTCATCATCGGCCTGCGGATATAAGCTGCTCCCGCAATCAAATACCGGCGCCAGCGCCACGGAATCATCACGGGTGTCGTACAGAAAGCCCCAATTTCCGTTGTGCCTGTCCCAATTTCCGACCAACGCATCCACGACAAACATATCCCAAAACCGCTCCTCAAGCTCTGCACGGTCTATGATCTCCTGCTCCTCGAAGGTTTTGAGAATGTCCGCCAATTCCGTGCCATAGCCATTTCTTTCAGAGTCGATGATCTGATTCTTCAACGACGCAAAGTCTTGGAGGACAATGCCAACAGATGTGAAGTCCTTGCACGCAACGCAGACCTTTTCCTTGCCATTGACCCTGTAGATACCCAGCAAAGTTTCCTGCACGGGAATACCAACGCTTTCAAAAATATGACAGGCAATATATTCGGAGATGCAGCTATTGGTATAACTCATTTCCTTGTTCTTCATCGGAGGCGGCGGAAACTTCAGCATATACTGCTCTCCATTGTAGACCACGGCAATTTTGCTTCCGTTCGCTCCGGCGTATGATTTGCGCTTTCTCGGCAGCGCTGTAAAGTCGATCACAGTATTTCACCCGGCCTTTCCATTCGCAGATATTTTTCCCGCAGATACCACGCCTGCTCCCCGCTGATAACGCCGTTCACCTCACAGGTGTTGATGTCCGACTGCAGCTCGCAGTAGCAGCAGTCCCAACGAATATCCGTCTCTCCGCGATCCACGCGCTCCCAGCTTGCCTGCATTGCGTCAATGGCGCTTTGCAGGAAGCTTGGAAGCCCGCATTCCAGATACGCCCGATCCGCAGGCAGCCCCGTCTTTTCGTCATATTCGTCTGCTTCCAGCAGAGATTCCATGCTGCACCCCAGCGCCTTTGCGAGCCGCAGTACCGTTTTGGCGGAGCATTTTTCAATGGAGCTTTTCCCTGAACAGATATCAATGACCGTCGTCTTTGGTACACCGCTGATCTGCGACAGCTGATATTTCGTCATATTCTTATTGTTCAAAATTCCTTGAAGCGTCATATTTATCACCGTTGACATTATATCGGTGTCCCGACCTAATGTCAACAAGAATACAGCAGCGTATGTTAGCGGTATATGACGTGGAGGACACATCCGCCGTTCCCGTCCGTATCAAGCCAGACATCGGCATCCTGAAAGGCGAGCCCCGCATAGGCGTTGTCGCCCGGCTTGTAGTTCTGGCACACCGTCACCGAGACGCCGGCTTTCACGTCCGGGTCGGTCTCGTAGTGTTGGCGCAGCTTTTCCCCGTCAACCGTGCCGGTGATTTCAAAGTCCTGTCCCCTCACCAGCGGCGTTTCGGCTTTTCCGTAGAAATAGCGGAGCAGCACATAGTTGTAGTACGACGGCAGCGCGTCCATCCGTCCCGTGACCCGAAGCGTGTTCCCGTCCAGCAGCTCCAGCTTGAGCCAGCGACCGTCGCGGTACGTCTCCTGATACTCGGTCACGATCTCGTCGGCTCCCGCGCTCGGCGTCGTGGCAGCGGGCGTGGTGGTTGTCGGCGTCGTTGTGGTGGCCGTCGGCGTTGTTGTGGTGGTCGTCGGCGTTGTCGTGGTCGTCGTCGGCGTTGTTGTGGTGGTCGTCGGCGTTGTTGTGGTGGTCGTCGGCGTTGTTGTAGTGGCCGTCGGCGTTGTGGTGGTCGTCGGCTTGGACGTGGGTGCTTGCATTGTGGTCTCGGGGAGCGGCTCGTTGGGGGTAATGTCCAACGTATAGACCTTGAGCTGCTTATTCTCGGTGGCAATCCAATCGGAACTGTTCGTTTTCACCGGGCAAACCCAGACGATCCGATTCCCGATCACGGTCGGGTCGTTATCCGGCATGATAAAGCCGGGCTTGGTCATCACCTGACCGATCTGATTGCCCTCGCCGTCGAACACAGCATATTGAAGGGAGCCGAGCTCAGGGAAGCTCGAACCCTTCGGAAGACGCTCCGTCTGCCACATCACGACAAAGGTGTTGTTGTTTATTTCCGCCAGCTTGACAGCGACGACATACTCCTCACCGGTTTTGGGCAGATCGGTCAACCATTTGATCTGCGCTTTGCCGTCGGGGAACGCCCCACGGGGAATAAATGCAAGAAACGTGTTGAAATAGCGCGAATCGTCGTCGCCTTGCTGGGGCGAGGATGCGCCCGCGAAGAGATAGCCGCTCGGCGAAACGCCAAAGCCGCCCGGCATGGCATTGGTGTTGTTGTCGCCGATCTTCCCGTAAAACCGGAAGAAGGTCATCTGCCCGCCGCTCGAAATACCATCCGTCGCCTTAGTGATGACAAAGCCGCGGGGATAAGCATCGCCCTGATCGAGAAAAACCGGCTCGCCGCAATCAAAGGCTGCATATTGCGCGAAGGAATGGCTGACGTGGTTCCACGGAAACGCAGCACTGACCTCCTGCACGCTCATATCCGACACACGCACCTTAATTGTGATATTCGACTGGTGGCGCGGCCCGTCGCTGCTTTGATACCGCCGACGGGCAGTATGCAGAATCAATGTGCCATTCTCCTCCACCATCGCTGTGTGACTGGTGGAGTGGAACGGATTCGTCGTAAAGCATTGAGAACCCAAGACCGACGCCGCGCCGAGGCGGTTCCATTCCTTGTCATAGCGGACAATGCGATAGACCTCACGGTCATTGTCCTCGTCCAGATTGTTCTGTCCGAAAGCAAGGTAATAGGAGTTCTCGCTTTCGTAGAAGCCGCCGCAGAAGTCCAGCTCTGTCAGGTCGCGCTTACCGTTGGAATTTCCGTTCGCGTCATAGGTTTCCACTGTGGCTGTTGCGTCAGGAAAAACCGGACCGTGAATCTGGAGTACAGAGCGCACTCCGTTATGCTCCAGATAATATAAGCCGACATAGCGTAACAGATAATAATTCTCGCTCTTTTTCAGGGTGGTGCGCAGTACGCTCACGCCCTCCGGCTCGGACGCCGCTTCCGCCGCCTGATAGATGCGATCGACCATCACGCACGCCTCCTGCCATGACAGGGTACCTTGCGGGCGGAATTTGCCGGTGTCGTCGCCGAGGAAGGTGCCGCGCAGCGTGGCACGCTCCACATACTCCCGCGCCCACGAGCTGACGGAGGCGGCATCCGTATAGCTTCTGCCGTTGCCGGTCGAGGGCAGGGTGATTCCCGCGCGGCGTTCCAGTGCGTCATAAAACGTGCAGGTCATCTTGGCGGCCTGCTCCCGCGTCAGCACACCGTCGATCTGAGCCTCGCGTATGCCGCCCACGCCCGCGCCTTCCGTGATTCCATATGCCGCCGCATAGTACATCTGGTGCGCGCCGCCCGGATTGTCGGCGGTCACGCTGTAGGCGATGTCAGAAAAGTACGAAGCCTCGGCGGGCGGAACGTCCGAGAGATCGGCTTCCTTTTGCAGCAGATTGACCAGAAGATGGCAGAACTCACCGCGCCGGATGGCGGCGGTCGAAGTGTAGCGTTTGGCGTCCATGCCGTTGAATATGCCTCCGCTTTGCAGCTCGGCAACCTGCTCCGCCGCCCACGATGCGGGCGTATCGGTAAACCACGGCGCCGCCTGTGCGCCGACGCATAACAGCGCACCGAGCAACAGTACAAGACACCCGTTTCCAAGCAAATGATTTCGTTTCATTGAGCAACCCTCTTTCCTTTTTCGTCGGGTACCGACCTGTTTGCGCGCAGGTACCTCCTTGACAGTATATATTCTTTTGACTGGCTTTGCAACACATAATCCATGGTTTTTGGCGCGCTGTTTTTGGCGCGCATAAACACTAACAGGGTGGGATTATTTCCATCCCACTCGATCCTACCCGGATAGCATGGACTCATCCCCATTTTAAGAGCGAGTGCTTCTTGGGACGGGTGGCGCGTTTTCCGTATTCCTCAAATGTTTTTCCGGATTTTGACTTTTTTGACATGAAAACCACTCTTTTTCTTTTATAGTCTATTTTGGCCAAAATCGATAAAAATTTATATGCGTATCGGCTTTAGTCAGCCGCCCACAAGATATGCGCCACTACCGTAG
>CAMKFK010000034.1 GCA_946411835.1 uncultured Clostridia bacterium
TGTTCGCGGTGGAGTTCTACCGGGTGTGCAAGGACGTCATCAAGCTGGCGGACGTACTGGGGCACAGCTCCGTCAACACGACGCGCATCTACCTGCTCACGAGCGGCGAAGAGCACCGCCGGGTGCTGGAACACATGCGAATGGTGTCGTAGCGGGGCGAAAAGAGGGTACGCCTTGCGGCTCATCACAAAATGTATATTTTGTTGTGTATTTTTCAGTCTGTTGATACATAAACGACGGAAAAAAGCCCTTAAACGAGCAAAAACCGAAAAAAGGCGCAAAAACCAAGACCGTTCAAAAAAATGCTTTTGTACGGCCAGAATTTTTGTGCTCAAATCAGTATTTTTTCTTGAAAAACCAGCGACTCTGTGTTATACTTACAGAAAAATGTGAAATGCGCCGTTTTTTTTCACTTATTTTTCTTCATATTTGGTATAACAAAATATACATTTAGTTACATTGAGGTGGGAGAGCGATGAGAGACGCCGAGACAGCGCCGGGGATTCAACTGACGGACGAGCTGATCGAGAGCTACGCGGCGTGGCTGCGCACAAAGAATATGCAGGAGGATACCATCATCGTCTACGAAAAGCGGCTGCGCCAGCTGCGCACGTACCTGGGTGAGGAGCCGATCACGTCGGAGTCGCTTGAGCGCGTGGTCGGCACGCTGACCGACGAGGGCTACGCCAACCGGACCATCAACGTGATCCTTTCGGCAACGAACGGCCTGCTGAACTTTGCCGGGCGGCGCGACCTGCAATACGCACATCGGCTTCAGGTGCGGGAGACGGCGCGCTTGAGCCTGACGCGCGCGGAATATCTGCGTCTGCTCAACGCGGCAAAGCTGCTGGGGAAGGAGCGCACCTATCTGATCGTCAAGTGCTGCGCGCTGCTGGGGCTCGGCATCCGGGGGCTGACGAACCTGACGGTGGAGGCGGTCCATACCGGAGCGCTGGTCGACGGGGGCGAGGTTATACCGATCCCGGAATGCCTGCGCGCCGAATTGACAAGCTATGTAAAGGAAAAGGGCTTGACAGGCGGACCGGTGTTTTTGACCGAGGACGGCACGCCGATGAGCCGCACCTACCTCACGAACAGCATCAAGATGCTGTCAGCTGCGGCGCAGGTGGACGCGGCAAAGTGCAACGTGCGCTGTCTGTGCTTCCTTTGGGAGGATACGCGGCGGGATATCGAGCGGCAGCTCTCGACGCTGCGGGAGGAGGTCCACCGCAGCCTTCTGGAGCAGGAGCAGCGACTCATCGGCTGGGAAAACGGGGAAACCGCAAAGTCTGTAAAGTAAATTGCCTTTATATCCATGATAGACACAGGGGAAAGGATGGTGAACCGCTTGCTCTGGAAAACGAGTGAGCCGCCCGCCGTGCCGCTGCTTTCGCCGCTGGGCGCGCCGTTTGCGACGACGCCGCCGGGCGCGCGGCGGCGGCGGCAGCAGCCGCAGCCGCCTCGCGGCGTTCGCCGCGAGGCAACGGTACACGCGCGCGGAATCCGCGCACCCCCGAGGGACGGGAAATACGCTTACTTATTATTATACTATGATTTAGAAAGGATTTATGATACGATGAAGAAAAAGATCTTATCCCTGCTGATTGTCTTCGCGATGATGCTGTCGATGGTACCGATGGCGTTCGCGACGACGGTGGAGACTGGCAATGGCCTTTTGCCGGACGTAAAGATCGGCGCGCCGGAAAGTGCGACGGTGTATAGCAAGGGCGGCGAGACCGAAGGCGATGACTCTTGGATTGGCCGCGGTTCCAAGACGATTAAAAACAGTGAGGAGTTTGCCAACTGGTTGCTTTACAATAGAGACAATTCCAATCAGGGCGACGGATATATGCTTGACTGCGACGTTGATTTGGGTGGCGCGACAATTACCATACCGGCCAACGCCAGAACACTAAACGCGAATGGTCACACCATTAAGAACGTCACGTTCGCATGCGGCGACTTCTACTGGGGGTTTTACGGTGGGACGTTACAGAACTGCACGTTTACTGGACGCGGCGGTGCGGCGGTGTCTGAGGGCATTTACGACGTTCTGTACGTCACAGAATCTGGGACCATCAAGAACTGCGTGTTCAGGACAAGCGCGAAAGACGTAATAGGTACACAACGCGGCACCATTCTGACTCTCCAAAACTGCTTATTTGATAGCCAGACGACCAAAGAACAGGGCATGCTTGCGGGAACTAACGTTAGCGGCGTCCGCTCCATCACCAACTGTGTGATTCGAGCCGTAGCTGCCAGCATTTTCAGAGTTAATCCCACTATCATAGACTCCGGAAGCGTTACCGTTGACAAGTGCCTTGTTATCGGCTCAACTTTAGCAGCTGTAAGCCGCGTTGGGGGTGGAGACCTCACCGGGCAGTCTGTTTCCGCTCTACTCGCGACTGTCGACTCAAGTGCAAATAAAACCAGCGTTGCGTACTACGGTTCAGACGCTGAGCCCGTTTCCTACAACGGGGCAAATGTAATTAACAACAACGGCATGATAAACATGGCGTCCGCGACGCCGGTGGAGACTGGCTATGGCCTTTTGCCGGACGTAGAGATCGGCGCGCCGGAAAGTGCGACGGTGTATAGCAAGGGCGGCGAGACCGAAGGCGATGACTCTTGGATTGGCCGCGGTTCCAAGACGATTAAAAACAGTGAGGAGTTTGCCAACTGGTTGCTTTACAATAGAGACAATTCCAATCAGGGCGACGGATATATGCTTGACTGCGACGTTGATTTGGGTGGCGCGACAATTACCATACCGGCCAACGCCAGAACACTAAACGCGAATGGTCACACCATTAAGAACGTCACGTTCGCATGCGGCGACTTCTACTGGGGGTTTTACGGTGGGACGTTACAGAACTGCACGTTTACTGGACGCGGCGGTGCGGCGGTGTCTGAGGGCATTTACGACGTTCTGTACGTCACAGAATCTGGGACCATCAAGAACTGCGTGTTCAGGACAAGCGCGAAAGACGTAATAGGTACACAACGCGGCACCATTCTGACTCTCCAAAACTGCTTATTTGATAGCCAGACGACCAAAGAACAGGGCATGCTTGCGGGAACTAACGTTAGCGGCGTCCGCTCCATCACCAACTGTGTGATTCGAGCCGTAGCTGCCAGCATTTTCAGAGTTAATCCCACTATCATAGACTCCGGAAGCGTTACCGTTGACAAGTGCCTTGTTATCGGCTCAACTTTAGCAGCTGTAAGCCGCGTTGGGGGTGGAGACCTCACCGGGCAGTCTGTTTCCGCTCTACTCGCGACTGTCGACTCAAGTGCAAATAAAACCAGCGTTGCGTACTACGGTTCAGACGCTGAGCCCGTTTCCTACAACGGGGCAGATGTAATTGACAACTACGGCGTGATAAACGATGTGAGCAAGCCCGCTGAGCCCCCTGTCGAAGAGGGTCAGTTTGTCCCGCTCGAGGATGCTGTTGAGCAGCTTGACGGCATCAACTTCATTTGGGCTCCCGCTACCGCCAGCGAGGATCAGACCACCGCTCTGGGCGAGACCTATGACGCTTCCAAGAGCACGTTCTTCTCCATCACGGCGGACGGCGACGTCTCCGGCTTCAACGCGGACAAGAACTCCTGGCTGAAGGTCACGATGTACTTTGCCGACGCGGCGCACCTGAGCAAGTACACCCTCGCTCGCTTTGACGAGGACACCGGCGAGTGGACCACCAACGGTCTGCGTAACCTGACCAAGGTCGACAACGACACGATCTCCTTCGAGACCAACCACGCCTCCGACTTCGGTCTGCTGGGCGCTCCCGCTGCTGCCGAGTCTGAGTGGGTTCCGCCCACTGAGGGTGAGTACAAGTATTATGCTGTTGTGGAGCCCGCTGACGGCACCACCTACACGCTGAGCGACGACAACGGCGACGGCTTCACCGACCTGTGCGATGGACTCAAGCTCGGCGACAGCTTCACTGTGAAGGTCTACGCCTCTGACATCCTCATGGGCTACAAGGTGAACTTCCAGTACGACAGCAAGTATCTCCAGCTGGACAACGATCCCTCCACCACCGGCGTCACCTGGGATCAGGACGCTCAGGCCGGCGACAAGGTTCGCTGGACTTCCAACCCCAGTACGGGTGCTCCCTACATTACGACTGATACTGCCCTTGGTGAGTTCACCTTCACGCTGGTGAACAACGGTGGCGGCGCGATTGCCTACCCGTACGATATCGAGTTCAGCTTCTATCCGACCGATGATGACGGATTCCCGCTGATGGGTGTCACGCCTGACCGTTATCTTGACGATGATACCATGGAGGGCATTCCCACGATCGTTCGCCTTGTCGACGGCATCGAGCCGGTTTGCATCGAGCCGGTTTGCGAGGTCATTCCGTTCTACGGCCATGCCACGTCCCTCATCCTGGTCTACTCCCGCGATGTCGGGCAGTTCAAGATTACCTCTGATACTCTCTTTGGTGAGGGCAAGACCGAGGCGACCCTGCAGGATGTCACCGGCGCTGGTTACATCTATTACGACAGCAAGGATGCTACCGACAACGCCAGAACCGCCACCGATGGTACCGTGCTGATGGCTTCCAAGGCCTTCTACGACCACTTCGACGAGTCGAAGGGCGAGGCGCCGAGCGTGTACGCTATCGCGGTCAATTTCCAGCGTCTGAAGGATGCGACCGGTGTGGCTGACGAAACTAAGGTTGCGGATATGGAGGCCTGGGTCCTGAAGAACATCAAGGACAACGACGGCTTCACTCCGGAGGCTGATATCGATGACGCTGACAAGCTCACGCCGGTCGAGTACAACGTGAAGGGCATCGTCACGAAGGAGACGGTCGACGCGTCGACCATGCCCAGAACCGTGGATAAGGCTGCGGTCGAAGCGATCGCTAACATCGGCGGCGACGACGGCGACAGCACCGAAACGGCTTGGCCGATCCTCTACGAGCGGGCGCTTGCCCAGTTCGACGGCAGAACCGCGCTGCGCTGCGACTTCGTGCGCGATGCAGACGACATCACCACCTTCAAGAATGTTGGCGCTCGTGAGTTTGACACGTACACCAACTTCTGATCGAAGAAGAGGTTAAGCGGCAAATCCCTCATTTTAGCACCGCAAAACCCTATCGCTGGGAGGGCGGGTCGGCGTAAGCCGCTCCGCTTTTCCAAAATTGTTAGGAGTATTCAGATGAAGAAACACTTAACACGTATCACGGCGGCATTCCTCACGTTTGCGCTTCTGCTTTCCGTCAGCGTTTTCGCGGCGGATCCGGTCGTCATGACCTACATCGTCAAAGAGGGAGCCGCCGTCAATCCGGATGACGGCACGATCGAGTCGACCTACAAGACGGATGACCCCGGCGTCCGGCATGAGGTTATCAAGAATGTGGGCGACGACGTATACGCCCAGATCTATCTGAAGCCGGACCGGTCGGTTGCCGGAACTGCCGACATTTGGATCGAGTATGACGAGGGCTTTTTGAAGCTCGCCTCCGGCGGGAGCGGTTATGTTCAAGCCGATAACGACAAAGTTGTGAGTGACATAACACTCAACACCGACCCTGGTTTTCTGATTTCCGCGCAGATTGGGACCCAGGTTTACCACGGCGAGAATGAACGCCGCATAACTCTTATGGCTAAGATACCGGAATCCTCGTCTGAGACGTGGGTCGCCACGATCCACTTCAAGGTAGCGCGTGAAAATCCTGACGAGACCGAGGGTTGGGTCCGCGTCCGTCCCCCAGAGAACCCTTCTCCCAGATTAGTATATTGGACGAACTGGATGGGGGACTACAAGGCGGACCATAATTTGACCGAAGACCTACGCGTGGTACTGCCCGCCACGGTGACCTTCGATTCAAAGGGCGGCAGCGAAATCGCGGACAGTCCGTTTACCATTGCCGTCGGCAGTACGGCGACAAAGCCCGCCGACCCGACCAGAGACGGCTATACTTTCGGCTTCTGGACGCTGGACGACACGGCTGCAAATCCGGTGCCGTATGACTTCACCACGCCTGTCACATCGGATATTACGCTCAAAGCGGTGTGGAGTGAGTTGCCCCACACGGTGACGTGGAAGGACGGCGACACGGTGCTGGAGACGGACCGTGAGGTGCCCCGGGGCGCGCAGCCCGATTTCAGCGACGGCGGCACACCCGCGCCGACGAAGGACGGCAAGGTGTTTGACGGCTGGTCCACAGACCCGAACGCTGTGACCGGCACGCCGGAAGCGGAGCTGGACCCGGTGGGGGACGGCGACGTGACCTATTATGCCATTTTCAAGGACGCGGGCTTCACGGTAACGTGGAAGACGCAGGACGGCAATGCGGAGTACGAGAAGGACACGGGCGTCGAGAATGGTTCGCAGCCGTCGTACGACGGCGTGGAGCCGACGAAGACGGCGGACGCGACCTACACGTACACATTCGCGGGCTGGGCAACCGCCGAAGACGCGGAAACCGGCACACCGGCGGCGAGCCTGCCCCCGGTGACGAAGGACATAACCTACTACGCCGCGTTCAGTAAGGCGCCGATCGCGGGTCCGGGCTTCACGGTGACGTGGAAGGTGGACGGCGAAACGACGGAGACGGACGAGAATGTCGCCAAGGACGCGAAGCCGACGTACAACCAGCTTGAGCCCACCAAGCCCGGCGCGGTCTTTGCAGGCTGGTCTGAAAACCCGGACGACACGTCCGGTCAGCCTGCGTCGAAGCTGCCCGGCGTGAGCAAGGACACAACCTACCACGCGATCTTCACGACCAACGCCTACACGGTGACGTGGAAGAGTCAAGACGGAACGACCACGTATGAGACGGACGAAAACGTCCCATACGGTGCGGAGCCGTCGTTTGACCAGGATAACCCGGCCATGACCGGCGCCACCTTCGCGGGCTGGGCGACGAGCACGAATCAAAAGGCGGGCACCCTGGAAGAGGACCTGCCTGCGGTGACAGGCAAAGTGACCTATTACGCGGCGTTCACGACGGATACCTTCACGGTGAAGTGGGTGGTCGACGGGGCCACAAAGGAGACCGACAGCAACGTTCCCTATGGTACCAGCCCGTCGTATGACAA
The DNA here is from genome assembly GCA_946411835.1 of uncultured Clostridia bacterium. Lineage (GTDB taxonomy): Bacteria > Bacillota > Clostridia > Oscillospirales > Oscillospiraceae > Hominicoprocola. The sequence continues at coordinate 7,063 of CAMKFK010000034.1, forward strand.
GGCGGAGCCGACCAAGGCGAACAAGAACTTTGCGGGCTGGAGCACGGATCCGAACGCGACGAGCGGTGTTCCGGAGGGCAGCTTGCCCGGTGTGACGGGGAACACGACCTATCACGCCGTCTTCACGGACAAGCCCACCTACACGGTGACGTGGAAGAGCCAGGACGGCGAAACCACGTATGAGACGGACAAGGGCGTCATAGACGGTACGCAGCCGGATTATAACGGAAAGACGCCCGCCAAGGAGTCGGATGCGACCTACACGTACATCTTTGCGGGCTGGTCCACCGCCGAGGATCAGACGAGCGGCAAGGCGGAAGACAGCCTGCCCGCCGTGACGGGGGATGTGACGTACTACGCGGCGTTTAGTCCGACGAGGAGGTCCTCCGGCGGCAGCGGCACTGTCAGCTACAGCGTCGAAGTCGCGCCCACCAGCGGCGGCAGCGTGAGCGTCAGCCCGACGACGCGCGTTCCCGCCGGAACGACGGTGACGATCACGCCCAAGCCGGACGACGGCAAGGCGCTCTCGCGCCTGACCGTGACCGGTCCGAACGGAACGTCCGTTCCCACCGAGCGCGAGACTGACGGGACGTATGTGTTCATCATGCCGAAGGGCGACGTGACCGTGCGCGCGGTGTTTGCGGGGAATATCGCTTCGCCGGACGACACCGGCGTGTCTCGGCTGCTCAACACGGACGACCACATCTGGTATCTGAGCGGTTATGTGGAGGGCGACATTCGTCCGCTGGGCAACATGACGCGCGCCGAGGCGGCGCAGGCGTTCTTCCGCCTCCTTCGCCGTCCCGAGGTGGAGCTGACGAAGTCGTTCCCGGACGTGGCGGACGGCGTCTGGTACACCAAGGCGATCCGGACGCTTGCGAGCATGGGCATCCTCAACGGCCGCGGCGGCGTCAACTTCTGGCCGAACAAACCGATCACGCGCGCGGAGTTTGCCGCGCTCGCGACCCGCTTCGCCAAGGCGACCGGCGGCACGGCGACGTTCAGCGACGTGCCCGAGACCCACTGGGCGCACGACAACATCGCCACAGCGGCGGACTACGGCTGGATCAACGGCGATGGCAATGGGAGCTTCCGCCCCGAGAAGCTGATTACACGCGCCGAGGTCGCCACGATCATCAACCATATGCTGAACCGCGCGGCGGACCAGTCGTACGTTGCGGCGCACAAGGGCGAGCTGAATCAGTTCTCCGACCTCCAGGACGCCGCGCAGTGGTATTACCTGGACATGGTGGAGTCCTCCAACGCGCACCTGTACGACAGGAACACCGGCAGCGAGACCTGGACCAAGCTGACCGGCGACGAGCTGAAAGACTGACAAAACCAAAGCGTTCCGAGACGCAAACCTTAGAGGGGATGGGGGCTTCGGCCCCCGTCTTCTCCACGGACTCCGCTGCATAAGCGGAGTCCGTAGAGAAGACATTTCCGACGATGAGAACGTTTTACAAAGGAGATTTGTTATGAGAAAAAAAACGAATTCGACGCTCGGCAAGTCTCATCCTGGCGCTGAATTTGCTGTTTGGCCTCTTGCCGACAACGGTATGGGCTGCGGATAGCTACACGGTAACATGGAAGAACGAAGATGGAACTGTTCTGAGAATTGACGAGAATGTCGCTGCGGGCACAAGACCGGTATATGTTGGAAAGACTCCAAGAAAGGATGCAGGACAATACTATACCTTTTCGTTTAAGGATTGGACGCCGACCCGTTCCGCAGTGACGGAGGATGTGACCTATACCGCAACCTATCAGGCGTTTCCCAAGAGTGAGGGAAGGGTCTACGACGGTATGGATATTGGGGAGCGCGACCCCGACGCAGGACTTTTACACGTCGCAATCATGGCGGACCCACATGTCGTTTTTCATGATGGAAAGCAAGCTGACATCTACGGTGATACGATTCTCGACGCAAAGGAGCGCGGGGCGGAAAAAATTCTTGTGGCTGGAGACCTTGCTTGGCACGGGCAGAACCAAGAATACGATCTTTACCACAATACCGTGGCACGGTACGCAGGCGATACCGAGGTAATCGAGTCGCTGGGAAATCATGAGTTAGCATCGGATACGCCAAAAGCCGTACAGGTAAAAATGGATAGATGGCGGACAAGGATGAAAACGGGACTATATTTCTCACAGTGGATCGGCAACACGCATATCGTCGGCATGGGCAATGACGAGCAGTATTACAATCCTGAGGAAGGCGGCTACTATATGTGGCGCGGTTACCCCAGCATGAAACAGCTCGACTGGCTTGAAAATGTTATTGAGGAGGACGATAAAAATAACGTAACCACAATCGTCCTCTTTCATTGGAATATTGGATCTCCGTTTGCACCGCCCTTTCCTTCTAATAAAATCTACAATATCAATAATCGGGAACGTGAGAGAAGACTATTTGAAATCGTATCAAGCCACGATAATGTCGTGTACTTTTCGGGTCATACGCATGAGGACAGACCTATTGTCTATCAAACGCCCTCAGGTGGTTTGTTAGTGCACGGCGGTCATGTATATATGGATGACATTACCATTCGCCCACTTTATGTTATGATGGAAGAGCTACCGTCGGAGGACGGCGTCAGGAAATATGAATTGAAGTATATTCGCCTCGGTGAAAGCGAGCCTCTTGAAACAGTTACGTTTAAGCATGATAATCGTTGCAGGATCACGGTGCACCATGTCTTTGAGAAAGCTATTACAGCAGATTCCGTTAATGGCTACGGACTTGATTCCGGCATAATAGTTGGCTCTCTAGAGGACGGTGTGCTGTATAATGCCAGCAGTTCGGGCAGCAGCTTGTGGCTGGGACGTGCCGGATTGACCATCAATTCCGCAGAGGAGTTTGCGAACTGGGTGCTTACAAATCGCCACAACAGTAATCAAGGCGACGGGTATGCACTATCAACGGATATTGATCTTGAAGGCGCAACAATTACTGTTACTGCCAATAGCCGGTGGCTCAGTTGTAAGGGTCATTCTGTTTCTAATGCGCATTTTGTTCTTGGTGATAAAAATATGGCACTGCGCGATGTCAGCTTTGTTAACTGCACATTTGAGGGTGTCGGCACTACGGATGGCCTTCTAAGGCTTCAGGGCGACACTTCCTTTACGCGCTGCTGCTTTGTTGGGACTGGTGACAATCCGTTTATATATAAAAGTAAGGATACGAATGTGACTTGCGTGAACTGCCTGTTTCAAAAAACATCCGGTAATTTGTACGCGATGGGTGCGGGTACCGTGAATGGAACCATTGCATTGACGAGCTGTGCAATGCTCAGCCCGGATTGCTCATGCATTTTTGGTCCAAATCCGCCTACCATCAACGGTTCTGTGTCAATTGAAGCGTGCATCTCTATTGGTGCCGAAACAGAGACCGGCCTGTGTGCGGGGAACACAAAAGTGAACGGCACATTGGATATTGACCTGCTGATTTGCAGATTAGACGATTCAAAAAATGTGACAGGCATAAGCTACTACAATGATGATGTGCTGCGCGTTGAGCAGGGCAAACTTTACGCGACATATCCCATAAGCTATAATCCAGAAAGATATACACTTGTCTCAATGCCAGAGAATGCTTCCGGCGTTGCTTTGGGTGAAACTATTGAAATAACATATTTTTACAACAAAAACCAATACATACTTAAATTTGTAAACGAAGACGGCACGGAGCTGCAATCCAACGAGGCAGCGTACGGCGCAATGCCGATCTACAGCGGCGAGACGCCGACGAAGGACGGCGAGCGCTTTGTCAGCTGGACGCCGGAGCTCGCGCCGGTCACCGGCGACGCGGTCTATACCGCGACCTATCAGAAGCTCGCGAGCATCCCCGACCCGAAGGACGGGGACGTCTACCTCGTAAAGAAAGCGTACGCCGCCGCGTTCCAGCCGGACGGCGCCGTGACGGAGCTTGGCGCGGTCGATTATGCCGCCGCCGAATCAGGCGACCGCCTGTATGTGCTCTTCGAGAACCGCGACACGGCTGACACGGCTTCCGAGCTGGCGTTCACGGTCAGGACGGAGGAGGGGGAGACGGTCTTTACCGAGCGCGTGACGCCGGACGGGGAAGTCGGCGCGGGCCTGACGGCGTTTGCCTCTGCGGATTGCGTCTCCGAGCTGATCGACGGCGCGGCATACCGCTATGAGCTGACGTTCAACGGCGCGAGTCACAGCGGCGGTTTTCTCTATACGGAAGCGAGGCTGAAGGACAAGCCGGCTGCGCGTCTCTACGAAGAGCGCATCAGCGTGAGGGCCGACCGACAATCCGACACTTGCACCGTCACGGTGGATTACCGCCTCGGCGAGGACAGGAACGGCGTGATCGTGATGGCGTGCTATGACGGCGAGGGCAGGCAGGTCGGCGTCGCGTTGGCGGTCCTGACGAACGGAGGCGACGGAACCGTAACCCGCTCGATTCACACGGACGGTGAGGCGGCGACAGTAAAGGCGCTCCTGCTCGACAGCGGCGGGATACCCATCCTCGCCGCGAAGCAGGCGTCGGTTGAAAGGTCCGGCACATTCTTTGAAATTGTGTCCGATAGCGGCGCCGCGCCTGAGCTGCCGGATGGCGTTACCGCAACCGTGCGAATGCCGATTGCCGCCGCTGCCGAGAACTCAAACGACTATGCGCTTGGCCTGCTGGATCGACGGGGCATATCAAGCCCTCAGCTTTGCGCCGGTTGAAAACGACGAGGGCGCGGTGGCGTTCGACACCACGTCATTCGGCCTGTTTGTCTGGGATGTGGTCTGACCGATGAAAAAAAGATTTGCCCAAAAGTAAATAAACGAGATAGGCGAGGGCTGCGCCCTCGTCTATCTCAGCACAATTAATTAAACAAAATAAAAACTTTGTTTAATATAGGGGGTTGATTTTTGGAGAAAGAAGCGTTATGATCGTATGATAAAGACGATAAGGAGCGGATGCCATGATTGACTATCGAAGCGAGGCGCCGGAGATTCTGCGTGATTTTCTGTCGTACCATGAGACGATCAAGGCGCATTCTCAGCGGACGGTAGACGAATACTTTCTCGACCTGCGGAATTTTTTCCGCTATCTGAAGCTGACGCGCGACCCCGAGCTGAGCAGCTGCGCGCTGGCAGACGTCGACATCATGGACGTCGATCTGGCGTTCGTGCGCTCCGTAACGCTGACCGACGTATACGGCTACATGAGTTACCTGAGCCGCGAGCGAGCGCGGCACCAGAACAGCCGCAACACGGGCTACGGGCTGTCTGCCACGTCCAGGGCGCGTAAAATCTCCACGATCCGTTCCTTTTATGGATACTTAACGAACAAAGTGCATTTAATTGAACAAAATCCTGTGAAGGAGATGGACACACCGAAGCTGCGCAAGCCTCTGCCGAAGTATCTGACGCTGGACGAAAGCATGCGTCTGCTGGACACAGTGAACGGTGCGAACCGTGTGCGGGACTACGCGATCCTGACGCTGTTTTTGAACTGCGGGCTGCGCATTTCGGAGCTCTGCGGACTTGACCTGCACGACATTCAGGGCGAGGCGCTGCGCGTGCTTGGCAAGGGCGGCAAGGAACGCATTGTCTACCTCAACGCTGCCTGCATGGATGCGCTGAACGATTGGCTCGCCGCGCGCCGCCCGATTACAGGACGCGACCGCGACGCGCTGTTTCTGTCCAGCCGGAACGAGCGCATTAGCAAGTCCACGGTGCACGTGCTGGTCAAGAAGCATCTCGCTGCTGCCGGGCTGGACGCCACGCAGTATTCATCCCACAAGCTGCGCCACACCGCCGCCACGCTGATGCTGCAAAACGGCGTGGATGTGCGCGCCGTGCAGGAGGTCCTTGGCCATGAGCACCTGAACACCACGGAAATCTACACACACATCGACAACGACTCGCTCCGCGTCGCCGCTCGCGCAAATCCCCTTTCGAAGGTCAAGCCACCAAAGCGGAATAATTGAACAAAATTTCTTGAGGCGGAGGAGATAAAAATGTCATTTGAAAATACAATTACATTATCAAACATTTTTGCAATAATAGCAGGCTTTTTTGCGCTCTATCAATACAAAAAGAATTTAGCTTTAAAACGAGCATCATATATTAGTGAATTGACCGAAAAAATTCGATCTGATCCTGATATGCAAAATGTTGTATATCTTTTTGATTACAATCAAGAGTGGTATAACCTCGATTTCCATAATAGCGGCGAACTTGAAAGAAAAGTAGACAAAACACTTTCATTTTTTTCGTTTATCTGCTATTTAAGAAAGAAAAGGTTAATAGCCAAGTCGGATTTTTGCTTTTTTCAATATGAAATCAGACGAATATTGATGAATCAAGGAGTAATAGATTATTTCTATAATCTGTATCACTTTTCAAAACAGAATAATGCCCCGATTACTTTTTCCTATCTGTTTGAATATGGGGAGAAAAACCGATTTTTTGCCGCGGATTTTTACGACAAAGAGGCATATAAGAAATGCAACAAGTATCATCACTATCTGAACTTCTAAGTAAGAACAGAAAAAGCCTGTGGCAATTTGTACGCCACAGGCTTTTTTGACGGGTAATCTATTCCAAACACGGTAAAATATCACAAAATGATGCAAATCAGGCCGCCGCTGCCCTCGTTGATGATGCGCTCGAGGGTTTCGCGGAGCTTTTTGCGGGCGTCGTCCGGCATGTGCTTGAGCTTTGCCTGCAAGTCTTCGTTGACAATCTCGTGGAAACGGTCGGAACAACGATGCCGTAACCGGTCTCACGCGCGTCGCGTACCGCCTGCGCGACCTTGTCATACTCCGATTTGACCTGAGCCAGCTCCGTCAGCAGGGACAGAAGGTCGCCGTCGCTGGTGATCGGGAAGCCGGACTGCTCGCTGAGCGTCTGGTAGAAAAGCGCGCGCGGGAGCTGCAATTCCGCCTGCGCCGTGCCGGTGCCGAGCTGGATGGCGTTGACCTTTGCCTCGCTGATGCCTTCAAATGCGCCCATGGCGGCAATGGCGGCGGGTACCTGACGGATGACGCGCAGATCCTTCGCGCTCTCGCGCACGGTGCGGTACAGCCCGCTCTTGATGGCGTGGTCGTTGGGCAGCGCCTCCACCCACGACGGGATGCGCAGCGCCAGCTCCGCGAGCGGAAACTCGTAGAGAATCGCTTTGAGGATTTCTTCCACCGCCGCGTCGTCGAGGAGCAAGCAGTTGACCGGCAGGCAGGTCACGCCGTAAGTCGCGGCGATGTCCTCCGCCAGTGCGCGCACGCGGTCGGACGCGGGATCGGCGGCGTTGAGCAGGACGAGAAAGGGCTTCCCCAGCTCTTGCAGCTCACGGATGACGCGCCCCTCGGCGTCCAGATACGCCTCGCGCGGAATGTCGGTGATGCTGCCGTCCGTCGTGATGACAATGCCGATGGTGGCGTGCTCGCGGATAACGCGCTGGGTGCCCAGCTCCGCCGCCTCCGCCATGGACACCGCCTGCTCCGACCATGGCGTTGAGACCATGCGCGGGGCGTCGCCGTCCGCGCCGCCGTCCGCGCCGGGCACCATGTAGCCCACGCAGTCGATCAGCCTCACGGAGCAGCTTGCGCCGTCGCCCAGCGAGATGTCCACCGCCTCTTCCGGCACGAACTTCGGTTCCGAGGTCATGACCATGCGCCCGGAGCCGCTTTGCGGCAGCTCATCCTTCGCGCGCTCGCGGCGGTAGACATTGTCGATGCTCGGAAGCACCTGCGTTTCCATGAAACGCTTGATGAACGTGGACTTGCCCGCGCGCACGGGTCCGACGACGCCGATGTAAATGTCCCCCGCCGTGCGGGTGGCGATATTCTGGTAGATTTGTGCGTTGTGATTCGTCATGTCTCTCCCCTCCCCCTCAGCGGCTGCGCGGGATGAGCAGCATCCGTCCCGCCTCCGGCAGCACGCCGTCCGCCAGCTCGTTGGCGGACAGGATCGCCTCCGCCGTCGTACGGTACTGCTTGGCAACGTCCCACAGGGTCTCCCCCTCCCGCAGCGCGCGCAGGATAAGCGAGGGAGCGTCCGCGTCCGGCTCCGTCGGTTCGGCGCTCAGGGACACGAGACAGCCGCAGGTTGCCGTCTCAATGGAACAGAGGTTGAACACGGCGGTGAAGCGCAGCTCCACACCGTCGGCGTTGAGCGAAGTGGTGATGTCGTCCGCGCAGAGACTCTCGACGCTGACCGAAGTGAGCGCGTCGGCATTGACCTCAACGGCAAGCTCGATCCGGCGGCGAAGAGACAGCGGCGTGTTTGCCTCGTCCAGATAAAGGACCGAAAGCGTTGCCGCCGCGCGCAGCACAGTCTTGCCCCCCTCGCTGTGCAGTCCCGCGCTGCCGAAGCAGACGTCGGCGCACAGCACGCTTTTGACCTCCGTGCCGGCGTCCAGCTGCTCACGCGCCGTCTGCGTCACGGTGCTCCGGCGCGGCTCCTGCGCCAGCGTGACGGTCTCCAGCTTGGCGTCCAGCCTGTGTGTTGTGCTGTAGAGATCGCTGATGCAGCATATGCGTTTCGTCTCGCGCACGACCAGTGCGGCGTGGAGAAAGAGCTTGACCGTGACGCCGCGCCCCAAATCATCAGCGCTGTGCACCTCGCAGGCGGTGAGGCTCAGCACGGCGGCGACGCTCCCCTCCCCGTCCGTTTCGCCGTCGGCATCGAAGATTTGCGAGAACGGCAGCTCCTCGGCGTAGGAACAGAGTCGCCCGTCCTCCGCTGCGTAGAGCAGCGACAGACAGGCGACGCCCTTGAGCACGAGCTTGTTGCCCAGCGGCTTCGCCTCGGTCACGCGGAGCTTGACGCGGTGGCTGAGCAGCTGCGCGACCGGCTCGCGTCCGCCGGAGAGCGTTATCTCGTCGGAGAAGGCGAAATCACGCTCACAGACCGCGCGGACAAGTGACACGTCGTACCGCTCGCACAGGGTCTGCACGGCGTAGTTCGCCTCGTCCGTGATGGCGCCGCAGGTGGTCAGCGTATCGCGGCAGTAGGGCGTGACGCGCCAGTCGACATCCAGCCGTGTGAACAGCTTGCGCGGGTTGAGCAGGCGCACCTCGGCGCCACAGACCTGGCCCTCGGCGACGGCGGTGTCGCAGCCCTCGGGCAGTCTGGCCGTATGCTCAAAGGGCAGCGTGTAGCGCAGTGCGCGGGGCATCCCCGTGTCCTCCGCCGCGTAGAGCAGTGTGACCTCTACCGTTCCGGTGATTGTGAGCTGACCGTCCGCCACGCTTTTGCTCTGCGGCAGCAGCTGTGCAAGCGTGTCGATCACGCGGCCGACGTCCGGGTCGTGGTCGGGCACGATCGTCTCCGCCGTCTCCTCCAGCGTCAGGCTCAAGGGCGGTGCTGCCCGGTAACAGTCAAATTGCTCCTTTTGCAGTTCCAATTCCATGGTACCCGTCTCCTTTGGCGTAGTTGTTGCTTCACTCTATGCCGGAGCGGGTGGGGATATGCACAGGATGTACTACTACTACTTCTTCTTTTCCTCCCGGATGCCAAACAGACGGCTGAGCACGCCTCGCATCGCGCGGGACGGTTTCCAGACCACGACCTGCATTCCCTCACCTCCTTTTTATTAGCCCAACGCCGCACAGAATGAGCACAAGCGCCGTGAGCAGCATGACAAAGCCTACCGGAAAGATAACGGTAATCAGCATCGCCGCGCCCAGCGCAAGCGCCAGCAACCCGATCAGCTTCCAGTCTCTCCAACACATTACACAGCACTCCCCTTCGACGTGGTACCTCATCCTATTGCGCAGCGGCGCAGCAGGTCACAAAAAGGACGACCCGCAGGTCGTCCCTTTTCCTGCGGTCGAAGGCAGAGGTCATAGTACCGGCGGGGAAAAAAGCCGGGAAGGACCGAACAATCGTAAGTCCGACGAAGGACGGAAAGGAGGTCGGCACAATGAAAGCAGAATACCGAGAGGGCTGCCCGCAAAGGGATAGTGCGGAACACGAAGAGTATGCGGGAGCGCGGAGCGCCGACAATCGGGAACTCACGGAGACGGACGGTGCAGACCTGCTGGAACGTATTCTGGACATGCAGAACCTGAAATCGCGCAGCAGTTAGTCCCAATCTACGAGCCGCTGTTTTCGGACGGGAGCTATGGCTACCGCCCGAAGCGAAGTGCGCAGATGGCGATTCAAAAGGTGAAGGAGTACGCGGAGCAGGGCTATACGCAAGCGGTATTGATTGACCTGTCCAAATACTTCGACACGCTGAACCACGACCTCCTGATGAATATGGTGCGGGAGCAAGTACATGACAAGCGCGTAGTGGAGCTTATCAAGAGGTTCCTCAAAAGCGGAAAGACTGCTCGAATCGAGCCGGAGGTATCTTGAGGGAAAGTTAAAGCTCAAGATGAATC